>JANLRK010000471.1:0-40065 GCA_031361585.1 Pirellula sp. | reverse complement strand
CGTGTTTCGTGTTTCGGAACCCGTGTTTCGGAAACAAAACAGCCAAGTCTCTGGCCGCATTTTTTACCTGCCATTTTTCTGCCAAACTCTTTGGGTGAACGCTGAAGCGGTTTCGGTCGCAACGTCCCGTTTTTGCTTTTGGAATAATGACGATTGTTTCATAGTGGATGCTGACTGCAACTGTACCGACGCTAGCAGCGTCGGCCACGAAACAGCTGCCCAGGCTACTTCAATAACTTAGGTCCGCCGGCCAAAATTGCTTTTTCGGCTTTTCCTGAGTATTGTCTGCACTACATTGACCTGCATGGCAGAACTAAATCCACCTCAACAAGATGCAGTCGACACCCTTTCAGGTCCGCTCCTGGTTTTGGCTGGGGCGGGCACAGGAAAAACCCGCGTGGTGACTTTCCGCGTGGCCAATCTAATCCGAAACGGAATTCGTCCTGATCGAATCTTGGCAGTTACTTTCACCAACAAAGCGTCCATGGAGATGCAGGAACGAATCAGCCACCGGCTGAAACTGCCTAAGAAAGTTCGACGCGGCCAGCCTGCTCCGCTTCGTCCCGTGGTCGGGACATTCCACGCCCATTGCGTTCAAATACTAAAGCGGCATGCAAAGGAACTTGGCTACCCAGACAAGTTCACGATTTATGATCGCGGGGATGCAGAAAGCGTTGCCAGGACCGTACTTCGCGAAATCCGAGTGCACGATGACATGCTCAAACCATCGGACTTTTTAAGTATCGTGAGCCGCTGGAAGAACCAAGGTGTTCGTCCCGAACAAGCCGACTCGGCGGCCACGTCGGACAAAGAGCACATCGCCGCTAGCGCTTTCAAACGCTATCAGCGATCGCTGAAATTACATGCTGCGTTCGACTTCGACGATCTGCTTGTCTGCACAGAACAGCTACTAACCGAAAACGACAAAGTTCGTCGCGAGGAAGCTTCCAAGTACGATCACGTCCTTGTCGACGAATACCAGGACACCAATGGAACGCAGTATCGCATCATTCGCGCCCTTGCGATCGACCATCGCAATCTTTGTGTGGTGGGCGACGACGATCAATCCATCTATGGCTGGCGTGGGGCGGAGGTACGCCACATTCTTAATTTCAAAAATGACTGGAGCGAAGCGAAGGTTGTTCGTCTAGAAGACAACTACCGATCCACCGATTCTATCTTGCAAATGGCCAATAGGCTCATTGCTTTCAACACGCAGCGGCACGACAAAATCTTGCGAGCTGCACGCCCCAACGGTGCCCAGCCTCGTATCCTCCAATTCCCCGATGAAGCCGAAGAAGCCAAAGGGGTCGTCCAGGAAATCGATGCAAGACTCAAGAAGGATCTCGCCACGCAGCCGAAAGACTTTGCCATTCTTTTCCGAACCAACGAGCAGCCTCGACCATTTGAAATGGAATTGCGTCGCTGTAAAGTTCCATACGTTATCACTGGCAGCCAGTCTTTCTTCGATCGCAAAGAAGTCCGAGATATCCTCGCCTACTTTAAATGGATTGACACCCCGAACGACGAACTCTCGTTGCTCCGCGTAATCAACGTACCTCCACGCGGAATGGGAGCCTCCAGCGTCGACAAGCTTCTCAAACAAGCTGTAGCCACCGGCACGAGCGTTTGGAAGATCATGCAAGACCAAGCCTTCATTGAGACGCTTCCGTCCGCCGCACAGCAAGGCATCCATAGCCTGAAATTTCTCCATGAGGAATTCTCCCAAAAATTCAAAGGTATCCCAAGTGCGTCCCCAGCCGCCACGTTCGAGCCCGATACATCCGATCGACCTGCCGATCCGAAAGCTAGCGATAACGAAGATGATGAAGCGGAGTCGATCGAGGACTCAGGCAATATGACCCGTGCCGCCCGAGATTTCATCCATTCGATTCACTACAGGCATGAAATCAATCGTTTGTATCCCAATCCAGAAGAAGCGACGGCCAGAAAAGGCTCGCTCGAAGAGGTGATCAACGCAATTGCGGAGTATGAGAGCGAGTCGAACAAACCAGATTTAGGAGACTTTCTCGCGAAGGTAACACTTGAGGGTCGCGAGTTTGGTTCACCGAAAGAAAAAGAACTGCATAGGAATGCTGTTTCTTTAATGACTTACCACAGTGCCAAGGGATTGGAGTTCCCGTTCGTCTATATGGTAGGGATGGAGGAGGGAGTGCTTCCGCACCGCCGATCCCTGACGGATAGCGCTGACGGCGTCGACGAAGAGCGAAGATTGTGTTACGTAGGAGTGACGCGAGCGCAAGATGAGCTATCACTCTGCTTGCCGATGTCGCGATTTAAGTGGGGCAAGGCGAGACCAACCTATCCAAGTCGATTTTTGTATGAGGTTACCGGTCAGGCTGACAATCCTAATTGCAGAAAAGCCATCCAAGCCGCGACCAAAGAAGCGATCAGGGCCATGCATTAGCACTTTGTCAGATTAGGAATTGGGGTTGGTAAACAGAGTGGCACGGCGGTCTCCGCCGTGATTTCTCGGTCAGGACGCCGAGCCACTTTCGATGGCTACCCAACAATGCAATCTGGACCCAGCAAGTACCTTTTCTCGCCCCAATTGGACTTGATTCATTTCACATCCAATTTGAATTTTACGTTAATAAGTTGGAGGATCGCCCTCCATTTAGGTTGAAATGGCTCAACCGCATCGAACCGAAGATTCTTTCTAAAGTAATCCCCCCATTTGAAACGAAACTAGGAGCAGGACGGCTTTTTCTGCGCTGGACAACTCGACAGAGTCAAGTCCAGTTTTTTGAGAAGCCGGCCGAGGTAGATTAGGGGGGAACGTGCTTGCAATCCAAGATCTTTTTTCTTGGATGCAGCTATCGTTGCGCACATGTTTCGACATGCAAGCAACGATAGTGCAAGCAGATTCTCTGCACCCAGTCTTCTCGGCTGGTTAGCCGAATTCGAATGCTTGGGTTGGGCAAATGCGTTCCGTCGTAGGGGTGCGGTTGCTCGTCAAATGCTCAGGCTAAGGGTTCGAGTCGGTTCAATGCAGAAGGGTTCGCCGCGAAATAGCAGAGAAGGAGCTTTGCGTTTTGCAATGCGAACGAGTCGTTCTAATGATGTTAATGCCCAGACCCAGTTGTCGCATGGTTGTGGATCGGTTGCAAAAACTCTTCGGAGTGATAGTAAACCGATCACTGTCGAGCTCAACAAGGGCAAATACCGTCATGGGGTTAGTACGCATCGTACTTATCCCGGACTCACTCACTATTGGAAGGTAACGGAGACCAAAAATATGAAGGTGTTCACCACAGGCCAGGTCGCAAAGATCTGCAAGGTGGCCCCGAGAACCGTCAGCAAATGGTTCGACTCCGGCCGACTCAAAGGGTACCGCATCCCCGGTTCACAAGACCGACGCATTCCCCGCGAGTATCTAATCAGGTTTCTCAAAGAGCATGGAATGCCGCTTGGGGACTTGGAAGATGAGGCCATGGCCAAAGTTTTGATCGTTGCACAAGATCAGGTCTTGATCGAAAACTTGAAGCGCGAACTCCCGCAGGAACGAAGCTTCAAAGTTTCGGTTGCTGCAAGCGGATTCGAAGCTGGAATCCAAGCGGAAAGTTTCCAACCATATTGCATGATTGTCGACTTCTCAGTTGGCAAGTTAGAAGCATTGCAAATCTGTCAAAACCTACGCAAGAATGCGGATTTCACCGAGATCATTCTTATTGCATTGCTGCCAGATGATGGCAACACAATGAGCTTTGATCGCTCAAGTATCAACGAGACTTTCAAAAAGCCATTTGATGCGCGTCTTTTGGCTGAAAGACTTCGAACGCTGATCGGGGCTAAAAAGGAATTGGTCTAATCCACCAAAGAACCTTTAATCCGAAACGAAACAAACCTTCGCTGGCAAAATCAGCGAAGGTTTTTTCGTTGGGTATGCCTTGCGACTTGTTTAACCCGCGTAGCGGTGGTCCTGCTAGGCCGTCGTTTTCCTTGGGCCCGCGATCTACGCTATGGCTTCGATCGGTTAAACATTTAGCTACGACGGACTTTTTGCCGATAATAGATTCATCATGAAGTCGCTCAAAAAACGTCACGTGGTCATAGTCGGAATCGTCGGTGGCTTCGCAATCGCTTTCCACGACTCCACACTGGAAGTCTGGCAAAAACTGCAGGCGAAGTTTTCAACGCTGTCGAACAACTTCCCAAACTCACCCACAGAACCAACCAGTCCAATTCGAACTCTGGGTCAGGTATCTGAGTTCTCATCCAATCGACTAGTTTCCAATTCCTCTCTCAGCGAGCATTTTCGTTCAAGCAATTTAGCGGCGGAAGCCTCATCCTCTGCAGGATCGGCTCCAAAAACTTCGCCACCGTGGCCAGTAGTGTCAAGCAGCACTCAAGCGACTCGAACCACTGGTCCCAATCAATTACCGACTGTTCGTATTGCTTCCTTCAGCCTTGAGGGTTTCGGAGAATCCAAGCTAAAGAAGGCCGCAGTGGTCGAAACCGTCGCTCGCATGATTCGGCAATTTGACGTAATCGCTTTGCAGCATATTCAGTCCAAGCAGCAAAACATAGTGCCTGAATTGCTCGACAAAGTAAATCAAAGCGATCGACGCTTCGACTACTGCATCGGTCCTCGCGTCGGTTCCGCCCCCAATCAACAGCAGTACGCATTTCTATTCGACACGGATCGAATAGAAACCGATCGGCCACAACTTTATACGATCGATGACCCGCAATCGCTGATCGAGTTCGATCCGCTGGTCGGTTGGTTTCGTTGCAAAGCGGTGCCAATCGATAAGGCTTTTACGTTCACGCTCGTAAACCTACGTTTGGATCCTCTCGCGAACGGTCGCGAGTTGAAATTGTTACCGGATTTGATTCGAAGTGTTCGACAGGACGGTAGATCCGAGGATGACATTATTCTATTAGGCAACTTCGGATACTCGGACACCGAGATGCATTCCCTTCAGAATATTGGGATGCGCTTTGCACTTGAAGGAATACCCACCACGGTCACCGGTGAAGCGATGCTCGACAACATCGTATTCCCCGTCCGAGCGACGGATGAGTTTACGGGTCGCACGGGCGTTGTCGATTTCTTGCGGCAATTGAATTTGTCGATCGACCAGGCGTTTCAGATCAGTACGCACATGCCGATCTGGGCAGAGTTCTTCGCCTCCGAAGGTGGCAGTCCAGGTTACACCGGCTTTCGCTAGTCGTCCAATTCTGGGCGCGTACATCAAGTGTAGAACGGCACTCCGTTTCGTTTTTCTCGGCACGGAGTGCCGAGCTACACTTCGTGGAACCTGAACTTGAGTATGATGATGCAATAGCTATGCGTATCATTCCCTCCCTTTACCGATTCACGGTCTCCAAGATGACAGCTCTATCGCTCGTTGAATTCGCATTTTTGAAGCGAACGTTTGCCTATATCGCAGTTTGCGCAATAGCGTTTGCAACCATATCATCCGCTGTTGCACAGGATGGGCCCCTTCGCATCGGCATGATTGGGTTGGATACTTCCCATGCACCAGCTTTCGCAAAACTTTGGAACGATCCAGTTGCCACTGGACTGCTTGGCAAGCAACAAATAGTCGTTGCGTTTCCGGGTGGTAGTCCCGATATCGAAAGCAGCTACACGCGAGTACCCCAGTACACGAAAGACCTCGAGGCGCTCGGGGTCAAGATGGTCGGGTCGATCGACGAGTTGATTGCCCAAGTGGATGCCGTGATCATCACCAGTCTCGATGGCCGTCGCCACCTAGAACAAGCGATTCCTGTGTTTCGCGCCGGCAAACCACTTTACATCGACAAACCGCTGGCTGGCTCACTCGTCGATGCTGTTGCTATTCAGAAATTAGCGGAACAATGCAAAGGGAGGTGGTTTAGCAGTTCATCGCTTCGATTTAGTCCAAGCATTTGGAAACACCGCGTCGACTCAAAACTAAAGGACCAAGTTCGAGGCGCAATCGCTTGGAGTCCATGTTCATTGGAATCGACACACCCTGATCTGTATTGGTACGGGGTGCACGGTTGCGAGGCACTCTACACCGCGATGGGCACGGGTTGCCAACAGGTTACGCGGATAAGTACCGCGGGTACCGATTCCGCTGTCGGGATCTGGGATTCGGGACGGATTGGTGAATTCCGTGGCTTGCGAGATGGGGCAAAAGACTATGGCCTAGTGGTCTTTGGTGAATCCAAAGTCGACTTGAGTGGAAAGTTCGAAGGATATGAACCATTGGTCCACCAGATAACCAAGTTCTTTGATGGCGCAGACGCGCCGATTGCTTCCGAAGAAACGATCGAGATGTTTGCTTTCATGGAGGCTGCGGACGAATCGAAACGACACGGTGGCATACCCGTGAAGATTGCGGACGTCTTGGCCAAAGCAACGAAAGAAGCACGAAGACTAGTAGCCATCAAAACCGAACCGAATAAAGCGTCAAAGAAGATCGTGCTAATGGCTGGCAAGCCATCTCATCCCCCGCGCATGCACGAATTCAACGCTGGAGTGCAATTGCTCGCCAAGTGTCTAAAGGACGTACCAGGAATAAGGGCTGAGGTTGTCTTGAACGGCTGGCCCAAAGATGAGAGCATTTTCGAGGACGCGGCGGCCGTCATTTTTTACATGGATGGGGGAAAAGGACACGAAGCTGTTCAAGAGGAGGGGAGACGGCTAAAAATGATCGACCAATGGGTACAAAAGGGGGTCGGCATTGGATGCATGCATTACGGCGTCGAGATTATTCCTGATCAAGCCGGAGTCCAATTCAAGCGCTGGATTGGTGGCTACTACGAAAATATGTTTTCCTGCAATCCAATCTGGGAGCCGCAATTCAACGCTTTCCCTAACCATCCCATTGCGCGTGGCGTCAAGCCTTTTCAGTCCAAGGACGAATGGTACTTTAATATGCGATTTGTTTCCGATGCGCCAGGAAATGCCGATGCAGATTGGGGAGGGACAAAATTCGTACCGATTCTCGTGGCTTCGCCTGCGGATGATGTTCGCGATGGTCCCTACGTCTATCCGAAAGGTCCTTATGCGCACATCGAATCAAACAAAGGCCGAGCCGAAGCCATGATGTGGTCGATCGAAAGAGCAGATGGCGGTCGAGGATTCGGGTTCACCGGTGGGCATTTTCATGACAACTGGGGCAACGACAACTTTCGCAAAGTCGTTTTGAATGCGTTGCTTTGGTCCGCGCACGTTGACATTCCAGAAAACGGAGTTGAATCGAAAGTGTCATCGGAAGAACTGGAAGCGAATCTCGACCCAAAGAAAAAGTAGAAGATTGTCGCCTAAATGGTTTCAGTCTTGGTGGGACTGAAACCCAGGATGGAACGCGCTGCGATTCCATTCCAACGATTCGAAGGATGCCTCATGGATCCGATTCGCTTCTAGCAAGGGTTTTTTTCGCCATGAGGACATTGTCTCGACGCCGCGTTCCTCGCTAACTAAATTCGCGTCCGATCCGAGCCCTATCTGTTCTAGAACGCCGTTGCTCAACTTGACCGTCAAGTAGTCGGATAGAGTCAACGCATCGTAAACATTGTCGGTTCCTCGTAGATCAATCCATCGCGTCAGTTCATTCCCTTCGTTGCTCTGGTCCCATATCTCCCAGTCATCGCATTCCGAAGCATTCCACTCTATGTATGACCTGCTTCCTGCGAAGATACATTCCTTTGCAGTACGTACAAATGGGATGGGAAAGGGCTGTGCGTTGCTAAAGTTTGCTCGCATCCAAGCTCTCTGCGTATAAGCGGTCAGATTTCGAAAGTCTATCCTCAATGGCATACCGGTTCTCATGGCGGTTCGGCTTCCGTTCATTTCAAACATGGAACCGGAGATTGCCAGCCAACAGTTTACCATTTGCACTTCCGTGCGTATGGGGCTAGGCATTCGCAACCAATCACATTGCCCTCGTAAGGAAAGCTGATGGCAACTAATCCGAACGGGAAGTTTTGCAACGTTGCTGGATGTCGAATCGACGAAACCATCTTGCAATGCAGAGTCAATCCCGATGACCGAGGGTAAGGTCGACCCAAACGCTGCCACTGTGGAATCAAGCCCACTTGCGATGGTTGGATTCGGATCATGTTGTACTGTGATAGAACAGTTTCTGATTTGGAGAAATGCGTTGGATCGAATGGAGAAGAGCGAGCGACGCCGAGGCATCGAACTCGCTCGCCAAATCACGTCCAAATCCTGGAGGACGAGCTGGTTACTGATGCATTCAATCCAGGCGAGCGATGAAACTGGACCGGTTGCCGGTTCAGAGCCGTCAATGATCAACTGGTTCCGTTGCCCAGGTTCGCTTTGAATGGTTAGATTGGAATGGACAGACAAGGTCGACTTAAGGCTGGCTATCGAACCGATGGGGGTGGACGATTTGATAACAATCCTATTGATCTGCGAATGGTTGGTCGCAAATTCTAGCGCTTGCTCAAGCGATCGAACGAGGATGGTACCCTTATCTCTATCGATGGTCGCACTAGGGTCAACGATAACCGTGCTTCGATCGGTGGCATCGTCGGGCAGCGGGTTGGCAATCTTCGACAGTGGGCTTGGGGTAGGCGTTGGAATCGGTTCGCTCAGGTTCGAGTCTTTGCTAGTCTTAGAAGGGTTCTCGCTACTTGGAATATTTGACTTCTCGGTCAACGAGGATGCAATGTCGGGAAAGTCAACTTGGGGAATGCGAAATGTCGCACTTAAGTAACTATTGCTTTGAAGCCAAAGCGTTGTAGCGAAGATTGCAGCCACCGATATGAGAAGCGGGAGTGTTGCCTCGAGCCAAGTCCGTTGTGCGGCTGCAGGCAAGTTGACCAAATTATCCGACGAGCTTGCCCAAACCAATCCTTCCAACTCGGCAAGAGTTCGCAGATCGTGAATTAAGTCGATGGGTTCTCGATACCGATCCGATGGCCTTTTGGCCAGCATCTTGCGCAGGATGGCAATCATTGAGTCGCTAATATCTGAGCGAAACAATCGAGGGTCCTCCGGCATCTTGGTGCCGTGCATGAGAAGTTTTTGAATTGCGGTTCCATCAGGAAACGGTGGTTGTCCGGTCAACAAAAAATAGAGTGTACAGCCAAGGGAATAGATGTCGCTTCGAACATCGGCTTGTCGAGGGTCGTGCGCTTGTTCTGGTGAGATATAGTCAAAAGTTCCCAGCGTGACGCCGCTTGCGGTAAGATCGTTTGTCGGCTTGTCGAGGTCGGTGTTTCGGGCCAACCCCATGTCGACTAGTTTCGCTTGTCCCGCTCGCGTAACCAGAATGTTGGATGGCTTGATGTCGCGATGTACCACTTTTCTTTCGTATGCATGTTGCAAGGCCTCTGCAACCTGACGTGTCAAACAGACTGCATCATCAATGGATAGCAACCCATTTCTCAATACCAGTTCGCGAAGATTGGTACCTTCCACGAACTCGAATACGATATAACTCCATTGCTCCGTTTCTCCAACGTAGTAAACGCGGGCGATGTTGGGGTGGTCCAGTTTGGCTGCACTTTGCGCTTCGACTTGGAATCGTCGCATTGCTTCGGCGCCACGGTCTGCAATAGGAACAACCTTGATAGCGACCTCACGATCCAATTTCGTGTCGCGACCGCGAAACACAGCTCCCATTCCGCCGGTACCCACGAGCGACTCGATTAGGAAATGATCGAGTTGTTGTCCGACCAAATGCGATGCGGATTGCCGGAACCCCACGAACGAGGAGGGCGAATTTTGGTCCGGGATTAAGCCCGGTGCTTCTAAAAGATCGTCCTGCCGAACTACCGTTTTCTCTGGGTCAAGTCGCGACTCTTCAGCCCTTTGGTTTGGCTCAGGCTGCGCTTCAGAAGTCGATTCGACGGATATAGACATGGGAACTCGCCAAAGTGTTCGGTTTCCTGCAACGCACGCTAGGTTTGCACATTCTAGCCTAGATGCTCGAGGGTTGCGTTTCCAATCCTGGTTGTTAGAAGTCCGAAAGCGTAGTCAAACCGATCCACCAAATCGTTCCAATCGCGCCAACCTATCGAATAATCCGCGTTGAAGAAGTGCTTCTTAGCTTTGCGAGCGGCTGTGGTTAGGACACAATAACGAACATTGCAAACGTCGCCGTCGTGTAGTTGACGGTGCAGTAAAACCGATTTGGACATGAAAAGGGCATTGCAGCAAGGTTCCAATGACTGAAATAGTAGTTCAAAACAACGATCGCTTCAACAACGATCGCTTCATTGATGGGTTGCCCAAGGCCGAGCTACATTTGCACATCGAAGGATCGTTGGAACCAGAAATGATGTTTCAATTTGCAAAACGGAACAAGGTCCATTTACCCTTTACCAGCATCGAGTCCCTTCGGGCAGCCTACAATTTTTCCAATCTTCAGGACTTTCTTGACCTCTATTACCGAGGGGCTGGAGTCTTGCAAAAGGAAGAAGACTTCTTCGAACTCACGAGGGCTTATTTTACTCGCATTCATGCGGACCGCGTTCTGCATGCAGAGATTTTCTTTGACCCTCAGACGCATACCGAGCGTGGCTTACCGTTTCAAGTGGCCATCGAAGGTATATTGGCGGGGATGAATGCAGCTAAAACCGAATTCGGGATTACCTCAAAGCTAATCATGTCATTCCTGAGGCATATGGAAGAAGCATCAGCATTTGCCACACTAAAGTTGGCCGAACCTTGGTTGGAGAGAATCGTTGGAGTGGGGCTCGATTCGTCGGAAGTGGGGCATCCGCCGAAAAAGTTTGCAAGAGTATTTCACGCCGCGAAGGAACGCGGACTACTGAAAGTGGCGCATGCCGGAGAAGAAGGCCCACCCGAGTACGTAACCGAAGCGCTCGACCTATTGGACGTCCAGCGTATTGATCATGGCAATCGCTCGATGGAAAACCCTAATTTGGTCACACGTTTGGCAAGATCTGGCATGACATTGACTGTCTGCCCGCTTTCCAATCTAAAGCTATGCGTTGTTGATGAAATGCGAAACCATCCGATAGGCTTCATGCTGCGTGAGGGCTTGAGAGCGACCATCAATTCCGATGATCCGGCTTACTTCGGGGGATATCTTAATGAAAACTATAGAGCGATTGCGAACGCGGGTGTTGTGGATCGTGGGGATTTGGTTGCACTGGCCCGAAACAGTTTCTTAGGTTCGTTTCTTTCGCATGAAGAAGTTCGTATGCACCTTGACTCGATCGATACATACTTAGCCACATGCTGACCTTGAAACGAGCATTGGTTGTGATTGACCCGTTCGTCGCGGCATTGATGGCCATTGTAGTAGTGGCCACTTTTTTGCCGTGCAGCGGTCGAGGAACAATCTTATTTGACTTGATGGCCAACGCTGGGATCGTATTGTTGTTTTTTTTGCACGGGGCCAAACTATCGCGAGAGGCCATCCTTGGCGGGGTGCTTAACTGGAGACTTCATCTGTCGACGTTGGTGGTTACCTTCGTATTGTTCCCGATTCTAGGACTGATTTTGATACGCATACCAGGTCTTGATCCTGCTTTGGCGGCTGGGTTATTGTATTTGGCATTGCTGCCATCGACGGTGCAGTCCTCCATTGCTTTTACGGCAATTGCTGGGGGAAACGTTTCTGCGGCGGTGTGTGCGGCCACGCTTTCCAATTTGCTCGGGATGTTCTTAACGCCTGTTTTGGTAGCGATTTTCATGCAGGTTCCGGGAGTTCGGGTACAGGTGTCGGTGGATTCCGCTAAGATCATTGCGTTGCAGCTATTGTTACCTTTTGTGGTTGGGCACTTACTAAGACCGCGGATTGCGGCTTGGATTGGTCGACATAAGAGCTTGGTTGGCGTTGTGGATCGTTCAGCGATTTTATTGGTTGTCTACACTGCTTTTAGTGCCGCAGTGGTTGCGGGGCTTTGGTCTCGAGTGTCTGTCGTCAGTCTGTTCGTCATGTTGGCGATCAGTATTGTGCTACTGACAGTTGTTATGGCTGCCTGCTGGGCAATAGCTCGTTGGCTTGATCTAGATCGCGAGGATTCGATCGCTTTGCTTTTTTGTGGCTCCAAGAAAAGTTTAGCGTCGGGCGTGCCGATTGCAGGCACTTTGTTCCCAGCCACGCAAGTTGGGCTAATCCTGTTGCCACTCATAATTTTCCATCAGGTTCAGTTGATTGCGTGCGCAATAATCGCAAGGGGGATTGGCCGCAATTGGCTGAAACAAACCCAATCGAAATAGCCTACGAGAGCGAATGGATAGCCTGCGAGAGCGAATGGATTGAGGGGGACCTGGAATTTACATAATTTTCAGGTTAAAAAACCTAGACTTAGGTTATGTCCACTGCATACGATACGTTCGAGCAAGCGAGAAGGAATCTCGGGACGAATCAAGTAATTGGACATCGCGTCACTTAGGAATCTTTTCTCCTGCTTGATTTTTCACCGCAATGAATACTGCACAAAACCCGGCGATTGGGATTTGGAACTTTCTATCCAGTCCAACCTTTCAGGCTGTTCTTGGTGTTCTGGTTTTGTTGGCTGTGTGCTGGCTGGCAATTTATGTGATGTCAAGATTGCGCGGTTCCAACATCCAAGACGTGCGGTTGGACGATCTAGTCCGAAAGAATTTCGAAGAAATGCGGAGTGGAGGTTACATCAGCGACGCAGAATTCCGAAACATTACATCGTTGTTAGCAGAGAAGCCTCGTCGGCCCTCTTCATCAATCCAAAATCCAACCAGCAACTCGAACGTCGAAGATAGCGATAAAAAAAGTAACTGAATCTTGCGGTTGTGTGTGTTAGACTTAAAAGAATACTTGAAACCATTCGGTCTGGGAGGCCGAACCGCGAGGAAGAATTCTCCTCGCAAATTTTTTTCAAAACCAATCGGCTCGAAACTGTGGACAAGGATGCCCGGTTCGATTCAAAAGCCCCGACTCTCCATTGGGCTATTTGAAACAACCAATCGAGCTTCCACATAAAACTGTCCACCCTACCGCCACCAATGAGCCTCTGGAGACTTTTCTCCGCTGCTCAGAGCATGGCCAATTAGTTAAGGAGTCGAAAATGCCTTCAAGTAAGGATGTCATGGCCAGTCGTCGCAATAGTAGCGGCGGCAGCAGCGGTAGTACCACGAAAAAGAACGCCTTTTGTTCGTTCTGTCGTAAAAGCTATCGAGACGTAGGTCCTCTCGTCGAGGGGCCAGGGGACGTTTATATTTGCGGGGAGTGCATTGAGCTTTGCCAGTCCATTCTGGATCAAGAGCAACGTCGTCGGCCTTCATCCAAAAAGTTGTTCAGCGAGACCCCTACACCTCGGGATATCGTCCAACATCTCGACCAGTATGTGATCGGTCAAGTGCCGACAAAGCGAGCGTTGGCGGTTGCTGTCCACAATCATTACAAACGTTTGACAGCCGGTTGGAACGGTTCCGACATCGAGATAGAAAAATCAAATATCTTGCTGGTCGGCCCAACTGGAAGCGGGAAAACATTGATGGCTAGGACGTTGGCCAAAATGCTGAATGTCCCGTTTGCAATCGGTGATGCGACGACGCTTACGGAGGCCGGTTATGTCGGCGAAGATGTGGAGAACCTGTTATTGAAGTTGTTGCATGCAGCTGACTTCGATATCGAGTCAGCTCAACGGGGAATTCTTTATATTGACGAAATCGACAAAATAGGGAAAACCAGTCAAAATGTCTCGATAACACGCGATGTATCCGGAGAAGGTGTTCAGCAAGCTTTGCTAAAAATGCTTGAGGGGACAGTCGCAAACGTGCCACCTCAAGGCGGACGAAAGCATCCTGAACAGCAGTACATACAGCTTGATACGACCAACATCCTTTTCATCTGCGGTGGAACTTTTGTCGGTATTGATGACATCATTCGTAAGCGACTAGGCAAGAAGTCCCTTGGCTTTGGACCGGGATCGAGTATTCGAGAGGACGGCGACGTAGCCTCATTGCTTGCCCAAGTACAATCGGACGACATATTAGAATTTGGGATGATTCCGGAATTGGTTGGCCGTCTGCCGGTAGTTACGTCTCTTTTGCCGTTAGACGTGGCTGGCCTGATCAGGGTATTGAACGAGCCTAAAAACGCGTTGTTGAAGCAATATCAGGCGCTCTTTGGAATGGAAAACTGCGAGTTGCATTTAACGGAAGCCGCATTGAAAGGGGTCGCCCAAAAGGCGCACATTAAGAATGTCGGAGCTCGTGGACTGCGTGGTATTATCGAAGACGTCATGATGGACATCATGTTCGAATTGCCCGACCAAGAGGCCGGCACTATTTATACCATCGACGTCGATGCTACCGACGGCAAGCTGAGGCACTATAAGAGTGTTCCGCAACGCAAAGAAAGTGCGTAGGCGAACCTCACGTCCCATGGGAATGTTGCGAAAACGCGGGCTGAACTGATGAAAGTTCAGCCCGCTTTTTTATGACGGAGGCGGTCTTCTATCCCTGAAATTTTTTGAGTTTTCGATCGAGGGTAGATCGTTCGATTCCCAGGATCGTTGCCGCGCGATTCTTTTGTCCTGCAGTGTATTCCAGTGTCGCTTCGATGTGCTGTTGTTCCAACTCTTCGATCGTTTTTTCCTGATACTGAATCGTGGTCATTGGGGCAGTTTCCATGGCTTTTAGACCTGGGATTTGCAAGTAGGAGAGGGCTAAGTCTTCGGGCTCCGCAAGCGGTCCATTCGACAATACGAAGGCCCGTTCGACACAGTTGCGCAGCTCCCGAACATTGCCGGGCCAGTGGTAAACTTGCATCGCTTGCTTGGATCGCTCGCTAAACCCTGAAGGACCATGTCCTGACCTCGCAGCAAACTGATTTAGAAAGTAGATTGCCAAGGGCATGATGTCTTCTGGCCGTTGCCGAAGTGGGGGCACCAGCAGTTCAATAACTCTCAGTCGAAAGTAAAGGTCCGACCGGAAATGGCCTTCGCGAACGGCTTGCTCTAAATCGCGATTGGTTGCGGCGATGACACGTACGTCGACTTGTACGGGCTTGTTGCCGCCAACGCGTTCAAACGCTTTGCCTTCGAGTACGCGCAAAAACTTGGCTTGTATCTCAGAAGTCATTTCGCCGAGCTCGTCGAGCATAATCGTACCGCCGCTGGCTTGTTCGAACTTTCCAATTTTGCGATCGGTTGCACCGGTAAACGCCCCCTTTTCGTGGCCGAATAGTTCACTCTCAAGAAGCGTGGGAGTGAGCGCGGCACAATTGAGCGCGACAAAAGGTCCATTCGCGCGGAGGCTCGAGTCATGGATCGCTCTGGCGACCAGTTCTTTGCCGGCTCCACTTTCACCGCGGATGAGGACGGTAGCATGGGTTGGTCCGACGCGTTGTACTTGTTCCCGGATTTGCTTGAGGGCTGCGGATGGACCTATCCATTCGACCGTCTGGCCAAGTTGTTGTTCAAGTTCGGTTATGCGACTTCGAGAATTCTTGAGCTTCGATTCAAGTGACTGTTGACGAAAAATATTATCTAGGGAAACGGCTAACACGTCGGCCACGGCCAAGGTTATTTCCAAATGGTCTGGTGTTAAGTCTGGTTCGCCGTGCCGTGAGTAGAGGTGAATTAGCCCAATCGTTTGATCACCGATGCGCATGGGTGCCACAATGATGCTCGTGGTTGTCAACACGTGGCTTGCATTCGTCGACATGGACGAGGAGGCTCCTTTGCCGCCAACTAAGTGTGCATCGGAGCTTACATTGCGGGCCAAAATGGCCGCGCCGTCCCGATAAACGTTAGTAATAAGCGTTTCCGAAACGGGATGGTATGCCTTACCGTTGCGTTGCAAAGCCGCCAAAACCGTCGTTTGAAGAGTCGAGGTTTCTTTGTTGGATACCTCTATTTTCAAGACTCCACCCGAAAAGCTGCCGGTCGAGTGCATCAGCCTATTCAGCGCAAGTTCACAGGCCGACGCAACGGATAGTTCGCGAGCGAGATCAAATGCCAGTTGCAAAAGCTGGGTGGCGACGGCGGGAATCGGTCGATGAGATACCGCATACGCGTTTTTCGGCCCATTCGATTCGAGCTTCAGCGAATCGGGATCAAGAATTGAGGATTTGGATTGGCGATGAACTATTGCAGGAATTTCCGATTGCGTTTGTGCCATGGACTGTGGGGCCGATTCCTCAACTTCCAGGGGAGGAACCACTTCGTCGAGCGACTTTGCAAAAGTCAACCTGCAGGATCCGACCGTTATTTGGTTACCCGGAACCAGCGATTTTGCATTTTCCAGCTTCTGGCCATCGACGTACGTCCCGTTTCGGGAGCCCAAATCTCGAACCCGCCAGTCCCCCTCATCGAAAAAAATTTCGGCATGCCGTCGACTGGATCGTTCGTCGGCTATCGGAATTTCGTTCGACGAGGCCCGCCCGATAATAAACTGCCGGCCTGGTTCGAGGCGAAAAACGTCTGTCCAACGCAGTCCTTGTCGAATAATGAGGTACGCCGACGAATTGTTTGGTTGCATCGTTGGGCTGCCGAAATTACTCTTAGAGGTAAGATTTTGTCTGAATGACGGTTCCGAGACTAGAAATCCGGTCCGTGCGTCCCAACAATAGGATACAGTTGGGTTGGTGGCTACTCCCGCCAATCTTGTATTGTTTCTCATCAAAAAAATTTGTCACCCTCTTTCTTTTGGAGTTTCGATTATGTGTTTTCGAAGTTTGAGCATGCACGGATCGGTGGCGTACTGTGCCCGACTGAAACTATCGATCGCCATGATCGTTGTGGTCGGCGCAGTCTCTTCGATGTCCTGGACAGCTTCCGTTCATGCGCAGGCTGGCGGTGGCGGTCAGGGCGGGGGCGGACAGGGCGGGGGCGGAGGTGGTTTTGGTGGTGGTGGTTTCGGTGGCGGTGGTTTCGGTTTTACTAATCGAGTTGTTGGGGGGGTAAGCATTCGCCCCGATGGCGTCCTCCAAACAGCGACGGACGAGGAACAGACTCAGGCCCTGGCCGATCTCCGTGCTCGCATCCTTGGTCCAAAGGGTGAACTCAATCAAGCCACCGACCGTCGCCTCATTTCATTGAAAAATCTTAAGAAGATAGTTCTTTCGAGCATCGAGCAAAACAAGGCGCTGCCGGAAGAAGTGCTTTTTTTGGGTGGGTTGACGCGAATAGAAAACGTATTCGTGTATCCCGAGAGACAAGACATTGTTTTATCAGGCCCGGCTGAACCGTGGAAGATCGGTGCGAATGGCGCGGTGGTGGGTTCGAAAAGTGGTCGTCCGGTTCTCAATCTAGATGATTTGCTCTGCGCTTTTCGGACCGTCCAAGATGCACGTCAAACCGGTATTTCAGTTTCCATCGAACCAACCAAGGAGGGTGTTGTCAAACTGGAACGGCTTTTGAAGCAAGCCGGACCGAGCGTGAGCGATAATCCGCGAGTGCTCGAACCGGCGATGGTCGCAGCCTTCGGTCCACAGCAAATCAAACTGGACGGTTTGCCAGCTGACAGTCATATGGCACGTGTCATCCTAGCAGCGGATTTTCGCATGAAGCTTTATGGTATGAACCTCGCGAGGCCGCCGGTAGCCGGACTGCCAAGTTATCTCGAAATGGTAACTCAACAATCAAACCAGACACAACTTCAGTCGAGATGGTGGATGGCATGTGACTATTCAGCCATCGAACACAGCAAAGATCGTATGGCCTGGAAGATCTCCGGCCGAGGGATCAAAACGCTAACGGAGAAAGAGCAAGTTGCAAATGACGGCACCTTCAAACAATCGGGCAAGCCTGACCGCCTGGCCAAGAAATGGGCTGACCTCTTTACGAGTAAACTGGACGAGCTTTCTACCAAGGACACCGTTTTCGGTGATTTGCGAAACGTAATGGACATGTGCATCGTGGCGGCATTGATCGAATCGCAAGAAATGCAGTCCATGGCCCATTGTGATCTCTCCGGACTTATGGGCAAAACGGCAAGTGTCGAACTTGCCAAGTTTGTAATTCCCACCTCTATCGATCCGCAATGCAGTTTCATCCAAACTGTTCAGGGTTGGGTCGTTACCGCAAGTGGTGGTGTGATGGTAGACTCTTGGGAAACCGTCAGCCATCTCAAAGCCAATGATGCGGTCGCAGGTGCATTGCAATCGGGTGCAAGTTGGATGAATGCCGACCGCATTTGGCAATAGCCAATGCCATCTATGTCCAACGAAAAAAAAGCTCCATTCCAGTTATTTCATCTGAGTGAGGAGGACTGCGGTCAGACACTTGGATCCGCCATCAAAAAGCGAATGAGTCAGTGGAGCTGGGGACAAACCCGCGAGGCAATCCTCAAACGCCGCGTTCAAGTCAATGGCAACCTCTGTTTGGACCAGGCCCGCAAAGTTACCGAGAAAGATGTTATTAAGCTTTGGAATGAGTCCCTCCCAAAGCCCGTTCAGCCGTCCCACGTGAAGATCGTATACGTCGACGATTTTATTGTGGTTGTGGAAAAGCCACCGGGCATTACCTCGACTCGCCATTTCGAAGAGCGTTTGCTCAAGGAAAAGCGTAAGCAGCTGCAACCAACTCTTGAAGAACTGTTGCCGCTAAGCTTGGAAGCACATTTTCAGTCTCGTACTTCAGCCGCCCCTGTCGCCAAAGAAAGGGTTGCTTCACGTCAAACCAAGGGGCGTTTGTCAGCTCATGATGAGCAGCGTCAGCGAATCAATCGATTGAAGAAATTTGAAGTGATCGCAGTCCATCGGTTGGACCGCGATACTAGTGGACTGATGGTATTTGCAAGAACGCCGTCCATTGCGCAGATGCTTGGCGTAGTATTCCGACAGCACGATGTAATTCGGAAATACCATGCTGTGGTGCATGGCCATCCCCAATCGCAAACTTTCGATAGCCTTTTGGTACGAGATCGAGGTGACGGCAAACGAGGATCAAAACCTGCGGGAGGTGAAGAAGATCCAACCGAACAGCGCGCAGTAACTCACATTCGCCCTTTGGAATCGATTGGGGAATACTCCATAGTGGAATGCGAATTGAAGACTGGCCGTACTCACCAAATAAGAATTCATTTGTCCGAATCGGGACATATGCTTTGTGGCGAAAGCATCTACAACCGCTCGCTTAGCGGAGACCAAATCGAGGATCGAAGCAAAGCACCCAGGCAGGCATTGCATTCTGCAACCCTAGAATTGAAACATCCAATGACGGATGAACCGTTAGCTTTTCGAATGCCATGGCCGGCAGATCTATTCCATTGGTTGAAAGAACTTCGTAGCCAGAGCACGAAGTCTTTGTAACCGAGCGTGAAGCTCGCCTAAAACTGTGAAAATTTGCAGAATATAGAAAACTTGTCTATATTGGGGTTCGTCGAACGTTGACGTTTATGCATTTTGCATTTGGTTGATTTTTAAAAAGTTGAGTGATTGTTGTACGGATTAGTCTGCCAAACGTCTCTATCTAATAAACGATTGAAGTCAACCCACTGGATTTGAATACGATGAGACTGACATTACGAACCCTATTAGCCTATCGCGATGGCGTATTGGATCCCAAGGACGCCGCGGTACTAGAGGCAAAAATCAAGGATAGTTCTACTGCGCAGCAAATCTCGCATCGAATTGTCAACGAAATGCAAAATCGAAAGCTTGCCCCAATCCCGGTTGATGCACGCGAGTTTGGTTTCGAAGCGAATATGGTCGCAGAATTCCTAGACGACACGATTCCCATGGAGACCTTGCCGGAAATGGAACGCAAGTGCCTCGAAAACAATTCACTTCTTAGCGAAATCGGGAGTTGCCATCAGATTTTATCTCGGGCGTTATCCATTCCCGCGCCGGCCTCGTCCTCACTTCGTCAACGAATTCATAATTTACCGCACAGTGCATCCAGCTCGGCGTCCATCGACACAAAAGGGCGAATCCGAAGAATTGATGCGGTTGGTTCAGCTGGGGAAACGGCATCCGAATCCAAGAATACGGCCGCGATTGCGCAGCCTGCTAAGTCCGTGCGCAAGCCAAATGGTGAGCTAAGAGGATCGGGAATCGAGTTGAATGACGGATTAGGGCGTCAAGTCCCTGAGTACTTGATCGGTAGTGATCGGGGTTGGCTGAAGACTGCCGCGATAGCCTTTTCACTTTTGGCCGCACTCGTTGGTGTCGGGGCGATGGCGATTGGACCTGTCGATCGTGTACGTGAATTATTGCGAAAGCCTGAGATGGTCGTTGATGCAAAAACACGCAAAGGCGACCTTTCGGTTGGAAAGAAAGAGCCGAATTCATCATCGACTTTTTCGGCCAAAACGGTTCCGCTGGTAGACTCTTTGGACTCAATGGCCACCGATGCGAATATTTCCGAATTGGAAAGTGCACCGCCAGTCCCTTCTGAGAGCCCAGTTCCGTCTGGGGGCCCAGTTCCGTCTGGGAGCCCTGAGAAAATTTCCGATGCGATCCTTTCGAACACATCGATAAAGCCTGCCTTTCCAGCTTCAAAAAATAGAATCCAGTGGCTTCCCGAAACGAATGCCTCTTCCGAGTCCATCGTCTTGAAATTCGGCCAAGCTGAAAATGAATCGGTAGCCTCCTGGCGACGCATGAACCCCGGTGATTTCGTGAATGCAGGGGAACGAATCGTGGTGCCACCAACCCAACGGACCGAATTGCGGGTTGAGCCGGGCATTCGCATTTTGGTTGTTGGTGAGAATGATTTGGAGCAAGTCAAAGAAAGCCCTAATCCTAGAATTCAATTGCGCTCTGGTCGCATCTTGCTCTTCGCGACGCCTGATGCCCAAGATATGCAAATGGATTGCAACGGACTTGGGCTTTCCATTCACTTCTCGGCGGCGGATGGAAGCTGCGCATTAGAATTGCAGAATGTTTGGTCAATTTGCACAGATACCATGGCTCAAGCCGGTATTATCGAATCCCGATCCACGGTGCGATTGATCGGAGTAGAGGGTTCACTCCGGTTCTCAACCAAGCAGTCAGGCCTCCCTGACGGCAAAGGGACGCTGGCTGTAGGACAGTACGTGGATTGGGACAAGGGTGCGGTGTCAGAGACACAGGAATTGGCGGAGACTCCGTCTTGGTTTAGAAATAATAGTCGGCCCATCGATCAACTTGCAGCCAAGGACTTGCAAAAAGTGCTCACAGGCAAGGTCGCTGGCGAAATCGAAGCACAGTTAATAGAACTCACCAGCCATCGGCAATTTGAAACTGCGGCTTTGGCAACCCGAACGCGCATGATGCTAGGGCGGTACGATGGACTATTTGAACCGGAGGGAGTCTTCAATCGGAAGACTTTGCATAGCCATTGGCAATCCTTATTGGTTCAAATCCCGCAATCGCTCGGTCCCGACGAACATCGCGTCGCATTGGTTCATGCGATCCGCGTCGCTTCACCGAATCGGGTGAGTTCGATTTTGTCTCTTTTAGTTCCACCTTCTCAAGAGCAATTGTCAGCCGGCGCTGATAAAATGCTCGTGGAGGCCCTGTCTAGCCCACTGATGGACGAGCGTGTGCTAGCGTTCAATCAACTCCAAAGTATTACCGGAAAGAATCTCGGTTACCATCCTGACAAGAGCCAAGTCGAGTCAGTTCAGCAGTGGCGAAAGCTGCTTGCTAAGAATGAAATTAGATACTCTGCGCCTACTAAACCGAAAACGGAATAAGCTAAATGAGAACGCCCAGCTACAATTTTTTCACTAACGTCCTTTTGACCATCTGGCTGTTGTGCGATGGAACTTTTACTGTCGTAAATGGACAGGATGCAAACGAGGTCGTGTCTCGCAAGGCCATGAAAGAAGCCATGAAAGCGGGAATGCCAAACGGAGTCGTCCCTGGCACTCCGCCGGTATCCGGAGCTCCAGTCGCTCCGCCTGGCGACGCGAAGCCTGGCGAAGCCAAGCCTGGTGAAGCCAAGCCCGGCGAAAGCTCTGCGCCGGAGGCAATCAAACGCAAAAGCGAGCCGCCCGAAGCTCCAAACAAACGAGAGTTTGACGTCAAACCAGATGGGCAGGGCATGTTGCAATTTCAGTTTCGCAATCAAGCGTGGCCTGATCTCATGCGTTGGCTTTCGGAAGTCTCCAGCATGTCCTTGGATTGGCAAGAACTACCGGGCGATTATTTGAATATAGCGACCCAACGAAAGCATTCCCTCGAAGAAACGCGTGATCTCATCAATCGGCACCTTTTGGCTCGTGGCTTTACGATGCTAGAATTCGACGGGATCATCCAAGTATTGAAAACCAAGGGAATCAATACAGCGCAAGTTCCCAAGGTCGATGTCTCAAAACTAGATTCGCTGCCTCCGCATCGTTTCGTCCGGGTCTCCTTTTCGCTAAACACTTTGATTGCCGCTGATGTCGTGGCGGAACTCAAGCCATTGATTAGCGCCAATGGCGAGCTAAATGCTTTGGCCGCGACCAATCGTCTTGAGGCCATGGATACGGCTGCAAATTTGTCCGAGCTGAATCGCATTCTGAACGAAGAGCAATCGCAGGCCGCGTTGGAAGGGCTAGCGCGCGAATTTGTGTTGGAGTTCGTTCGCGCCAATGACGCAAAGGACCAATTGAGACAGTTCCTCGGATTAGAGACTGCAAAGAAAACTGGTCCAGTCTCCCCTGAAGAACAAATGATGGCTCAGCAGCAACAGCAGATGATGATGCAACAGCAACAACAGCGACAACAGCAAGGTGTTCCGCCACCCCCTAAGCCAAAGGATAAAGGAGATATCTATCTTGTCGCCAACGCTAGACGAAATAGCGTGATCGCATCCGCCCCGCCCGACAAGATGGCAATTATTGCCGCATTCGTGAGACGCATTGATGTTCCCAATGAAAACGCCGATTCGATGAGCATGCTCGAATCGCGAATGAAGGTTTATCGCCTCAGCTCATTGGATCCGAAACAACTGGTGGCTACTCTGCTATCGATGGATGTGCTTGAGCCGACAACGCGTTTGGAGGTCGATGAAAAAAACAAAGCGATCATTGCTCATGCGTCCATTGCCGATCAATACGCGATCCAGCAAACGATCAAACGTCTGGACGGATCCGCTCGCGACGTAGATGTAATTCAATTGCGTCGACTCCGAGCGGAAGATGTTGTTGGTACCATCAAGTTCTTGATGGGTAACGAAGAAAAGAAAGACGACAACTCCCGAAGGAATTATGGCTACTACGATCCATTCGGCTACAACAATAGCAAGAAAGAGACATCTACGGACGCCTTTCGAGTCGCCGCGAACTCGCAGGACAATCAAGTGCTTATTTGGGCAAACGATCTCGAGCGTTCGGAAGTCAATAAATTATTGGTCAAATTAGGAGAACTGCCGCCTGCGGGCGGGAATTCTAGTCGAGTGCGAGTTATCGATGCGAATCGGTCTAGCGAAACGAAAGAGTATTTGAAACGATTGCAACAAGCTTGGAGCAAGATATCGCCAACGCCTTTGGTCATACCAAGTGAAGAGCAGTTTGAGCCAGCCGACACCAAGAAATCGCCGGCAGTGAATGCGGATTCACCAAAGGCTGATAAGCCAAAACCGCCCCGTGATCCAAAGGGAAAAGCAGAAGCGGTTTCGATGAATCAAGGCGGTAGTTACGACGAACGCTTGGTTCGAATCGGTGTGCCATCCGGTTTCCTCTCGGCTTCAAATCAACTGCCTAGAAACGACGACGGCGATGATCAAAACTCGAACCGCGTGCCAAGTCCATCTACCAGGAAGACGTCCCAGTCTGCAGCCGAGCTCGTTTTTGCAGATGCAGATAAAGAGAATCAAGGTAAGGAGTCTACCGGCAAAACGACTCGCCCCGTTTCGCCGATTCAAATTACGTTTGATGAAAGGGGTAACTTGGTCTTGATGGGCGATGATACCGAAGCACTAAGTCGCCTCGAACAGATGATGATCGATAACGCTCCGCCGTTGCGCAATTACGAGGTCTATTACATCAAGAACTCAAAAGCCAGCTGGGTGAAGTGGAATCTTGAGGACTATTACAAAGAAGACAAAAAGGAGTCCAATAATGATCCATTCCGTTTCTTCTTTGGTTTCGACGGGCCGTCCGAAAAGAAAAATGAAGATCCGCAACTGAGTAAAAAACGTAAGCTCAAGTTCCTATCGGATAACGACACGAATTCGCTAATCGTTATCGGTGCTAACGATGTTCAGCTCAAAACGATTGAGGAATTGATTCGACTTTGGGACGTCCCAGAAAAGACGAATAGGAAGACCCTCCGATACTCGAAACTGGTGCATGTCGATTTTTCGAAAGCAGAGGTTGTAGTCGACGCGATCAAAGAAGCGTATCGCGATCTGCTTAGCACCAACGACAAAGCGTTCGAAAAAGAGAAAGCAGGTGGTGGTGGTGACGGCGGATCCAAAGAGACCAAGCGCGGTTCGTCCTCGGATTCCATTTTCGATGGTGGAATGAATTATCGTTTTTCGGGTCTGTTATCGATGGGTGTCGACAAGATAACCAATTCGATTATCGTTTCGGCTGAAGGTGAAGATCTACTCAAATTGGTCTGCGAAATGATCACTCAATTGGATGAAGCAGCCAAGCCAACTGGATCCATTGAAGTAATCAAACTGGACGGGGCAAACGGCGCGGCCATGGAAAAAGCGTTAATGGCCTTAGCGAAAGCAAACGGCAAAGACGCAAAAAATGTCGATCCAAATCAGCAACAACAGCAGCTGAATCAACAGCAGCAACAACAACAACAACAACAACTGATGAATCAGCAACAAGAAGGCCAGAACGGTCAATCTCGGGGTCGAAAGAAATAGTTTGCCCCAGCCTACGATCACCTCATTGGACCTGTATTACGGAATGACAAACGAAATTTTCATTTCAGCGGCAACGGTTGAAGGGGATTCGATTTCTTGTTCGTTTGTTTCGAAGGGTCTTGACAGACTGTTGCCCGCTAGATCCTCAATAATCGCATCCAAGACAATAGTATAGTTGCCAGAACTCCAAGGCTTCTTGGGTTCAAAAGACCATACGGTTTCTTTGTCCTTGACAGTTACCGTACCAACCATCTCGACATTGGAATTATCTCGCACTCGCACAATGCGATTCAACATCGCGTGATCTAGCGGCTCGTCAAAGGTCAACGAAACGGGATTATTTGAATTCGCCTTCGGTACGGCTACATTCCATTTTTTGAAATCGGGTTGCGTGCTGTCTGCACCGACTACTCGAAACTTTTTTTCGAATCCTACAGCCAACGGTTGCTGATCCGCAGCCAACCAGTCTGCGTCAATTCGCAAAGTATACTCTTTGCCGTCGGTCATCGGCGTTCCGCTATCTTTGCGTGGTTTCAGGCCCCGTTTGATTCGGCCAGGATGGACAAACAACGTGAAACGTTTTTGTTCGATGTCCCAAAGTTCTTCCCCCAATTCGAGAAATGGCGAGGCCACTTCTAGGCCTTCTCGAATCAAATGGATCCGCTTATACGCTTCGCCACGACTCATGGGCGCTGAAAAGTGGACGTAAAACTTCAGCACGTTTTCAGGCAATACATCAGCCGAGGGATAAACGGCAGAGACCGTCGTGGCGGCAAGTCGATTTCTGGGGCGAGGTGAAAACACGATTGCCTCTTGGTCAAGGCCATCGACCAAATGCGTGTCCAATTCGACTCGATATTGAATAGTGGGGTTCAATCGAAATTGGCTTGCAAAACGTAGTTCGGTATCTGTTACTGAAACTGTTCCAAGCATCGTCGGCAACGTGTGGGAGTTACCCGGATGATGCACACGAACCGTTAGGCTTTTTTGCAACTCGGCTGGCTTCAACTTTTGCAGGAGATCAAGTTTGGAAAGTCCCATTACTGCAAACGTTGCTGATTCGGGCGCGTCACGAAACTCGACGTAAATCGAAGAGTTACCTATTCGTTGCTTTTGAGTTTTGGTTTCTCGGTTAGTAATGGAGTCATCTGAGCCGAACGCGCAAAGGAGAAAAAAGGTAAGTAAGGTGCTGTACAAGAGAGTCTCCTCAGGCAACAGTCGCCTACGGCTCAGGGTTTGACGATTCGGACTGTGGGATCGGCTTCCAGCCTGTCGCGTCAATACTGACAGGCTGGAAGCCTACCCCACAGTCCCGCCCGAATGGGCGGGACGTTTTGGATTTATACTATGGCAGATCAATCGTCTTAACATCCAATCGACCCGCGTTGTTCACGAGCAACACGGCTTGATTGGCATTTAGCTTATCAAGCTGCACGACATCCTTCAGATCCTTTAGGGTCTCATAAGGCAAACCGGCAGTGGTCGCGATTCTCGATTCGATTGCCTTCGTTGAATCGATATCTCCCTTGCTCAGTTTTAACTTCATCACACCACGAGCCGAATTCGACATGAGCAAGAAGTCTTGATTGCCCTTTTTGTAAACGATCATATCGAGCGGCTGATTCATGTTTCCCAGTTCAGCGATCGTTTTCCCTTTGGTCTTGGTCCCGTCTTTGAGCTCCTCCATGGGAATAGACACCAGTGGCGTACATGTATAGGCAGCCAAGACCGTGTCTTCATAGGTCGTGAAGGTGCGTACGGGTGACGCCGTCTCTAGCTTGCCGTGTGCTCCGTGGTATACCTCAACGCTTGTCGACTGGCTGCTTCCATCAAACGGGTATTTAAGGACTCGAAGCTTGGAAGCGAATTCTTCGTTGGAAAGCCCAGCTACTACGACTTTTCCATCTTTGTATTGCAGGTCGGTTATGGCGCTCAACCGAGGATTGCGTTGCCCCTCCTTGGGTGCAGGCGCATTTGCGATATCTGCTTTGCTGAACTTGACTTTCTTGAGATTCAATTGGGAGAGAGTGCCTTTGGAATCTGCCTTGAAGATTACCGGCGCCGCATCTGGTCCGCGGCCTCGAGCCACAGACAGGTACAGATTCCCGCTTACGGGATTGACGGCCATATCGTTGATGACAGTCTCGGAGGCGTCGGAGCCAAGCATTGCAGCGATCTTTTGATTAACCCCCTCAATGTTTAACAATTTTTCACCCGAAGCGGCTTGATCGTCCCCCGTATCAATTGCATAGATGGCAGCATTGAGCGTGTCACCTACGAGAAGTATCCCATGCGGAGCGAAAGCCATCGGGCCGGCGTGCTTAATGTCGGGTGTACCTTCCGTCAAACCGCTATCCGCTTGAAGCAGTGCGGACGGCATGGCCGCACAAAGGGTCAAAGTCAAAGCCAATTTTCGTCGCAACATACTTCAGCTCCTAATATCGAGAGAATGCAGTTTTCCCCAACGTGAATAGGTCAAGTTGGGGTTCACCAACTGTCGGAACAATTCCGTAATTGGGAGACCAACCGCGTATTATCCCATTACTCACTCACAAAGCAACAAGATTCATGAGCTTGCTGAAGAACGCTGCAGGCGAACGATTTTTTTAGATAGTTGCTACGTCGCAGGCGTTATCGATGCCAAGAGTTTGGCCGTACTCGCCAGCGCCTCGCTTGGGATTGTGTGCGAACCTTGGAACTCAGCGAGGTCGCCGGTGCATCCGATGTCATGCAGGAGTTTATGTAGCCATCGACCGGTTGAGATAGGAAGGATTTGGTCAACGATTCCATGGCTTTGAACCAATGGTATCGAAAGCGGTTTGGCTAACGCCGCGTTTCTCCATCGCGATTCGCAGATGAGTGCTCCCGAGAAGACTAAAAGACCAACGATTGGCCCAACGTTGCCTCGGAGCGCAGTGTCGACAGTCAACATGGCTCCTTGGGAGAATCCGCCTAACACGATCTGAAGATTAGGCAATTTCTTTTGCGTTCTACACTGTTCGATGCAGGCACATAGCTTTTCGCGAGCTTCATCGATCCCGTCCGGAACGGCATCCCGCATCTTGTCAAAGGAGTTAGATGCTGACATCTGCATGAGCTGGGCCATATTAAGTCGCCACCAAGCCCGCGCACCATACATGCCCTCATCTTCGAGATCGATTGGCGCTTCCGGAAAGAGGAAGGCGGGTTTTGGCGAATCGTCAGGCAGATGGTGGAGAATGTCCTCAAACAACCCCACGAGATCGGAGCCAGGGGCACCAAATCCGTGGCAAAGGACCACGAGGCAGGACGGATCTGTTTTGGTTGGCCAGACCGCAATGGTGTCGAGGGCTCCGAGTGATGGCCGATCGAGCGACCAAGCTTCTGGGTCAAATCGCATAATATTCTTTGCGTCGAAGCGAGACGAGCTACGACCCGTTGCGCTACTTGAGTTCTTTGAATGACATCCACGATAGATAGCCGAGTATCGCAGAGCATAGCATGAACGTCATATCCATTAAGAGGCTTGGATACCGAAATAGCGCACCCATCCCTACTAAACTCATAATCATGTCGAGCAAAAAGAGTAAGAATACTAAACCAGCGACCACAAGACCGCCTAAACACAACAATCTGGGCATCAAGTTCCTCGGTGCTCTTCAGGGATGCTCCCAGTGTCTGGGTGGCTGCTGTAAAGGGATATCGTGCTCAAAATAGGACGCATGGAGACGCCGGAAAAGGACCCAGTTCTCGAAAAGGCCCGGATTCCTATCCGGAAATGGACAATCGCAGGTTGCCAATACAACTCCGCGTGCCGTGCGCTAGTATAGTTGAACTTTTTCGACTGTCATGGGGCAAGTTCCCGACGTTTTGTTTTTATCCGAAAAGCTACCACTGGAGGCCAGGATGGAAGGATTTGTTGACAAAAATGCACCAAGATCCCGGGTGAGGGCTTTGCTCCGCGAACTAATGCCCGTTTCCAAGAAGTACGCCTATTTCGATCATGCCGCCGTTGGCCCTATCCCGCGACCAGCAGCGGAGGCGATTCAGAAATGGTCGAACCAGTCCCTTTACGACGGGGATGTCTTCTGGCCGGAGTGGTCCGCCGCTGCGAGTCGCTTAAGGATTTCAGCCGCGAAATTATTAAACTGCCAGTCAAATGAGATCGCATTGATTCCCAACACGACCTTCGGGATCAACATGATTGCTCAAGGTTACACCTGGATTGGCCCACCATTGAAGGAAAGCGTGGTTGTGCTGAGCAACGAGTTTTCCAGCAATTTGCTCCCTTGGCTTGCACTTGAACGCCGAGGGGTCGAGGTACGCAAGGTCGCGGTGAATGAGTTTGGCGTGGTGTCTTTGGATGCGATTCGCGAAGCAATCGACAAGACGACTCGCTTGGTGGCCGTCAGTTGGGTTGGGTACTTGAGTGGTTTTCGGCTGGATCTCGCCAAGCTGTGTGAAATGGTTCATTCTGCCGGCGCACAACTTTTTGTCGACGCCATTCAAGGCTTGGGGGTCTTTCCGCTCAACACTCAGGAGATTTCGATCGACTACTTGGCCGCCGACGGCCACAAATGGATGCTTGGGCCGGAGGGAGCTGGTTTGTTGTTCATTCGGCAAAAAAATTTAGAACGATTGGAACCATTGATGCAAGGTTGGGGGTCGTTGCAAATGGCCGGCAAGTTTCAAACCAAAGACATGGTTCTCAAGAACGATGCCTCTCGATACGAAGGTGGTTCGGCCAATCACGTTGGACAGATTGGATTGAGTGAGAGTCTACAAATTCTTCTGGACCATGGTTGCCATCAAGAGGATAACCTCATCGCTTCCGCGGTATTGGAAAATGCTGCCAACATTGAGGAAGGGCTAAAATCTGCGGGAGCAAATGTTTTTCGCGCGAGAAGTGATCGGAATGTAGACAGCGAATTGAGTGGAATTCTGACCTTCGAGGTGCCTGGATTGGATCCAAATGAACTGCGCAACGTCTTTCAGAAAGAAGAAATCGTCCTAAGCGTTAGGCACAATCGCTTGCGAGTGGCGACCCATGCTTACAATAATCAAGAAGACATCGATCGTTTGGTTACGACGTTGCAGTTACAGAACACCCCAACCAGGATTTCCCTTTCATGAGTATGGACCCAACCTACAATCCCTACGCGCCCAAGTTCGCTGATGATTTGGGCGAACCTGGAGTCAAAGCCCCGCTCAAGGGCTTTGTGAAAGTCGTCTGCATTTTTTTCATTATTTTGGGAGCTCTAGGCTTACTCCAAACGCTGCAGGCCATCGTTGTAACCACGATGGCCGCCTTCATGGAATCCTCGGGTGAAGCGAACGCCATGAATGGAATGAACCCGTACCCAGGTGCGATGGCGGTAGGTGTTCTATTTGCATTTATCAGCTTTGTGGTTTCCGTTTGTGAGATCATGGCAGGTGTCATGGGGCTTCAGCAAAAGCGGTTGGGAGCTAACCTGATTCGATTCACATCGGCGTTCATGATGGTCTTTAAGGTCATCGAAACCGTATATGGTTGCGTGCTAGCGCTTTTTACCTTTGGGCAAGTTAAAGAACAAACGATGAAGCAAATGCAGGCGGACCCCAATTCGCCCGACATGGGATTCATTCTCGATATCGGATTGTATGTCGGACTGGGCTTTGTCGTTCTCATAGGACTGGTGATGTTTGTTTTCTACCTCTTTGCTTTTTTGAGCTTTAGCAAACAGCAAACTTTGTCCCAGTTTTCCTAAGGTGAGTCAAACCATGTCGACTGAGCTTAGCCCAAATAAAGCGGTTTACACAGGTTCGTTTGACCCCGTTACGCTAGGTCATTTGGATATCATCGAGAGAAGCGCAAGGCTGTATTCATCGCTGGTAATCGGCGTGGGCGTGAACTCGGCTAAACAGTCCCTGTTTTCGACTGACGAACGGATTGAAATGCTGCAACGCGTTACGCGTCACTTGCCGCATGTTTCGGTTGAGAGGTTTGATGGATTGGCGGTCGACTTCGTTCGAAACATTGGGGCGAGGGTGATGGTGCGGGGGGTCCGACCGTTGACGGACATTGCGGCTGAATTCACCATGATGATGGCTAACCGCCAGTTGGACACGGATATAGAAACAGTTTTCTTGATGGCCGACGAGGTGTATGCACACGTATCGAGTACCTTGATCAAACAGATCGCCAGTCTCGGGCACGGTCGGGCACTAGACCGGTTCGTTCCCCGCGAAATTATTCCCACGTTGATGGAAAAAGTACTCGCTACGCATGGCTCGCAATGGCCTGGCATGTAGATAGCGCCTGAGCGAGCCTCTGAAAATCGAATAGGAACTGGGTCATATGCTACTTGGAGAACCTCAATCTAGCCAATACGACTGGCGTTTTCAGTTATTCGGATTTCCCATTCGAGTATCTTGGTTGTTTTGGGCCGTCAGCGCAGCGCTAGGATATAACTGGGCAATGTCCCTTCAAACGACGTATGCGGACAGGAATATCTCTATCAATCTTGGTGTAGTGCTCGCTATTTGGGTAGCAGTCACTTTCGTTTCTATATTGGTTCACGAGCTTGGCCACGCATTAGCGTTTCGTTATTTCGGAATACGTTGCGATATAGTGCTATATCAAATGGGAGGTTTAGCCATACCCGGGGCAGGAATGGTTTGGGGCAGAAATGGGCGGAGAAAACAGCTAAGTCACTTCGATCAGATCCTGATCTCAGCCGCTGGGCCGGCAATACAGCTCTTGCTTGCCGTGCTTGTGGGAATCGTAGCCATTTTGTGTGGTGTCTCTGTATCTGAATTCCGTTGGTTGGCGGATTATCTGCAATTGGAATGCAGTATCCCGCTAAATCCAATGGTCTACGCTTCGATCAAGTTCATGGTGACCTCTAGCATCTGGTGGGCGCTCATCAATCTTCTGCCGATCTATCCACTCGATGGTGGTCAGATTGCTCAACACATCATCGGAATTGTCCAACGCAATAGCGGTCTGATGGAGGCCCACGCGCTCAGCGCAGTCGTCGGCTTCGTTGCTGCGTACTGGTTCATCTCACATGACATGGCGCTCAATGCATTGTTCCTTGCATCGATGGCAATGAACAACATTCAGGCGTTGCAGAGCGGTTATGGACCTCGAAACTGGTGATGTGGCAAAAAAAAATCAAATTTTTTTTTGTCGCTGCGCACTCGATTTTTCAACCCGTCCACATCGTTCGAATGCGTTCGTGATTGTCGAATTTTTCGAGACCAACAGAAGTCCTATTCTTGTTGTCGAGACAACGTTCAACGACATGAATGGAACGTTAGTGGCATCGATTTTATCTAGCTCGTTTGAAGCCTACGACGAATGCGACTAACGCGTTCGTGGTAGGTTGTTCAAATGCGAGAGGGCAATAAATTTGTTGGGTTTTTTCGTTCCATGATCGATTCGACGACCGTTTTTTTTATCGCAATACGCGAAGGCGTTTTGCGTTGACGAAGGTCGAAACGCAATCTTCAATCGATAAACATGAGACTTGATTTTTGATTCGATGAAGATGGTTCATCGTTCCAATTTCAGCCACGATGAAGGGCTTCGATCGATCGATAGAAGCCATCCAAAGTCGCCAACCATCGAACTGCTGTTGTGGAAAATTGGTTTCATTTATGTGGAAAAATTGTCGAAAAGATGTTGCATTAACTTTCGACTTTTATACAAATAGTCGCAGTGGATGTTGTTCCTTTGAAGAGATCGATTGATTTGGGTACTCGATTCGTCGAGCACACGACACGATGTCACCAACACAGCGGTTTCGACAAAGGGTTTTTAAGTACCGGTTGCTAGACATAGATTGTTCATCTACTGCTTCTGATGTTCGATCAGTGCGGCAACTAATTATTTCGCTTTTCGGAGGATGTATCCGTGGCCAAGAAAAAAGCTGGGGCAACGAAGAAGAAGGTAGCCAAGAAGGCTGCTAAGAAGACTGCAGCACCTAAGAAGGCTGCAACCAAGAAGAAAGTAGCCAAGAAGAAGGCTGCTAAGAAGACTTCTACAAAGTCTCCATCGTAATTCCGTTGCTCTGCTACAGCATTCGGCTTCTTGCCGATAATCTGCTCGTAGCAACAAAACCAAGACCGCCGAGTGGTAATTCCCGCTCGGCGGTTTTTTTTTGAAGTCTGGCGATTTAATAGCACAACGCGCAAGCTAGCGATGGATCTGAAGGACCGGCAGATCTTAGCCGGGGTTGTAAACCCTTATCCTTATCCACATCTTTTGGACTTCATTTGTGCTCGTGCTCGTGCTCGTCAAGAGTTTCGGTGACGTAACCGAAACTCTTGACGAGTGTCGCTACAAAACGGAAGCCAATCGCCCTATCTAGCCAAGATTGCCCCGATTGCACAATCGAAAAGATTGGCTCATCCCGCGTAGGCCAATGTGACGACCAATAGGTAGAAGTCACGTTGAAAATCGAAGGGTTTGTGTTCTGTTGAGGGAGTCATGGCATCCAAAATGGAAATGCGGAGCAAGCTGGAAAGGCTTTCGTTGCTTTACGTTGCTATTATGCTTTCATTCCAAAATGTTGGTTGTGTGACAATTCGCAACTCAACGCCAACTGCCTTTTCTTGCGTTGCGAACTGCCGCGATGAACAAGTTTCAGAAGACTGTTGCGGGCTATACGATCGACGCGAAGTCATACAACAATGGGCGGGCAAAATCAAACCGGCGAGTTTCATTCCCTCTCCAGTCAGCACTCTGGCAGGTCGCTGCAAGAGGTGCTCGACCGCGTGGATATCGAATCAATATGGGCGATGCAAAACCGCAAAGGCGACTGTCTTAGGGTGGATCCATTCAAAAAAAGAAGAGGCAAACGCACCGCCATGGCCTCGCTTTCATCCAGTTCCGACGAAGCCTGTGTTTGAACCTTCGGAAAACGATTCTTCGACTGCGCCCGAAACTTACGGTCGGTTTGGACGGAGCTAGCGTGCAATTCATCGAGATCTTTTTTTGGTCGGATCCTTGAACATCGTGATTTTGACGGCCTCCATTCCGTTCGACTTTCCCTCTCGACCTACTATCCTCCAGTTTACTAAGCTATGGAACGATAGCTCACACCTAGACGTTTTGATAGCTTTCGACTTCGGAACCGAAATCTCCATGGAAGGACGACTCGGAAAATGGCTCAGCAACCCAACACAGTGTTTGAATACACGAAACCAACCAGGCGTAGGCGCTTCAAGAAGCGGCATATACTACTGGTAGCTTTTCTGTTTTTTATGGCGGCTATCGGTTTCGGGGTCCCATTTGCATTGCAAAACCGCGACCTCGTCGTTTCGACAGTCAATCGCAACGCAGGCATCGCTCCAATGCGAATTGACATCGCAAGCATCGAAGGGGGCTGGTTACGTTCGATCCGAGTCCGTGGATTTCGTTTGATCGATGACAAAGGAGCTGAGTTGATCAAAGTGGCGGAGATTGAGACCGAACTTAATCTGATTCGGCTTGCTACCAACTACAAAAACCTAGGCACCATAACGATACGCGGCGCTGAAGCGGATGTTGACGTGCAGCCCGGCACAACGAACATCGAGGAAGCGCTCAAGCCGCTCTTCAGCCCGAGCAATCCGTCAAACGCTACGACCACGAGCGTCAAAGCAGCATCGCCGATTTTGCCCACTGGGCGTCTTCGCATTGCAGACGCGACTGTTCATGCGCGTGACAGCGTCGATCTTACCGCGTGGGACTTCATTGTCCGGGAAGCAGATATCCCGTTTCCTACAAGGGAACAGCCTGTCCCAGCGGTAACGCTTGTCGGCCTAGTCGAGCAAACCGAAACCTTGCCCGGTGAAACAAAAATGGGTGGTCAATTTACTATTCGAACTCAGCCAATTGCCGACAGTTCTAGTCCGGCGTCAGCGGGTTTAGCCCCGATGAGGATGAACATCGCAACCAACGGTTTGCCGCTTCAGTGGTTCAGCTTGGTGAAGCGACGACTTCCCGAAATCCCAATTGAACGATTGCTTGGTTTGGCGACGGTGCAAGCCGACATCGAGATGCGCAGCAACAACAACGTTCAAGCTCAAATCCAAACCGTCCAAATCGACTCCCTGCGAATCATAGCCCCGGCGTTGATTGGGAAGCGTGGCGCTGGTCTCCAGCAAATCAAACTGAGCGGCAATGTTCAGCTCTATCAGAATCGATTGATGACCCAAAACGCGACGCTACAATGCGACATCGGTGGGTTAGCGGCAAACGCTGACATGCCTTGGCCGCCACCGATTCCTTCCGTGACCCAACCTTGGCTAAACGATACTGACCTGGAAGTTCGAGGCAATGTTGACTTGGCACGATTGATCCAGGTAGCTCCGGACTTAATTCAAATGCAAGACCAAGTGCAATTGCTTGCCGGCAACGCGAGCCTGACTGCCAGCCAAAGAAAATCTGCGTCAGCCGCCGGAGCTACGAACATTGCTCCACCTACCAGCAACTACTCCATGCAATTGGGTGGTCTTCAAGCAAATGTGCAAGGAACAGCCATGCGCTGGGACCAAGCTCTTCAGGTTTCTGTTGACGTATCTGCCAATAGCCAAGGGCAGCCTAGTTTCAAAGCGGATTGCACCGCCGAATTTTGTAAGATCGAGGGCAACGGGGATCTCCAAGATGGGCAGCTCGCTGGAAAATTTGACCTCGCGAAGATGCAGCAACGCCTGTCACAATGGTTTGCATTGCCCGTCGAGAGTTTAAGTGGCTCGGCTGAGTGCAAAGTTGTTTGGAAGCAGGATGGTAGCAATCGACTCACTGCAAATGGCAAGCTCGTAACGACCCCTTTGAATATTGTCAACAAGTTCGGCCAGCTCGACGAGCCGGCATGGGACGGGGACTTCGATCTTGTTGCCAGAGTGGATCAAGGTCGCATCATTCAGATCGATCGTGGTCAAGCTTCTCTTCGAGCAACAGGCGAATTGCTGTCGGCTCAAATACTGGAGCCCATTTCGTTGGTTGGCTCGACACCCGGAATGGCACAACTGCCGCCAGCTGGAATGCAACTTAAGCTGGTCGGAGACCTAGGAGGATGGCAACGTCGCGGTCAGCTCTTTGCCGGAGTGGATCCCGGAATGACCTTGGGAGGCAAATGCGAATTGGAAGCCCGAGGGGCGCTGGACGTGAACCATGTGGAAGTAACTCAAGCCAACTTCGTTACAGAACCGTTTATCTTAAAGAGTGGCGAAACCGTGCTTCGCGAGTCTCGCATGGTTGGGAATTTTGCAGGTCGAATCGATTCACAAAACATTGGACGATTGCAAGTCGACAATCTGCTGGTCCAGTCGGAGTCGTTTGCGCTTCAAGCCAGAGATGCAGCCGTCCCTAACCGCGAACTTGCTCGCAACGGACAGGCCGGTTATCGAATTGACCCTAGCCGTTTAATGTCCGCAATACAATTTGAAACCGCCAATGGCGGTTCCTCAAGTGACATCTCGGTGGAAGGAGACATTACCGGTCAAATCGTTTGGCAAGTGGATCCGCAACTGCTTGCCTGGCAATTGATTACCGACGCAAAAAATATTCGCGTGTTGCAGCGCAATGCAGCAACGAATCCGACTACGGCGCCCGGCCAATTGGTTAACACTGTATCCAGTCGCTCCAAAATACCTTCTCTACTCTGGGAAGAGCCGCAAGCCAAGCTGATTGTCGACGGACGATATGAAGTTAGCACCGGCAAACTAGATATACCCAAGGCGGAACTTATGACGGAGTGGATTGCCTACGCGGGCAAAACGAACATGTCAACCCAAGGCAAAAAGACGCTGTTGGTCTCGCAGGGCAACATGACTTACGATGCCGCACGCGTGGCGCAACGGCTTCGTCCATGGACCGGCGAATACTTGGCCGTTCAGGGACAACGAACCCAGCCTGTCGAAGTCACTTGGACATCCAGCGAAAGCGGCAATTGGGCCGAATCGTTGCAAGCCAAATCGCAAATTGGCTGGGACAGCGCAAGTATCGTCGGAATCGAAATTGGAACGGCCGACTTCCCGTTGAAGATCGAGAACGGTCGTTTCCTCTCGCGAGCGGAAATCCCCGTTTCCAAAGGAACACTCCGCTGGAATCTTGATGGAGATGTGGCTGGTACGCCAATAGTAATCGTGCAGAGCCCAGAAAAGGTCATCGAAAATGTCGCCATCACACGGCAAATGTGCCAAGGATGGTTGAAATACGTGGCCCCGATACTGGCTGATGTGGCAAGCGTTCAAGGAAACTTGAGCTTGCAAATTGACGAAGCTTCCATTGTTCCAACCGACTTGAAGCGACAAACCATCAAGGGGCTATTGCAAGTTCACGGTGCAAACGTAGGCCCTGGTCCGTTAGCGGATCAATTGCTTGGGCTAGTCCAACAGGTCCGTGCATTGCGCAAAGGTGCGGGAGCGACCGACGGTGGCGGGCAACAGACTACATGGTTGCAACTGCCAGAACAGCAAATCGGATTCGATGTCCAACAGGGCCGAGTCGCTCACAAAAACATGCAGATCCAAGCCGGCGACGTTGTGATCAATACGTCCGGCTCTGTCGGTATCGATGGCCAACTTGAGTTGATCGCGGCGGTTCCGATTTTGAAAGACTGGGTCGACAAAACACCTTTATTGCAGTCCTTGGCAGGCCAGCAGATCCAAATACCTGTTCGAGGTACCATACAGCGTCCGCAGATGGACATGAGCAGTTTCGCATCGATCGGCCAACAGCTTGCCACGGCTGCCATCCAAGGTGCCGCACAAAAACAAATTGACAAAGGCATCGGAAAACTCTTTGGGCCGCTTTCACAGCAACTAGGTCCGTTGCAACAAGGCATGCAGCAGATGCAGCAAGGCGTTCAACAAAATCTACCCCAATTCCCCAACCTTCAGAACCTGCAGATACCAGGCTTTGGAAATGGAGGTCCATTTGGCGGCGGGCAACCTCCACAAGCTCCACAACCTTTGCCTCCGCAAGGTTAGTTCGCACATCGGTCCGTATGTCCTCGGTTGGATATCTTCCAAGTATGCAAACGCAATCGAAGGACAGGCTGATGTAAATGAGCAAGTCAGCCTGAGGACAGGCTGACCTACGTGAGGGCCTTGTTGGCTTTCTTCACTTCTTGTTCAAAAACGGAACCGGCTTCAGCTCAATTTGCTTAACCGATTGCAAGTACTCCAGAACCGGCAACGCCGGCTCGCCGCCAACCTGAGCATGGAAATGCAGACTGAAACCGTGTGGGCCACGCGCATCAATGAGAGTTGGTTGTAAATTCAGAAAAGCTTTTACTGCATCCAACTGACCCATCATGGTCGCGCAAAATAGATCGATTCGTGCGCCCCGTGAGAGCAAATGTTCAACGATCTCTTTTCTGCCCATGTGCGAGGCCCCTCCCAATGCGGTCTCCCAATCTCCCCCGCCCCAATCGATCGAAGCATTTAGGAGACTGGGTTCTCGGTCGAGAAGTTTCTTTACCATTTCGAGATCCGAATGCGCGTAAATGACAAAGTCCTGCGCAAGCTGGCGATTGATTTGTGGTTTCTTCCAAGACGGTTTGAAGGAAGGGGCATCGTAATCTCGTTCAAAGGGGGCTTCGGTCGGCCCACTTTTTGGAACGGCCGGTTCGTCTTGAGTTAACGCACACTGGCTTGTCGCGCCAACCAAGGTTGTTCCTGCTACGAATCCAAATACTCTTCGCGTCACCAATTTTCGCATCACTTGCCCCCTGCAGAAAACGTCGAAACCGACTTCACGATTGCACAATCGTCTGGGAAAGTATGAAATGCTTGGATTAAAAGTTGACGTTCCCGTTGCTCGACGTGGACAAAACTGACAGCTCCGAAAGCAATACGTCCGCTTGAATCAAAGGAGTGGACTAGTTCGTTATCGCATTCGCTTGACTGCAATTGGTTGTGGAGCATCCAAAACATGTCGGTGGAGACATGCTCCAACTCAAACTGCGTGTGATATGTCACCCCTTGCTTCCGGTCCACTTGCTCGACGCTCTTGCCTTTAAGGTTCGAACCGACTAATCGCCGCTTTTGTGGCAGCAGTTGTTTTGACGAACAAACAACTTCGGTCATGATGACCGAACGCGAGTTGAACGTGACGAGATGACCATCGCTGGTGATATCGATTTTTGCAGAATACTTAGTGCGTTCGATCGAACGGCTGCGATAGATACTAAAAAGTTCGGGGTGAAGGGATCTTCCAAAAACGTAAAAAGCATGCTCGGCAACTGTCGGTCGGATCGAAAGCACGAGGTGAACCTAGCGTTGTTAGGAATGAACAATTTAAGAGGATGAGGGGGCGGGATTATAGCCCCTCGATTATGTCCTAACCAAGATCAACTTGGAAACAATTTCTCATTTGAAATTTTTCTCTCAATCAGCGACGAGTGGTGTTGACAAACCACAATTTGCCCGATCGAAACTTCGGCAAGGTCGTGTGGCGAGGTCCTCAGCAACGTGTCGCTCTGGTATCTGTTATGATGATCGCCAGAAATCTCGAATTGCGTTCGAAAACCAACTCGATCGGGATACGCTTCCAAGACCTCCAACGACGAAGACAGTGAATCCATGCATGTGGTGATAGCAGCTGCGGAAGCGATTCCGTTTGCTAAGACAGGCGGCCTAGCGGACGTTTGTGGTACCCTGCCGCTCAAGTTGGCGGAACAAGGGCATCGTTGCAGCTTATTTATCCCGGCCTATAGGCGCGCGATTGCGTGCGGAATTCCCACCGAAGATACTCATGTCACGTTTGTCGTTGACATGGCTGGTAGACCTATGGCGGCGCGAATCCTCAAAGCTACATTAGGCAACGGCGCAGTCGATGTCTATCTGGTTGACCAACCTCTTTATTTTGATCGAGATCAGCTTTACGGAGACGATCGCGGAGACTTTCGTGACAACTGCGAACGGTTCTGTTTTTTCTCACGATGCGTCGTTGAGGCGATCGAGCGGTTGCGTTTGCATGTCGACATCATCCACTGTCACGATTGGCAAGCAGGATTGATTCCCGCCTACCACAAAACCAACTTCCGAGAATTCAAGTGGTATCGCACTGCAGCCTCGGTGATGACCATCCATAATTTGGCATACCAAGGTCGATATTGGCAGCACGATATGGGACTAACTGGGTTGGACTGGCAATATTTTAACTGGCAACAAATGGAGTTTTTTGGCGATCTCAATCTACTCAAAACAGGTGTCGCCTTTGCAGACTTTGTGACCACCGTAAGTCCATCCTACGCGATGGAAATCCAAACACCGGCGCATGGCTGCGGGTTGGACGGCTCACTTCGAGTGCGAGGCAACCGCATCGCGGGCATCGTCAATGGTGTTGATTATGACGTATGGGACCCTCGCAATGATTCCAATTTAGTACAAAAGTATGGTGTCGATAATTGGCAAATGGGA
>JANLRK010000666.1:0-5458 GCA_031361585.1 Pirellula sp. | reverse complement strand
GGCTTATTGAGTTTTTGTACCCAGTCGTTGGGGTTGCTAATGTCGGCAGGTTGAACATGCAATGCTTCTAAAGAGGAGGGCAACCCGTTCACTTCCATTTGATACTGCCTCAAGGCCGAAGATAGAATCCCCAGCGTAATCTTGGCTTGTTTGACTCGGGCCTGCTTTTGCGTTCCGGTAAATACTTGGATGCCAAAACCGGCAATCACGACCAAGATAACCAGAACCAAGAGTAATTCTAGCAGCGTAAAACCGCGGCGAAGACTTGTTCGGGAATGATTGCGACGTTTCATGTTTAAACTCCTAATCTAAAATTTAAAGTGCATTGGAGCTGTTAAGGATAGGTATCATTAGAGCCAAGACAACAAACATAACCATTGCGGCTAAGATCAACAGCATCATTGGTTCCAATAACCGAACTACCGTCTCCAAACGACGAAAAGTAGTTCGCTCCAAATTTTCTGATATTGTTACTAACACGGAATCTAGACTGTTGGACTCCTCGGCTACCGAAATCATTTCGACCACGGTCTGAGGGAAGTGACCACTCTTCTCTAATTGCTTCGCCAATCTCTCTCCGGCAGTAATCTCTTCGCTAGCTGCCACAATCGATTCTGACAAAATCAAGTTACCTGCCGCGTGTCGACTTATTTCGAGAGAGCGCAAAATGGGAACTCCATTTTGCAATAACGTTCCCAATACTTGGCAGAACCGAGCCACGGCCAAGTTTAGAAATACCGATCCCAAAAGGGGTGCTTTGATCTTGGCGTAATCTGCATTTCGCTTGCCATTCGGTGTTTTCAAGTATTGATTGAGCCCGAGCCCAGCGACGCTGACTGCCCCTAGAAAAACCCACCAATAGCTTTTCATGAGTTCACTAAGGCCCAACAAGAGCTCGGTTGCTTGGGGCAATTGGCCTTTCGCTCTTAAGCCCTTAAATACTTCTTCGAATTGGGGCACGAAGAAAATCAGCAAGATAGAAACGACGATCACTCCGACCGACATAACGAAAATAGGATAAGCGATGGCCCCCATCGTCTTGCCTTTGATTTCTTCTTGCTTCTCAACAAAACTACCAACCCGTTCCAGCGCGTCTTCGAGAAAGCCGCCTTCGCTGCCAGCGCGGACCATGTTGACGGCCATGTCATTGAAAATCCGAGGGTAGCGGGACATAGCCTCGCCCAGGGCTTCTCCCTCCTCAACGCGTCCGCGAATTTCACTAACGGCATTCTGAAGAGTGCGATTGCCACCCGATTGGTTGGAGAGCAATGATAAGGCCCGCAGCATAGGCACACCCGCTCGCAGAAGCGATGCGCATTGCGCGTAAAAGCTACCCATTTGTTGGCCAGAAACTCGCCGTGTCAACTTAACCTGCGACGTTTTGTTGACTGTGATCGAGATCGGAAACAACGACTTTGCGCCCAATTGAGTCGCCGCATCGCGCGCGTTTGCCGCGGCTATCGTTCCAGCGGCGGGTTTGCCGGACATGTCTCGTGCTACGTATGCGAAATCAGGCATGATGTAGCATGGCCCCCTGGGCCGTGGAGGCCGACTCACTTTGCCGCTCGAGCATTTCTGAGCATGAGGCGTTAGCCGCTTTTTTGCGGCGTGTTTCGGCTAGCGCCTCGGGCTCAAATAAATCTTTAACCAAGCGAATCACCCTTTGTTGCACGAAGTACTTCCTCCATGCTCGTCGTTCCCTCAATGGCCTTACGAAACGCGTCGTCTCGCAAGGTAAGCATACCATTTCGCAATGCGGCTTTCTTAATTTCGAAGCTACTTGCACGATCGTGGGCCAACTGACGCACTTCCTCGGTTGTCGCTAGCAATTCGTAAATCCCAAACCGGCCAGCATAACCGAGATTTCGGCAAGCCCGACATCCAGTAGGTCGAAACAACGGCTTTCCGTCTAGTTTGTCCCAAGGAAAATCCTTGGGGACCTCGTCCATGGATGGAGTATATGGTTGCTTGCACTCGACACAAAGTCGACGCACCAACCGTTGGGCCATGATTCCCTCAACCGTGCTCGCGACCAAAAAGGGTTCGATTCCCATGTCGACGATACGAGTAAAGGCACCTGCCGCATCATTGGTGTGAAGCGTACTAAACACCGTGTGACCCGTGAGCGATGCTTGAATTGCGTTCTCGGCCGTCTCGGCATCGCGAATTTCGCCGACTAGTACAATGTCAGGGTCATGTCGCAATATACTTCTGAGCGAGACAGCAAACGTGAGTCCAATCTTCGGATGAACTTGGATCTGATTGATACCATCCAATTGGTATTCAACCGGGTCCTCTGTCGTAATGATTTTGTTCTCAGGCGATTTGATTTCAAGCAGCGAACTATACAGCGTCGTCGTCTTACCCGATCCTGTCGGACCTGTGACTAAGATGATTCCGTGTGGCAAGCGAATGAGCTCACTAAACAATTTGTACGTTGCTTCCCCCATTCCCAAATTGCGCAGGTCGAACTTCATCGATCCCTTGTCCAGGATACGCATGACCAAACTCTCGCCGTGAATCATCGGAATGACCGAAAGCCGGATATCGATCTCGCGGCCATGCACGCGCAGCTTGATTCGGCCGTCCTGTGGCAATCGCTTTTCGGCAATGTTGAGGTGAGCCATAATCTTCAGACGCGAGATGATGGCAGCTTGAAAGCGATTGATTTCAGGTGGGATAGCTTGGGTGTGCAAGATACCGTCGATACGATATCGCACGACGATCCCAGCGGCTTGCGATTCGATATGAACGTCGCTTGCACGTGTATCGATGGCTTCGACCAAAAGCTCGTTTACCAATCGAACAACGGATGCCTCTTGCGCCTGTTCCCCAAGTTCACTTCCGTCGGCTTCGATTTTCTCAAGCAACTCGATTTCGGCATCTTCGTCCGCTTTCGAGGCCATGAGCCCCTCGACCGTTTCGCTACCTACACCAAGATGCTTCTTTACAAGCTTGGCTATTTCATCTTTTTCAGCTACCAGAGGTACAACAGCTAATCCCGTTGCCGCCGACGCTTCGTCGAGCGCGTACAAATCGAGTGGGTTGCTCGTCGCAACGAACAGTTGCCCGCCCTCTCGTTTAACCGGAAATAGGGCATGACGATAAATGAGCTTCAGCGGAAAAGTCTGTAACAAAGTTAGGTCGACATTGGCTTCGCGAAGATCGATAAAATCGAGTCCAAACTCTTCCGCCACAACCTTCAAGGCATCTTCTTCTTTTGCAAAACCAGCTCGAATAACGCTTTCAAGGATGCCGCCACCATTCGCGGTAGCACGAGATTGCTGAAGTTGTTCGCGGTTGATCAAACCGCGTCGGAGTAGGATTTCGCCAGCTTCTGTAATCATGGGAGCAAATGAACTTTTATGGTTGGAATGTCATGAATATTATACGAGCAATGGCCCGCGCTCGTCGACACTATTATTAACTATTAGCGACCGCCTCGGGCACCGCCACCTTGACCACCTCCGCCGACACCTGCGCCACCACGTTGGCCACCTCCGAACCCGCCACCTCCAAACCCGCCACCTCCCTGTGCACCTCCCCTTCCAGCGCCACCAAAACCACCTTGACCGCCGCCGCCAAATCCGCCTTGACCGCCGCCGCCGAAACCGCCAAATCCGCCTGCTCCGCCACCGCCAGCCCCCCGATTTCGGAATTGCTGCAAGAAATCACTTGGGCTGCCTGCGGCGCCAGGAGCACCAGCAGTTCCAGCTCCCGGAGTTGTAGGCGCGGCAGTGCTTGTTTTTACGCTTGCACCAAAAGCCGACTTTAGTGCATTTTGCATGGTAGTCGCGTTCACTTCGGCAGGGATAGGTACGACGATGAAATCACTTTCATCATCCTTTGAGGCTTGATCAATCTTCTTGACAAACTCTTCCACTTCACCGAACAACATGGGGGATGCCACCACAATCAATGCGTTGTTCTTTTTGTCCGCACTGACTGTCATGGTTAGTTCTTTCAGTTCGCTTTTGGCGGATCCGCCACCGCCACCACCACGACCGCCACGACCACCTGCGATTAAGGCAAAGAAATCCTGTTGCGATGGTTGACCTTGTGCACCACCCGTTGCCGGTTGCGCGATTCGGTCCGCAAATACTTGTTTCACTAGCGTTTCGACGTCGGCAACTGCCACATTTTCGATGAAAATGATGCCCGGCGTACCTCGAGTCAAATTGTCAACGCCGCTATCTGCAATATCGATCAACTCAATCAATTCCTCGACCATCTGCATGTCGGTAGCGTTGGCTTGAATCCACAGGGCGTTGAGTCGTGGATCAGGCGTCAGTACTATGTTTCCCGTTGCGGCCGCGCCTGTGATTGTCGAACTGGCGCCCGAACCACTGGCACCGCCTCCACCAAATAGACTTCCAAATATTCCACCGCCACCGAGGACACTAGAAGCGACGTCGCCAATCAATCCTCCGCCACCACCACCGCCTGTTGCCGCCTCGCCCTTAATAATGCTCTGAATCAATTCGGCCGCGGCTGCCGCTTTGATGTGTGTCAAGACACGAATTGTGGGTTCGGTAGCGGCATTGTTCATTTTTTCTTTGTACAGCTTGTAAAGTTGATTGAACTCTTTGAGCGCTTCTTGGTTGTCGCTTGTGACGATCATGCCGTTCGGTCCACGGCGAATAACAATTTCGTTGTTCAATCCCACTCGCGTTTCTTGGGTATTTGTAGTTGCTGTCACACGCTTTGCGCGCAAGGTTAATTCGTCGTCTTGGGCTGCCACAAATTTGGCAAATGGGTTTGCCGGCCCAATGTCCGATGCACTTCTTCCATCCCTAAGGTTTTGTAAGACCGGCGCTCCTTTACCTTTTGGATTCGCTTCTTTTATTCCTTTAGATTCACCCGCTGGTAGAATCACTCGGAAATGGGACTTGCTCTTCTTGGCATCCATAAACATTTGAATCTGATCCAACATTTTATCAGCCGCTCTGCCTTTGTCTGGCAAAAGGAGCATCCCATCCAACAAAGTCTCCGGTTCAGGGCTCGCCGCTTCATAAGTATTCAAAAGCTTTTTGATTTGTTCAATTTCCTGATCGGTGCCTTTGACGGTAATTCGCCTAGTTGCTGCGTCACCAGAGAAAACGGGGCCTTTGGCAGTGGCCGCGTCTTTGCTTGGCTTACCGTAAAATTTCTCAAGAAGCAGGAGTGCGGATTGGGTGTCGAGCCTCGTCAACGGGATAACTTCGAACCCGCTGTTTTGACCGGCTAGTTCCTTGATGATTTCGTCGATTTTGTCGTGATCCGCTTTGATAGCTAACGCCAAGATATTGCTGGTCTTGGGATCCGACGATAGCTTCATGTTTGTCTGGCCGGCAAACGTCGACTGGAGAACGTCCATCGTCGTTGTCGGGTCGGAACCGAGAAGCCGGTGAGACTTGAATGAGGCCGGTTCAACGGCAGTCGCGGTCGCCGCATCTCCGGAGGGTGCTACATCGATTTG
>JANLRK010000656.1:0-6999 GCA_031361585.1 Pirellula sp. | reverse complement strand
TGTTCGATGTCGTTCTTCTTTAAGAATTGATGCACGTTCTGACTGATTCGGATCAGTCCGTCTTTGTTGCCGCATGAGATCCAGAGCAGCTTCAGTTTGGCTTTTGCATTTTCTACGTTCGGGATCAAGTCGTTGACGGGTTTCGTGTTGGGTGCGGCTGAGAATGGCCCAACCCAAGCGAACGTATCAAGATTTCCCAGCCCGAAGTTGAACGACTGACCGCCACCCATGGAAAGACCTGCGATAGCGCGTTTTTCGCGGTTCTTGTCCACCGAGTACTTTGTTTCAATCGCTGGAATCAGATCGTCCATGAGATCGCGTTCAAACGTGGCGAATGCAGGAGCGCTCGCCATTACATTCCCCTCGGCTCGGTCATTCTTCTGAGCCCGACCGTTCGGCATGACAACGATCATTGGAACCGCCTTACCCTCTGCGATCAGATTGTCAAAGAGCACGCTGGGATTCGAAAATCGAACCCACTCGGTTTCATCGCCGCCGATACCGTGCAACAGATAGAGCACAGGATACTTTTTGTCGGCAGTGTAGTCCGGCGGTGTGTAGACATTCGCTTTCCGCGTACTGCCTACTGTCTTGGATTCATACTCGATCAACTCCAGTTTGCCCTTGGGCGCACCCTCGCGAACGGTCTTGAAATTTTCGGGCGGTGCATCGTAGAAGGCAACGTCCTCCGCGCTCAATTCAATAGGCCCACTGAAACCACCGGGTCGCCGCGGTCTCTCGGGATTGTCTTGTGCAGCGGCAAATTGCGCTACACAGCACAACATTGCTGATATCCCTAGCATCTGAATGGATGAACATTTCATAACGAGAAACCCTTCGATTGTGGAGAACGGCAGGACTCGGGCCACTCGGCACTCACTCGCCTAATGCCCGCCGTTTTCCGTTGACTCAACGGTAACGGCAAATATCAATGGAAACGAAAAATCTTCACCTTTGACAAACTCGATGGTCTTCAATGGCTTTTTGTTGACAAGCGAAATTTTCAAGTAGCGGATCTGCTTTCCATTTGCATCGATAGCAAATTTGGATTCAGGAACGTCCACCCTTTCGCGGTAAGTAGCGAGGTGCTTTCCATTTACCAACTCGTGGTCTTCTTTGGAGCCATCTTCAAAATTGCAGCGAACAATTACGCTCGCTGCTGCATTGGTGCTCGGGGGACCGAACGACGCGACTGCACCAAGAAGATGAATGGACGACACGTTGCCTGAGCAAGCCAAGCTGGTTGACGAGGGCAAAGTCGCCGGTGCGCGACCATTGGCAGACTGCAACGCAATGATGTTTGCAACGCGTCCTTCCTGCGGATCCTGGATTTCGAATGGGACCCCTTCGATTTCGAGAGTGCCGTACGTCTTCAGTTCGAATTTATCGCCTTGGGCACCTCGTATGCCTGGCAAGCCTTTCGCCCCGCTCAGCGTCGCGGCTGTGGACAATGTCAGCGGAGTGTAGCGGCCGCGGTTATTCAAGAACCCAAGAAGGTCGGCCATTTCCTGCTTGCTAATCAAAGCTTCAAAGCCTTCAGGCATCACTGACTTGACGGAAGCGTTCATCTCTTCGATATCCGCCCGAAGGACTTGCTCTTCCTTTCCCTGGGTATTGATGATGCGGATCGAATTGGCCGATTCGCCAGCGAGCATGCCGTTGATCACTTTTCCATCTGCGGTGAGAACTTGGTAAGTCCTAAAATTACTCTCAACGCTTCTTGATGGGTCAAGCACGTTCATCAGGATCTCGGGTTTAGGATGCACGGCCATGCCAGTAAGATTTGGACCGATAGCAACGCCTAGTTCACCGTGTTTGTGGCATTGAGCGCAATGCTTTTTGTACATGACGACACCGTTTGCAAGGTTACCCTTCAGCTCTGTTACGGGCATCCACTCGTCGACCAGCGCTTGTCGATTGCTTGCAACCATCGCACCGCGAGCCTTCATCAAATCACCAGCGCGGCGAGCGATCACTCGATCGGGGTGATTGAGTATGGCTTGACGCTGATCCAACTGGAGGTCGGTGAATTGAATCTGCCCCTTCTCAATCGAGTCCAGTAAAGCGGTAGTTGTTTCAGCACGATTGAGCAACAGTCGAATCACGCCGCTGGCTAAGCTTGGTCCTAACTTTCGACGCGCGGCAAGCAACTTGTCCGCAAGCCCATCGACGCGAGCGGCTTGCAATGAGTCCATGGCTTTGTTGCCAATTTCGGGTGACAACTGCGGCGTGAAAAACTTATCCGCCGCATCGAGAATGCGTGGGCTGGCTGGTGACAACCGGATCGCCTGCTCCCAAGCGCTCAGTCGACTTTGGTCATTCGTAGAACTGTCAAGCGCGATGCCGAACAAGCTGCCTTGAATGGAGGCAACGCTTTGATCAAGATCGCGAATCGACCACTTGTCCGCGACAGATAGGACGGCTGCTTTGCATTCGATGCTGGTGGACTCAGCGAGAAAACGATCGTGGAATCTTTTTTGCGCCTCGTCCGACAGTGTTATTGTTAGATTCTTTGGCCAACCACGCGATAACCCTTCCCATGCAGCAACGGTCAGTTTGGAGTTCGCATCGAGATCCAGCAGTTGCGTAACCCTTTCGGCTGACGGATTGGAACGGGCAATATGCTCAGTCAGTACCGAAACGCGTGCGGAGAGATTCGAACCCGCTTGTACGTCCTTGTTGTTCACGAGAGCCAATAGCGTTGGTATAGGGTTGGTCGAAGCCGCTGAAGTCCAAGCGTCGAGCAGAATTTCGTCGGCGGCGATCGACCGCCCGCCCAGCATGAGACTGGACAAAAGCTCGCCCGAAACCGCCATATTTCCTTTGTCTTCTGCTATGCGTAAGAGAACCGCAAGTTTCACTTTCGGGTCCGCATCATCCTGTAGATTCATGTTGAGCGCTTGTTTTAACTGCGCTGGATTGCAACAGGTGACGGCCGCATGGCGAACTGGGCTGGACGGGTGTTGGAAGCCTTTCATGCAGGCGTCATTCAACGCTTTTTGAGTCGCATCGTCCCCTTTCTCGGCAAGGCCCGCTAGCGTCCAAATTGCGTGTATTGCAGATGTGTTCAGACCAATTTCGTCCATCTCTTGATTGCCAACGAGTGCCACGAGCGCTGTTAACGTATCCGCAGCATTGGCACTTCTTTCGACAAGTAGTCGCTGTGCGGTTCGACGCCAAAAGAAATTTTTGTCTTTAAGTGCTTCAACCAGTTCGCTGGAACTCGCTCTTGACAAATCTCGCGACCTTGAAGCAACCGTGTCCCCTTCGCTGGTTTGGTACGTCAGCCGATAGATACGAGCGAATCGCTTATCGCGAAGATCGCTCTCGTAGGCTGCACCCTTCCCGGTCTTAAAACCGTTCGGAGTTGGATTGTGTTGGATGATGTAGTTGTACCAGTCGAGCACCCAAACATTTCCATCGGGCCCCACTTCGGACATGATCGGAGCGGCCCAGTCGTCGATGCTGGCCACGGTGTTGAATGTGTTGTTGCTCTTGTATCCTGCACCCTCTTTTTGAAGTACGAAACTACCGACAAGATGGCCCGTCGGTTCGCAGACCATTTGAATCCTATTCCACCAAGCTTGCGGATAGTTGCGCGCGGTGTAGATCGCCGAACCAGCAGCCGCAGTGTAACCGCCGTGGTAGTCCACTTGGCGAATGCGATCGTCGGCAGGTCGGAAATTGTTGGATGACGAGATCTTTTCCAGCGTCTTGGGAGACCAGCCGGCGACGCTATCGTAAAATCGATTGGGGATCGGCATATGCACGCTAGGGCAACCGTTAGCGGTCGATCCGAAAACGTACCCTTCTTCGCTGAAGCCGAGTCCCCACGTGTTGTTGTTCGTCGCCCGCATGAACTCCAGCGCAGAAACTCGGATGGTGTGTTTGTTGAATGCATCGGTTGCATCCTTGGCGGCCTCCCGCGTTGACGGATCGATCGCAAAGGCCGGAGCCGTGCTGTCCGCAGCGCCGACGTTCACTTTGAATCGCCAGAATCCTTGGCGGAAACTTATCTTTTTCTCGCCATTGATCACGGGTGTCGAGTTGTTGTAGCCTTGCATGCCCCAGATCCAGTTGTCTGGTCCGTATTGAAAGTTGCTCACACCGCCGTGCGTATCGCCCATCGCCCAACCCGTGATCAAGACTTGTCGGAAGTCCGCGGCATCATCGCCATCGGTATCCTTTAAGTAGATAGTGGATTGACCATCCTGGACGATCACGCCTCCGCGATAGCACACCAACGTTGACGGAATACTTAAGTGTTCGGCGAACACGGTAAATTTGTCTGCGCGACCATCGTTGTCGGTATCTTCACAAATCTTGATTCGATCGCGACCTTGCCCGACAGGTTGAAGTTCGTTTGGGTAGTCGATCGTTTCACAGATCCAAAGTCGACCGCGTTCGTCCCAGTTCATTGCAATAGGCTTGCCCTTCAACCCTGCACCTGCGTTTTCGCTTTGGGATTCGTTGGGCCAGTTTTCATTCGACTCTTTGGCCCACAGTACCATGCGAAAACTTTGGGGAACCGAATAGCCCTGAATCGATGCTTCCGCAGGCAGGGGATTCTGCATCTCGGTCAGCGGAGCGGCTTGCGTACCCCACTGCCTCCCCGGCGTGTAGTTGGGGATCTTTGCTCCCACATCAACAAAAGTGAACATTTTTTCGTCAATGGCGGGCTTCATCATTTCAGGAATGGTGAACGATCGATTCGCTTGAGCAACGGCTACTGAATCAGAGTTCGTTTTCGAACTCTCGTCAGCGGCTTTACCGGTGGGAGTCACAGCGGCTGTTAGCGGAGCATGGCAAGCCCAACGAATTCCTCGCGATAATAACTGCTGAAAATCGACGTTGCTCCAGGTCCTCGTATCGTGGCCCCAAGCCGTGTAGAAGACGCGTCCTTTGCCACTCTCGCGGATCCACGTGTAGGGCTCGCCGTTCGGATCGCTGACTGGCCCCGATGCATCGCTGCGCGTCTCCAGAACAATGCGATTTGGGTTGTGGCGCGAATGCATGTAGCTTTCATCCTCCGAAGAAATCGGCTTGAGCCCCTTCATGATCTCATGATCTGCCGCAACGATTTTGGTTTCGAACTTAGTAAAGCCGTGACGTTTGAACTGCCCGCCAACCAATGCAACGTACTTTTCCGAGTTCAGAAAGCAGAACGATGCGCAGTGGACTGGAATCAACCCACCGCCGTTCTCGACATACTCAAGTAACGCTTTTTCCGCCTCGGGCGTGATACGTTCCATGTTTGCATAGATGAGTAGCCCCACGAACTCTTTTAGGTTGTCCGCGTTTACATCGCTCAGATTTTCTGTGTACTTCAGTTCAATCCCGCTCTTCCTCAGGGGCTCTTCGATCGTCCGAAAAAAACCTGACGGTTTATGAAAGCCGGAGTCACCAAGCATCAGAACCCTTAGCTGTTGCGATGAAGCAGTCGATCCAAAGGCAATGAGAACTACTGTCGTGACAAACGCGGTAAGAGATGAGAATATGCGAGAGGTTCTTGCCACAATTGGAATCCCTGGTGTTAATATGAGCGGTTGGTGAAAATCTTGTTGGAGTATGACTTTAGACTGATTCACACTTCACTTGTTTGCGTTTGATTGGAGCAATGCAAACTCTCTCCGTTTAATGACTCCGCAAGACGCGTAAGGAGTTCGATCAACATAGCAACGTTTTCGGGCTGGATCGCCTCAGACATCTTCGTTCGAATGGATTCACCCGCGTTCCATAGCTGTCGAAACTTTCGTTTGCCCGCTGCGCTGAGCGTTGCCGTGCGAGCTCGCGAATCGCTTGGGTGAATATCTCGCTCGACCAAGCCTTGTTTTTCGAGAAGTACCAGCATTGCTCGAACAGTACTGGGGTCTGACGGCATACGTCGAGCAAGCTCTCGTTGTGTGAGGGCCGAACCCCGCGAGAGTGTAGCAAGTAGAACGAACTGATCTGCCGTGATGCCAAAGGATGCAAATTCTGCATCCGACCGGCGGTGCATGGCAAGGTAAGCAGCTCGCAGCGCTAATGGAAGTTTGTCTTTGTCGCCCATGGATGTCCAACCGCGATCGCGATAAATCGTGTGTATACGCATGAAATGAGATTCTAAGACAAGATCTCGCCAAATGCAAGTGTAGTACTTGATGCAGTCGGTTTTCGTACGGTGATTATTTCGGCTGCCCAATCGTTTTCCGAAGCGATTCTAGACTCTCGCGGGCTTCGGCCCAATCCGGTAACAATTGAGTTACCCGTTCAAGATAAGGCAGGCCTTTTTCCGGATGACCCGAGGCATCCCAAGCTGCTCCCAATTTCAGCAAAACCTCCACGTTGTCTGCATCGGCCTTTAACGCCATCTCAAAATGATTTACTGCTTCCTCGGGCTTCGTTGCTACCAACATGTCCCCCATCGCGCGATTGAATTCGAACGAAGCTGGTTCGAGCTCGATTGCTCTCGCCATCCTCGCGATTGCCTTCTCTAAGTCTGTCTCAAGCGTCGCTAGGGTAGCATGAGCAGTTGCAAGGCGCTCGTCTATACCGATAGCCTTTTCGCAATACTCAATTGCCTCGCTTACGCGTCCTATCGCAATCAAAGCTGACGCGTAATCTAAATTGGCTTTGGCCGAATTCGGTCTGAGTTTCAGATTCGCTTGGCTGTTGCTCAAAGCGTCCGAAAGATCACCGTTGCATATTTGCGAAGCCACGAAACTGCTTTGAAGGTTTTCATCTTGGGCGGCCTCTTTTACTGCGACTTCGTAGTACTTAACCGCTTCGCCGTAATTGCCGAGCCGATTCTGAAGATGCGCCATGTTCGTGATTGCATCCAGGTCGTTTGGATCGCTTTGAAAAGCTCGTTCCAAATGCTGGCCTGCCAACTCGTACTCTTTGCGTTCAATCAAAAGTCCAGAATAGTTAGCGTTGGCTTTCGGATCATTGGGCGCAATCTCAAGAGCTCGTAAGAAATAAACACTGGCTTCTTCGAGGTTTCCTTTTTTTGCAAGGATG
>JANLRK010000577.1:0-2908 GCA_031361585.1 Pirellula sp. | reverse complement strand
CTTATTATCTGCATCGGTACCAAAAATGGAAACAACGGGTGTCGGTGAACAATGCTGCTACAACATCTTGTGCAAGCATTTCGAGGATCAAACTAAATTCGTAAAGCTAAGCCGGTCACACCCGAAGGCTACCGAGTTGACGGTATCCTTGTGGCCTTTGAGACGGTGAAGCATTTTTCGAGTTTGCACGTTCCAAATTCGAACGGTGTCATCGGAGCTACCCGACACAATTTGCGTTCCATCGGGCGCAAACGCAACGCTGTTAACCGAATCGGTGTGGCCCTTAAAGGTTGCGATTTCTTTCCATGTATTTGTATTCCAAAGTTTCACAGAATCGTCGTCACTGGCGGTCGCCAACATGGCATCGTCGGGACTGAAAACCACGCAGTTGACTGGTTGTTGGTGCCCTTGCAAAGTTTGCAGGAGTTTGCCCGATACGGCATCCCAAATTTTGACCATTCGATCAGAGCTTGCAGATGCGATCAGGATCCCGTCTTGTGAAAACGATATCCACAAGACGGAATCTGAATGTCCCTTCAAGGTTCGCAGCACGTTGCCGGCAGCAGGATCGACAATTCGAATATCGGGGTGATACGATGCGATTGCAAACGCGTTTCCATCGCGTGAATACGCAACACATAGTATTGGCTGGTCACCTAAATCAATCGTGCGGAGTTCATGCTCATGTTCGATTGGCAATACGGTCAGCAGAAGAGTTGCCAGGCACCCAAAAAAATAAGTTCTCATTCAACGAGTTACCTTCGCGAACGATGGTGATAGTTATTCACTGAATGGTGGTGATAGTGCTGATAAACCTGTGGTCGATAAACATGAGGTCGATAAACATGAGTTCGATGTCGTGTTACATAACCCGATGTACGCTGTGGCATATAAACCTGAACCACATTCGCTTGATGATTGTTGGTCGATACAACTCGAGCACGTAGGCCTGGGCGAATACTGGAAACCCAAACCACCACGCCGTCCTGCCGAATGACAGATGTCGATGGCACGACATGAAAGGTATTCGTTATCGATTGCTTATTAAGGACAGGTATTTGTGCACCGTTTACTTGCACCATCTTCTTTTGCGGATTCGAAGAACGAAGAGTAAATGTTCCGTCGTTATTATTGATGTTCATGATGGTGCCCATGATCGTTTGATTGCTGCCAACAGGCAGATTCTTCTTGACTCCTTTGGCCGCTTCTACTTGCGAACTGAGAACTACAAAGAGAAGTGCACAAGCAACTAAAGAAAGAGCTTTGCGATAATGAACCATTTTGACACCCCGGTTTCGACGTTAAAAGATCCAATCTGAAGCGTGCGCCCCACAACCTTAATTTTACGCAGAACGAAACTCAAAAAGGGATTCATTAACAAATCTTTCAAAGTTGTAACCTTCGTTTGAAGTCGGCCTGCGGAGTCGCATTAACAGAAAGTGTTGGCAATTCGTTCAACAAACTGGGCTGGAGGCCAGGACTTTTCCCTTCATGGGCATAGGATGTGACTAAATGGGAATTTGGCAACCGGCGAATTGCAAAGTACCAGCGAATTCTACGTTGGATTGGATCGCAAGCTCATGGGAACGGGGTGACGAGTGTTACAATTCGCACTTGAATTCGTGCTATTTCCTCTCTGCTTAAAACGAGTCCAGTGCTCCAAAACTTTCGATCCACTCGCTGCAAACTCCAACCGTTTGGTGGCAACGGAATGGGGTCGATCGGTATTGCGCGCGCAGCGTCCCTTGAAGGCCTTGGGCAATCAGACAGTCAGCGTTTGATACTAGACACAAAATCTCTGTTGAACTTGAACGGTTTCGCGAGCGCGGACCCATTTGCGATCCAGGTAGGTAAGATTTGGTATTTGTTCTTTGAGATGTTTATGGCAGGCTCTCCCAATGCCGTAATTGCAGTTGCCGAAAGTTCGGACCTAGTGAGTTGGGAGGTACTAGCCATCGCACTTTGCGAGGCACATCATCTTTCTTATCCATTTGTGTTTGAGCACAACGGAGATTACTACATGATGCCAGAATCAAAAGGGGCTAGAGCCATCAATTTGTATCGGGCATGCGATTTCCCATGTCGTTGGCGACGCGTAGGAACCGTATTAAGAGGTCGCTACATGGATGCGTCCATTGTCAACTATCGAAATCGACTCTGGTTATTTTCTGGTTGGGGATCATACTCACTCCGAATTTTTCATTCCCTAAGCCCGTTAGGTCCATGGACTCCACATCTCATGCCCCTAGCAAGAATCTATTCGAAACGATCGGCGCGACCAGGTGGTAAACCTGTCCTGGTGGGAGATAAGTTGATTCGATTTGCTCAGGATAATACGAAATTTTACGGACACCAACTTCGAGCCATGCAAGTTTCGTGTCTCAATCGAATTTGGTACTCGGAAAAGCCGTACAGTCCGGAGCCAATTTTAAATCCTAGCGGGGCAGGATGGAACGGTTCAGGAATGCATCATCTAGACTTGCACCAATTGAATGACGGACAACTGTTGGCGTTCGTGGACGGATGCAGTTAGCCAATCTACGGTGAAAACAATAAGCATACCTCCGACTAGCTACTTCCATTTCCACAATGTTGGCAAGCACATAACTGTGGACTTTGGAATTCGTCAGCAAGGGGCGACTGGTTGAAGAGGAGCTATCGAAGCGCCGAGTCCTACTTGCCTTCAACCTGAACCAGGATGAGTGTCTATCAAATGATTGACTTTTCAATTATGACCCGCCACGATATTTCGAATGTTTCAAAACAATATGCCGACGTCGGCATACTATATGTTAGCCAACTCATATCAAACCATGCCCACGATTTCAAAGTGCCCGTGCTGTGGATCCGAGCGGCTTCTTGAAGGAAAGATGGACGATTCGTGGTTTAGTGTTCCAGAGCCAGTGTT
>JANLRK010000548.1:0-14848 GCA_031361585.1 Pirellula sp. | reverse complement strand
CTTGCGAAACGGTTTCGACACATTCGTTCATGTCGGTGGAAGTTCGATAGAAATTTGCCGCTGGATTCGCGAGCGTGCTTCCCGAAGCGGACAGCAACTCCCTCGCAAACTCATCGTAGGGCATGTTCGACCGGATGGCCGCTTCGACCCAGCGATGGTATTTGTACACACCATCTACTCCGACTAATTTGCTTGTCATCTTCAGCAAGTCGCCCCACTTCAGCGCCCAAAACTTTGGGAATTCATCGCGAGCAAGAAGCGTCTCTATCAGCCTGGATCTTTTGTCTATAAAACCATCATCGAGGAACTCCTTCGTCTCTTCGATAGTTGGCAGGATACCGATCACATCCATAAAAACTCGGCGCAAAAACACAGGGTCGCTACACGTTGGTGCCGGTAAATATTGAAGTTGTTGAAGCTTGGCGTTTACCAGCGAATCGATATAGTTTCCCGGCAGCGGATCGTTCCACTGGAAACCCGGGACATCGTCCACAAACATCAATGGAATCGATTCGATGTGCTCCAGATACCGAACTAGGATCACTGTCTCGCCTCGACCGTGCGGTGTGACCAAGCCTAGCTTATCAACCGTCGCAACCTCCGTATTCGTGCTCTCATAAGCGACCAAGCGAGTTGCGTCCCTTTTTGAACCATTGCCAAAGATCGCAGATGCCGACAATTGCTGAGTACCGTCTGAACGCTTCAAGACCCGTTTTAGACTGGGGTACACTTCCAGCTTGACGCAGCGCGAAGTGCCAGGCGGATCTGCTTTAGCTCCTTCTGCAATCCAATTATTCAAAATTTTGTAAGCCGCATCGTCTTTGGTTAGCTGTTTCCCGCCACCATGCGTCAGTTTCATCATGGGCTTGAGCAGCAGCAGGCTTTGATCCGGCTCCATCGGATTCACTCTTCGTCCAAAGTCCTCGCGAATCAAGGTCAACTCATCGAGCACACGGTCAAACGCACGTAGCGACATACGGAAGTTTCCCTTCCCGCTCGGTGAACCGTGGCATGCGCCTGAATTGCATCCTTGTTTAGATAATGCTACCAACACTTCGGATTCGAACGCGGTCGGCCGCTTTTGCTCGAAACGGACCACCTTGACTGGAATCGTTTGCTTCGTCTCGCCTACTTGAACAACAATCTCGGTTGTGCCATTAGCGACAGGAAGCACTGTGTTGTTGGACACGCTGGCAATGGCCGGGTTGGCTGACACGACCGAGATTTCATGAGTCCAATCACGAGGGTGACCCGCAGCATCAAATCCGGTCACCACTATTTGTTGTTGTGAACTGGGCCCTTCCAGTTCAATGTTGGATGGATATGTTTCCAGCCGCTGCGGTCGATCGATCCATTTTACAGGCAGTTGGATGGTTTCCCAATGAACGCGATCGGGCAGCTCGGTATAGGCCAGAAGCGGCAATTGAGTTGGTTCGCCGTCAGTCGAAGTCGCGGCTGGCATCGGGCGAGAAATCGTTAGCGTTAGCGTGTCCTTATCCGCTTTCGTCGCGACGCCCCAGCCAGCGCCAATCAAACTGCCGTCGATAGAGACACCGGCTTTGAATTCCTTTGTCAATCGCTTAATGTTGACGACGGCTGTATGGGAATGGACGGCGCGATCAAGCAAAATCTTGGTAGTCGGTTGCAGTTCAAACAAACTGGGGGATTTTTCGACACCTGCCATCGACACAAGCCCGATTGAGTGGACGTCTGGGCAGAGCACATGCGGTTCTATCAAACGAGAAAGCAACTTGTTAGAAACATCGCACGTAATTTCACTGTTGCTAACCGCTTGAGCATGCAATCGAAGTAGTGCGAAATCACTCGAGCGCCAACCTTCTTCGACCACGACAATTGCATGGTGGTCTTTCGCTCCAGCTCCAATGCGAGGGTTTAAGACGCGAAGCCCATGGACGGCATCGCCAAGGCTAAGAACAATCTCTCCCTCGTAGCCAAAACGAGATACCTGCAAGTCAATCGCACAACCGCCACTGGCTTCCTCTACTGCAAATGACTGTCGGCCCTTGGGATCCGCTTTTATCGCAATCGAAAAGCTTCCGGCCTGGTCGACTTCGATCCAGTAACCAAACTCACTCCCGCCGCGTTTTAGCAAATCACCCACCTCCAACCTATACTCGCCATCTTCAGGAATCGTAAAATCAAAACTCCATTCGTCCGAATCGTTGACGGGTGTCTCCGCTAACTTTGCACCTGCCGAATTCCACAATTGCATCTGTAACAAGGTTCCGCAACCGAGGCTTCGCGTCCGAGATGCAAATCGCAGCACTTGACCTTTTATCGCTCGGAGCCAATAGCTGTCACGTTCGCCCAGTTGTTCCAACCGACCGCTAATACCAATGGGGACGTCAAGAATGTGTTTCACGACATCCACTGAGGAATTCGGATTGGCTGGTTCAACGAATTGCGGCAACTTACTGACCGCAATCGTCCCCCAAGCCGATGAATGCCCATCCACCATGCAGGCCGGCGCATGGACGAAATCGTCACCCAACTGCAATGGTATTGTCAATTCCGAGCCCACGACCCGCGAGGCATCAGAACCCGTAAAACTCAGCTTTGCACGTTCTCCACGTCGAATCGCCAGCGGGAATACGTGATCGATAATAGGAAAGTCACCGATGCGGAGGTGGTATTCTCCTCCTGCAACATAATGACTCTCGCCAACTTGCAAGACATAGTCACCCGCTTCATGAAATGTGAAGCTGAATCGGCAATCGGGACCGATCGAATCGTCATCTTCAACATGGAGCACTCGGCCATCTAAATGCATCAATTGAACAATCGGATCCATCTTGGAGTGTATCGATTGAGTTAGCACTTCGAAAGCAACTCGTTGGCCAGCGGCTGCTGTGAACCGATAAAAGTCAAATTGTGTGCCTTCACAAATGCCGTCTATGGCGCCGAGTGTGTTGACCGTTTGTGCAGTAGCGACCGAATGGTTATTGCCGTTATCCAACACTGTAGCAAGGTCGTCGACCAATACATACTTGGTAGGGAGCGGCCCGCTTGGCGAAGCAAACCACAGACCAAAAGGTCCTGGTTTGGAATCGCTTGGAACAGCGATCGCAACGATCGCTTGACTCTCCGTTACGCTTTCGATTTCGACCTTGATATCGGAGCGGTTCGTGCGAACTCGCAGATTGCTTGGAAGCTTGTTGCCACGCAGGGTAAGTTTGGTCGGAACGCCAGGTTGACACGAAGCGGGTTGCAATGAGACGATTGTTGATTGAGCATTTGCCGTGGTTGCAATCAATAAGACGCATCCAAGGCCAGCAAATGCGAATGGGATAATTCGAGGCGAACCGCTCATGAGCTGCGCCCAGTATACAAAGGAGTGATGATAGTTCCGTTCAGCAAGTGATGTGGCCTCTGCAGTGGGTCGACGATCGTTACATCGTGTTCAACCCCTAATGCATTGAACAATGTCGAGCAGATATCCGCCGGTGACCAGGGGTGAGTTACTGGATAGGCTGCTCTGTCGTCGGTTTGACCGATGACTTGTCCGCCCACGACCCCCGCGCCTGCAAATAGACCCGAGTAGGTATGAGCCCAATGATCGCGTCCAGGTAATGTCTCTCCTGGAAGGTTGGAGATCTTTGGTGTGCGTCCAAATTCTCCCATCACCAATACCAAAGTTTGTTCGAGCAAACCCGTTGCGGCCAAGTCGTCCATCAATGCGGCTAGTCCTTGATCGAGTGGCGGTAAAAGCTTGTTCTTGAGTTTGCCCCAATTGTCGGTGTGCGTGTCCCATGTTTGCACGATTCCCATGGTGGCTTGAACGATTGGGACGCCCGCTTCAATGAGACGTTTCGAAAGAAGCAGCGACTGCCCAAATTTATGACGTCCGTACCGATCTCGCACAGCTTCGGATTCGCGGCCAATATCGAAAGCATCGACCATTTTGCCCGATGTCAGCAAACTGAACGCGGCTGTCTGTTGGTCTCGAAATGCAATCGATTCTTGATTGCTTGGATTGCTTCGGTCACGATTGAACCGATCGAGTAGTTCGCGTCTTGATTGCATTCGATCCGCAGTTATGCCATCACGGAGATTGAGTGCTTCCATGCGAAAGTTCTTCTCGTTCGGATCACCTTGGATTTGCCAAGGATCAAATTTTGGACCGAGAAAACCGGCGTGTTGTCCGGGCCAAGTTAGCGGACCTTCGATGAGGTAGTTGGGAAGCGTTACACCGCATGGAATGCCATTGGCGGGTGGTCTGACATAGTTGAGCGAGGACGCGAAATTTGGAAAATCGTTCCTCGATTCAACGCGATCCAAATCGTTTCCTCCCTTTGGCAACGGACAAGGTCGACCGGTTAAAGCGACATGGGTTGCGAGAAGATGGTTATGCTCTCGGTGCGCCAGGGTTCGAACGATCGCCCATCGATCGGTTTGCTGAGCAAGCTTGGGCAAGTGCTCACAAACAGCGACGCCGGGGATGGTGGTTCCAATCGTATTAAATTCACCGCGAATCTCGGATGGCGAGTCTGGCTTGGGATCAAGCGTATCGAGCTGGCTTGGGCCGCCACTGAGCAGGACGATCAGCACGGACTTCGCTCTGCCTTTGCCTGAATCGTTGGATGTTGCCGAGTCGTTACCGATTCCAGTCGGCCATGGGATGGTCGAACCGACAACGCCGGCAGCCCCAAGACGTAGGAACCCACGACGATCCAGACCGTATTTTGGATTAAGCATATTGTTGGTCTCCTTTTAAGTGTGGCTCGGTGGTCCCCACCGAAGTACTGTCGCCGCAAAATCACGGCGGGGACCACCGTGTCACAATGATTCAACCGAACAATGCCTCAAGGACCTTCCCCGAAGTTGTATTGTGTGGTCTGCCTTCGCGGTCTTGCAGTTTTGAATCGATTGGAATTCCAAGTGCATGTACAATCGTTGTACCAAAGTCCTGCGGGCTGACGGGATTGGAAATCGGGTAAGAAGCCGTTGCGTCGCTTTCACCGTAAACCATTCCACCGCGTATGCCACCGCCGGCCATCAGTCCGCTGTAGCAGAACGGCCAGTGCTCACGACCTGCGTTGCCCGCCGTAATTTGCGGTTTACGCCCAAATTCACCCACCCAAACGACCAACGTTTCCTCCAACATTCCACGTTGCTGCAAATCTTCCAAAAGCGATGAAAGGGCAATGTCTGCGGGAGGTATAAGATCGTTCTTGAGTCTATTAAAATTATTGCCATGCGTATCCCAAAAATTGCGACCATCATTGTGCCAATTGACTGTAACCAACGGAACACCATTTTCGACTAAACGGCGTGCCATCAACACCGACTGGCCATGGATGTTTCGACCGTAGTCATCTCGTACCTTGTCTGGTTCTCGAGACAAATCGAACGCGTTGCGGACAAGTGGCGAAGTGATCGATTCGAAGGCACGAGTTTGATGATCGTGCAACTGAGTTGAAGAACCGCCGATACACGCGAGTTGTTGACGCTCAAGCGTTCGAAGTAGGTCGAAACGCGACTGCATACGTTCCAGCGGCATATCAGCCGGTAGCGACAGTGCTCCTGGTTTCCAATCGTTGGCATTTGGGTCTCCAGTGAGCAAAAGCCCATCATGTCCCGAGCCCAGCCAGCCTCCGTGTTGTCCTGGAGCTTCGCCCCCCGGTGCAGCTGGATGATAAGCTTTCCACGGTAAAGTTACGAACGAAGGCAACCCCAGACTGCTTGGCCGCACTTTCGAGACGAGGGCTCCGATGTGCGGTGAATCCTTGTCACTTGGCGGTGTCGCATCGCTTTTAAGTACAGGAGCAAGCTGTCCTGTTAAGGTGGCATGCCCACTCGATAGGTGAGCAGGGTCGTCGTGAGTCAACGATCGAATGATCGCGATCTTATCGGTGTGATTTGCCAGACGCGAAAAGTGCTCACAGATCTGTATCCCTGGAACGCGAGTCGAGATCGGTTTGAACGGGCCACGCACTTCGTCGGGTGCATTTGGTTTCAGATCGAACGTGTCGAGCTGACTCGGCCCACCCCACATAAACAGAAAAATACAAGCCTTGGCTGGCTTGGTTCGAATACTGCCCGATACGATTGCGGCCCGCGCTGGGAGTTCATTTGCCAAGCCAAATCCCATACAACCGATAGAAGCCGCATGCAAAAATTGGCGACGATCTTTTTGAGTCGTGTGCTGAGTCTTCCTTGCACGAGATCGAGACATCGATTTGACTTGCGGGGGGGGTAGGAAGGGGGAGTGGCAAAAAAAACCACAGGAGGGGGGGAACCGAAAGTACAGTCGTAGGCGATGCTCGGCCTGCTAGTTTACGTTTCAGTCGTAAAGGAATTGTATCATAAACTGCTGGCAAAGTCACTTGCAATTCCATCAGGTCCAGTTGTGTTCCAATGCCATAGTGGACAATTGTTTCATACCTTCCCACCTTTAGTCGCTCTTGAATGCAATTGAAATAACCTTGGGGTTTGGTGCAAGGGGAGGAGAGTTGCACTCAGGCGAGGCGTCTAGACGTCGACCGCCGTTAATGAGCGAGCCCATCCTTGACCGCTGAGATCGTAACGCAGCGCGAGAACAGTTGAGACAACTGTTTTACTACAGTGGTTCTATAATCCAGCGATCGGTTCGCCGTAGTAGATTTGGTGCGGTCGGTCGGTCGCATCATGCCATACTGCGGTTGGCGGTATCCCAAGCGCATGATAAATAGTAGCTGCAAAATTCTCTGGTTTGACAGGTTGTTCCGCAGGATAAGCTCCCTGTGAGTCGGATTTACCGACGACATTGCCACCGCGAACACCGCCCCCTGCAAAGAAGACCGATTGGACTGCACCCCAATGGTCGCGGCCCGGTAGCTTGTAGTGCGCAGGGAGCAACGTGATCTGCGGTGTCCGACCAAACTCGCCCGCCATTACTATTAGCGTTTCATCCAATTCCCCAGTTGAATGCAAGTCATCCAGCAATGCTGACAACGCCTTATCGGTGGGGGGCAATAGTGAATTCTTTAGATGCGGGAATGCATTGCCGTGCGTGTCCCAGGTTTCATCGTTGCCTAAATTGACTTGAACCAAGTTGACTCCCGCTGCGACCAATCGACGCGCCATGAGCAATGACCAACCAAACGAATTCCTGCCGTATCGATCTAGAGAGGATTCCTCAGCCCGTGTCACATCCAAAGCCTTTTGAATCGAACTCTCCGTAAGCAGGGAAATTGCACTTTGCCGGAAACGATCGAAGGATTGCGTCTCCGCGTAACTCGCCAGCTTGGCCTGCTGGTTCTTAAGGGCCTCAAGCAATTGAAGTCTTCCGTTGATTTCCTTTAACCCTAAGCCATCAGGGAGAGTTACCTGTGGCGCTTGAAAGTGTCGACGATCAGCGTTGCCTCGATCTTGATGATCGAAACCATATTCAGGGAACGCTCCATAGGATGTGTTGTGAAAAGGCGATGCCTCGATCATCCATGGATCATGCTGTACGCCCATTTCGCCTGCGTGTTGCCCGGGTATGATTCGTCCGGACGAGTGAACAAGTCGTTCCGGTAGCATGACTGCTGTTGGCAAATTGTTGCGGACCTTGGTTGCATAGCCTGCAACCGAAGCGATCGAAGGTCGGTCCGTACGATTGGAACCGTTCGGATTAAATCCTGTTGGCAACTGCGACTGACCGGTCAACATGATGTGATGGGCCGCCGAATGGTCGTTGGAGCTATGCGTCAACGAACGACAAAGCGCCCACATTTCACTACGATCTGCCAGCAGAGGCAAGTGTTCGCAAATCTGCATACCCGGTGTTCGCGTTGCAATCGGCTTGAATTCACCGCGAACATTCTCTGACGCGTCCGGCTTCATGTCGAAACTCTCGTGTTGCGCCAGGCCACCCGAAAGAAAAATGAAAATGCATGACTTCGCCTTGCCAAAGGCGGAATTTCTCAACGAAGCCTGAGCCTCTCGAAGTCCAGCCAAGTGGTTCATTCCAAGCCCAAGAATTCCGATCGAGCCGGCTTGAATGGCTGTCCGCCGCGTGACAGTTGGATGATTCCATCGAAGATCTGAATGCATAGGAATGTTCTTTTGAAAAATTCGGCTCCCAATCCCCGAATTTCATTCTAACCGAGGATTACCTCTAACCGAACATTAACTTCCGACCGATACGCTCGCCAGTGCTGAGAAGAGGCATTTTAGGATATTGAGCGGCATTTTCGTTACGAAATCAAACGGCGAAAGCCCGCATTCTGCCAGACCAGCCGAAAGGGAACGTTTGTTGCGTTAAAAGTACAATAAAAGCGAAAAAAACACCCAAAACTGTATTGAACCATGTTGAACGATGAATAGAGAGTCGCTAGGTTTACCACATTAATTGTCTTAGCCACTCGTTTCTTAGGAAAGCACCGAATGAATAAACGCGGAATGATTGCTAAATTTTTTGCGACCTTGGCGGTCGTCATTCTGGGGGGTATTTTACACTCATCAGTTACCATGGCTCAAGCCCCTGAGACCACCAGCACCGCTGGCGGAGAAGCAAATTTAGTGCTTCCGGATCTCGGTGGAACCACTTTTTTTGGTGTCCCTGGTACCTATCTGCTCTATGCGGGCCTCTTAGTCTGCGTTGCTGGTTTATTCTTTGGAATGCTCATTTACCGCGAGCTCCAAAACATGCCAGTACATTCCTCGATGCTCGAGGTTTCTGAGCTTATCTACGAAACGTGCAAAACCTATTTGATAAACCAAGGCAAATTCATGGCCGTGCTTTGGGCATTCATTGCGATTGTGATCGTAATGTATTTTGGATGGCTTTCAGAAATGTCGTATGGTGTTGTTGGAATCATCGTTTGCTTTAGCATTGTCGGAATCCTCGGCAGCTATGGCGTAGCTTGGTTCGGAATCCGAGTGAATACGTTCGCGAATTCTAGAACCGCTTTTGCAAGCCTCAAGGGGCTGCCGTACCCTGTTTACGCCATTCCAATTAAAGCAGGTATGAGCATTGGAATGATGTTGATCAGCGTTGAGTTGTTTATCATGCTCTGCATTTTGCTTTTTATACCGCGGCAATACGCCGGAGCATGCTTCATCGGATTCGCGATTGGCGAAAGCCTTGGCGCAGCGGCATTGCGGATCGCAGGTGGAATCTTCACCAAGATCGCTGATATCGGTTCCGACTTGATGAAAATCGAATTCAAAATCAAGGAAGACGATGCTCGCAATCCTGGGGTCATCGCCGACTGCACGGGTGATAACGCCGGTGACTCGGTCGGGCCAAGTGCCGACGGTTTCGAAACGTATGGTGTTACTGGCGTCGCCTTGATCACCTTTATTTTGCTGGCGGTGAATCCCACCTCCGCTGGGCCTCAATACGAGACCATTCAAGTGCAGCTCCTCGTTTGGCTGTTCGTCATGCGAGTCATGATGATCGTCGCTTCGTTTGTTTCGTATTACATCAATGAGCAATGGACGAAATCGACATACGAAACCGCGGCGAAGATGGATTTCGAAATGCCTCTCACCCGCTTGGTTTGGATCACCAGCATCATTTCGATCGCGATTACCTATATCGTATCGTTTGTTATGATTCCATCTCTGGCTGGAAATAGTCAGCTTTGGTGGCAACTTTCGACGATCATTTCCTGCGGAACGTTTGCTGGCGCCTTAATCCCTGAACTTGTAAAAGTGTTTACGTCAACCTCGTCAAAACACGTCAAGGAAATTGTTACATCGAGCCGAGAAGGGGGAGCGTCCCTCAACATCCTTTCGGGACTAGTCGCCGGTAATTTTTCTTGTTTGTGGTTAGGAGCAGGAATCGTTGGCTTGATGGCCATTTCGTATGGCATCTCGACACAAGGTCTCGGAAAATTGATGGCCGCAGAAGCCGTCTTTGCATTCGGTTTGGTTGCATTCGGATTTCTAGGCATGGGGCCTGTGACCATCGCCGTCGATTCGTATGGCCCAGTGACCGACAACGCTCAAAGCGTTTTCGAGCTGTCACTCATCGAGCAAGTACCAAATATCCACGCGGTACTGAAATCCGAATACAAGATCGACGCAAACTTTGAGGAAGCCAAACTTCTGCTAGAAGAGAACGATGGGGCAGGAAATACCTTCAAGGCTACGGCCAAACCGGTACTCATCGGCACCGCAGTCGTAGGCGCGACCACCATGATTTTTTCGATCATCATGTCGCTGACCCATGGCCTGACAATGCATCAGGAGAAGTTGTCCTTGCTTCACGCACCGTTTGTCCTCGGGTTGATTTCAGGTGGAGCGATCATTTACTGGTTCACCGGTGCCTCCATTCAAGCTGTAACCTCGGGTGCCTATCGCGCCGTCGAGTTCATCAAAGCCAACATCAAGCTGGACGGCGTCGTCAAAGCGTCGGTTGAGGATAGCAAACGAGTCGTAGCGATTTGCACTCGATTCGCACAGTTAGGCATGTTCAATATCTTCATGGCCGTGTTCTTCATAACGCTTGGCCTGGCCTTCATTGAACCGTTCTTCTTTGTCGGCTATTTGTTCTCGATTGCTATCTTCGGTCTTTACCAGGCTATCTTCATGGCCAACGCCGGAGGAGCTTGGGACAATGCAAAGAAGATTGTCGAAGTTGAACTCAAACAAAAAGGTACGCCACTTCACGACGCGTGCGTGGTAGGTGACACGGTTGGCGATCCGTTCAAGGACACTTCAAGCGTGGCTTTGAACCCAGTCATCAAATTCACGACCCTTTTTGGTTTGCTCGCGGTAGAACTCGCGGTGAAGCTGAAGGAAATGAAGGGGCCAACGCTTGGTATGTGGCTCGCTATTGGTTTCTGCAGCATTGCACTGGTTTTTATTTGGCAATCGTTCTACGGAATGCGCATCAAAAGCGAAGCAAAGTAAAGCTCGAGTGTGCGAGGTTGGTTAATGATCAGTAGCAGTGTTGAAATCGAAATGGTACGATGGCGGGCTTCGTGCCCGCGTCTCAAATCCAAAACAATATGCTACTTTATCATCATCCCGACTTTGCATTGCACGATACGAAAAACCACCCAGAGTCGGTCAGTCGGATCACGCATGTAAACCAAATGCTCAAGGATTCAGGCTGGATTGGTAATTGTACTTTGCCTCAATGGGGGCCAGCGACTTCCGAGCAGTGTCAACGCAATCATCCTCAAAGTTATCTCGAGGAACTTGAGCATTGGTGCCAGCATAATGCAGGGCGAGTCGAGGTGGACACAGTCGTTTCGAAAGGATCATGGACTGCGGCTACGCTCGCCGCGGGTGCCGTTTGCGATGCAGTTCAACGCGTGATTGCGTCCGAGGACACCACCGCGTTTTGTGCCATTCGGCCACCTGGGCATCATGCTATGCCAAAATCAGCAATGGGCTTTTGTCTTCTCAACAACATCGCGATCGGCGCAATGCACGCCCGCTCATTGGGCTTAAACAAAGTGTTGATCATCGATTGGGATGTGCACCATGGGAATGGAACGCAAGCGACGTTTTGGGAAGACCCTACCGTGGGCTTCGTTTCAATCCATCGATTCCCTTTTTATCCGGGGACAGGTAAAGAAGATGAAACTGGCAGTGGAAAAGCGATCGGAACCAAAGTCAACATCCCAGTCGCCGCCAGTATCCCTCCGAACGAATTCCTAAAACGACTTTTTGATTCAACTGAAAAAATCGCCAACGAAATGAAGCCCGAACTGATCATGCTCAGCGCTGGATTCGATGCCCATCGAAACGATCCCGTGGGAGGCTTGACCTTGGAATCAGAACACTACCGTCAAGCAGGAAAGTGGATTGCGCAACTTGCACGCCAACATTGTGGCGGCAAGTTGGTTTCGATTCTGGAAGGCGGATATCATCTCAAGCACATGCCCGACTGTGTCGATGCACACCTGCAGGGCATCGCCAGCGCACTGCAGTAAAGACTCGCACTCATCCTGTTTTTTCGATTGGATTGTTACTTGTTCCGATTCTTCCCCTTGCCTGTTTTGTCCTTGAGCGAGGAGCATGCTAGGGTTGAAGCGATAGCGAACAGGGAAAGGATTATCTTCTTCATTTTGAAGCAACCGCCTGGAAAATAGGGAATGACTAAGAAAACAGTTTTGGAATAACCGTTCCGTCGCGGACGAGCGTGATAGGGCGTCCCGATTCGGTTTGAAATTCTTGTTTCGGATCGATACCCAGGTTGTGGTAAAATGAAGCGGCCACGTCACTCGGTGAAATGGCATCGTTGGCGGGCCCAGCAGCGGTCTCATCGCTTTGACCGATCACTTGACCTCCACGAACCTTACCCCCGGCCATCAACATAAACATGCAGCGCGGATAGTGATCTCGGCCACCCAAGGTAGCTCGCGTGTTGATCTTTGGAGTTCGGCCGAATTCTCCAGTAACCATCACCGCAGTCGAGCTGAGCAGCCCCTTTTGTTCAAGTCCGGTCAGCAACGCTGAAACTCCACCGTCCAATTTGGGTAGCAGTTTGGTCTTTAGAATGTTGAAGATGTCCGTATGGTTATCCCATCCGCCGACTTGAAGTGAAACGAATCGTACTCCCGATTCGATCAACCGTACCGCCAACAGGCAGCTCTGTTCGAACGGGTCGGTTCCAAACTGAGCTGAAAAGGTCGGGGCTTCTTTGGAAATGTCGAAGGCAAAGCGAGCCCGTTCACTGGTGAGCATCGAGTAAGCCTTGTCGCTGAAGCGGTCCAATCCTGTCAGCAATTGGTCATGTCCCTCCATGGATGCAAAGGTCGTGTCGAGATCTCGCAAAAGGCTTTGGCGACGATCTAACTGTTCGATCGTCACTCCGGCCCCAAGCGAAATGCCTCGAACATTGAATGGCAGACCAGCCTTCGGAGCCGCTCCTGTGTTCATCGGCGCATACTGAATGCCCAGAAATCCTGCGCGTTGTCCACTGTTTGGGATCGCCACAAACGGTGGAATATCAGCTTGAACGGGCCTTTCTCTACAAAGAACAGCTCCATATCCAGGATACTCAAGTGAAGCCAAAGGTCGGCTACCGGTGTTCACGTATTCACTACCTAGCCGGTGAGCTGCAAGCGTATGCGAAACACCTCTAAGAATGACATATTTATCAAAACACTTTGCCATCTTTGGCAATTGTTCTGAGATATGTACTCCCGGGACACTGGTCGGAATCGTCTTGAAATCGCCGCGGATCCCTTCGGGCGCATCCGGTTTTGGATCAAAAGTGTCCAAATGCGATGGACCACCGCTAAGATCAATGAAAATTCCAGACGTAGCGTGCCCACCCTGGACTTGACCTGCCTCGGTCATTCTTAAGTAGTTGGCTAACGTAAACGAGCCTGCGGAAAGAGCTCCGACACGTAGGAAGTCGCGTCGCTTGATTCCGTCGCAATAATGATGCAATGACATGTGAAATTTCCTTGAAAATCGCCGCTAGTGTCTTTTGGTTTCGCGGATTGCCGCGTTCAAATCGTTTAACCCCGTTTAACCCCCGCGCCATAGGCGACGGCTTTTATCCGTACCCCAAGTCACCTACTCTAATGATTCAAGATGAACTCTTTCGAATTGATCAAAGCCCATAGGACATCGCTAATGCCGTTGGTTGGGTTTTCAGCAATTGCAATTGCATGTCGCGATTTTTCTAATTCGATCGAAGTCGGTTTGCGCGAGAGCGTTCGAAGATAGACTTCCTCGACTACCTCAGCGGCGTCCAACGGACTCAGGCCATTATGGGATTTAGGTAGTGGCTGGTCCGAGTAAACCGCTGACGAGGGCGTTATTTGACTGGAAGCATTGAGCGTAACAGTGCTCAACTCTTTCCATTTCTTCTCTGAGAGTGCCAACTCCGACTTGACTCTCTTCACCGCCTTTTCGTTGTCTCCTTTTGCGATTAAGTTTTCCAGTTGTCTTCGATACTTTCTAACGTCGCGGTCCAAATCCTCGGCTGTTCGGACATCCTTCTTTTCGTCCATTTTGGGTGCAGCCGGCGCAGTCCCATTTGTACGTGGAGTCGGCAAATGGTATTCTTTGGCGACCTGTGTCAACCAACTATGCTCATCGTTCATTGCCTTGAGAACATCTGCATCGTTACGTATGAAGACAGTTTGCAATAGACTTGGGTCGCTTGATTTGTCGCAATCGCAATTGCTTTCGCGAATGGATCGCCCGAAAACGGTGAGCGCATAATTCGACAAAGCGTTTTTGCCTCCTTTGGTCTGAGCACTCGCGCCTGCCATCGTCATGGCACGTTCGCTTTCGACATTGCACAAAGCTTTGGCCTGCTCCGAGTCGGACAAAGCGATTCGTAGGGCATCGTATGCGGTTTCCGCCGGCAGTCTTCGCAATAAAGCATGCGAGAAATTGCGATGATCGAGCGAGTTCGTTTCGTTCGTTTGCCAGCTTCGCTGATAGGTTGCCGTATTCAGTATCGTTCGGTGTAACCATTTTAGGTCGTAATGGTTTTCAACGAATCCGGTAGCCAAATAGTCAAGCAATTCGGAATTGCTGGGCGCATTGGCTAAGTTCAAATCGTCCGGAGGATTGACGATTCCCGATTGGAAATAGTGTGCCCATATCCGATTGACGATGGCCTTTGCAAAGTACGGATTGTCCTTTCGTCGTAGCCATTCCATCAATGGTTCACGAGGATCGTTTACCTTGGAAAGATCGACATAGTTCGAACCAAGCAACCTTGCTGTCGGGAGTTTTTTCGCGGCTTCGGTCTGCTTTTTATTATTTTTGTTGTTTTTGTTCTCAGGCTGTTTAGCTACTCGGACAAAAAGTTCAGGAAAAGGTATTGTCTTGCCGTCCTTAACCGCCTCCTGCAACTTCTTTCGGAGGTCGTTTCCCTTAAGCGATTTCTCGATTCCGAGTTCGCTGACCATCTTTTCAACATCACCTTTCGATT
>JANLRK010000540.1:0-21937 GCA_031361585.1 Pirellula sp. | reverse complement strand
TCAATTGAACGTCGTTGGCACTGTCAGCCTCGGTGGCTCGACCCTCGACGTGATTCTCGGCTTCAACCCAACCGTTGGCAACACCTTTAAGATCATCAACAACGATTTAGTCGATGCAGTGACGGGGACTTTTGATGGGTTGCCTGAAGGCCAGATATTCAGCATCACAACGGGCTCGTTTTCCAGCAATTTCCAAATCACCTATGTTGGCGGCGATGGCAATGACGTAGTGCTGACATCCGTCGTTGCGGTCGTTAACCGCAAGGTCTACTACAAGGGTTCCACTTTTGCATCGGGCGGAGTGGATAGTGCGTTGGACCCCAATAAAGTATTGGCTCAGTCCGGTGCCGCACCCCAGACACTTAGCTATTCGAACTTGATCAACACGACGCGTGGCATCAACGGTATCGTGCTCGACGTCGCTGGACTCGCATCGGCGACTCTGACGGCCAGCGATTTCTCCTTTCGCGTTAGCCCGACTGGATTTTTCGACGAGGCAGCGAATCCTCCAAGTAGTTGGGCAGCAGCGCCTGCTCCAACCAGTATTTTCGTCACACCAGCTACGGCTACTACTCCGGCTCGGGTGCAATTGGAATGGGCCGACAATGCGATCGAGAATCGCTGGCTACAAATCCGGGTCGTTGCGAATGCGAATACGGGTCTACTAAGTAGCCCGGTCTACTATCTCGGGCATTTGCGAGGGGAGATAAACGGACAAACCGTTGGCGGTGCCTATTTCGTGAGCAATGCAGATTTGACTGCCGCATTGCCAGTTGGACAAGTTGCTTTGGTGGGCAATACACGGGACGTCGACAAGAACGGTTTCGTCTTGAATGCAGACTTCATAATTATTCGACTTGGAATCATCAATGGTCTTTTACTGCGCAACATCACCATTCCCGCAGCAGGCTCGGCAGACGAAGGCGCGGCTATGCGACCAGAAAGAAGCCTTCTGGGTTCGATTGCAACACCCATGATCGAAAGCAAGTTAGTCCTTTCTCTATGGCAGCCAATGAGAGCTGCAGTAAACCTTGACGATCCGGCACCGGCTTGGGTGCTACCGACAGAAACAATCGAAAGTAAGATAGTCTGTTTTGCGCATATTGAACCTGCGAAGCTGCTTATTACAGCACCGCCCAGAGACGCGCATTCACGCCGAGCGGGGACAATACCGAAGGATTTGGACAAGTCTCGCGTTGGAGACAAGGCCGACAAGATTTTTGCAGAAATGGAAGCTCTTGGGGACGTGGGTTGTTGGGGGTTTTTTAACGAACGTTTGACGACGGATAAGGTGTCCGACAGGAATGGTCACGGTAACGATTAACAAGAACCGAATTACCTAAATCCCCAACCGCCAATTAAATTAAAAAGTGCTGCGACAAACGTATCGCGGCCGCGTTACTCTTACGAAAAGAATTTATCATGAGCGCATACGCAATCGAACGACGGAGACTGATCAGGCTTTTGACATTCGGGGCACTATTAATCATTGCGAGATCGGCAGGAGCGGAAATCATAGCTCAGACCGGCTTCAACGACGCTTCCGGCATCAACAGTAATTCCACAGCTAACTCGCCTTATGCTCTTGGGTCTGTCAACGGTGCTGGCGCGGGCGAAACGGGATGGCTGGCTCCGTGGTCTGGGTCGCCCACACTGTCAACAGTTCAGAACTCAGTTGTCTTCGAAGGCGACCAAGCGTTGAGACTTCAACCAACTTTCTCAACATCACGTGCTCTTGCCACGACGCTTTTTGATGGATTTTATACCCAGCAATTTGTTCGATTCGATGAAGGTGCTCGATTCGTGGCCTACACAGAGCTTGAGTCTCACCCCGAAAACATCTCATACGAGGGGGCAATCTGGGCAGCGTTCCCGGACCATACATTCAGAGTGGTTGATGGCGTGCGTGACGGAGCCATCGATGCACCAACAGAAATCACAGGACTTACCTGGCGACCCGGCCTTTGGTATGAAGTTGTTACGCGAGTCGACGTCTTCAACGGTACTTGGGACTTTTTTGTGAATGGTGTCCGCTATAACGCGCCAGATCCACTTGGCTTTCGCGGAGATACTTTTGCCCTCGATCGGTTTCGGTATTTGTCGGAAGGAACCGGAAATGTTTATCTCGATGGATTGACGATTAGCACCATACCCGAACCATCGTCATTCATTTACAGCGGGTTGGTAGGTTTCGTCGGCATGGTCTACGTTGCAATCCGGAGGCGCATTGGATTTGCGAAAACTTGCGTTTAGTTCAGTGGACGCAGGGAGCCGCAAAGGCAGAGAGAGCGCGTGTTGCATTTCATTTAGCCTCAAAACAGAACCAATCCGCTGGACAAGCCAGCGGTATTCCCGTCCAGATTAGTGAGGAGGTTCATTGGGTATTGCAGTTTGACTCGCTTGATCCGTACTCGGACGGCGATTGCGTGCACCGTCACCACGCCGCCCACCGTCGGGGCGGGCCGGTTGACTGACAAACGTTTTGGTATCGATTGCAGCCTTGGTCTCAACGCCCGGCTTCTGCATGAAGCCGAGATCGTCGAACCAATCGATGAACCGATTTTGCCAAGTTCCATACGGGATCCCGTTCCTATGGGTCAAGCCCCCGGATGCACCATTCGAACCGGGATGATAACCATTGCCATAAATGTGCATCTCTACGTTTGGGATACTGGCCTGAAGCATGGCCGTAAAATACTCGTTTGCCCAAATTGCGTGCCCGCGATCGCCAGCACCAGAACAGGTGATGAAGGCGGGTGGCGCATTCCGAGGAATGGCTGTATTTGGGTCACGCGCAAAAGGCGTAGGACCTGGATAGATGATCCCAACGAAGTCCGGTCGCGAAGGTGTGCCAGACAATGGATCATTCGGACCCTTGTTCGCAGTATCAAACGTATCAAAAGCAATTGCGGCCGGCGCGGACAATTCTGCTCCCGCCGAGAAACCCATTATGCCTATCTTGTTTGGATCGATGCGCCACTGTTCAGCATGTTTGCGAACCATACGAATCGCTTGAAGAGCATCATTGACAGCGTCGGTTTCTGCAACATATCCATCATTTCTCAATCGATTTCGCAAGATAATGGTATTGATCCCGTAGTTGTAGAAATACGGAACAAAATCGGCGCTCTCTCCCCCCACATTCAGCGTTCGATGTCCGCCGCCAGCAGCCAGTATGACGGCTGCGCCTGTGTTGATCCCGCGGTCGACCATATGTACTTCAATCGACGGATTATGAATGTTGACGATGCTCGAAATGCGACCGGGAACCGTGCTCGACATGTTGTATTTTTCGGCTTCCTTGATCCTGTCACTCTTCAGGAACGCAGAATTGGCTGGATACAACTGCACCACAATGCCTCCCGGCAGAATCGGCTGTGGAACGTAGGGTTGATCTGTCGCTGGCCCCGGGGCAGGAATTCCTATCGGCGGATGAATGATCACCGCTGGCGACTCTTGCGCATGATTTAACCTTTCTAAACAACAGATCAGCCCGAGGGCTACAGCTGTTGCGACCCATGTTCTCTCGCAACGGACTTGACTGTGTCTCACTCGTAAACTCCCAATTGGAACTTTGAAGAAATGCTGTCAATCTGAGGACAGACCTACCTGCGTGTGCTTAGGCGATCGGCAAACTGAAATCTACAAGTAGCATGGCCCCCTGGGCCGTGCGAAACTCGGGCCAGGGGCCCAAGCTACGGTATGCAACTAGAGGTTGCTCAATCGTTCTGTCGAATCGCCAAATCGATTAAGGTCATGAACGCCCATTCGCTCCGCCATGCTCAAGTACAAATTGGTCAATGGCTTGGACCGATGATCGACGAATCGGCCAGGAGTTAAAGTACCGCCAGCATTCCCAGCGAGCACAATCGGCAAGTCCGAATGCGTATGTCGGTTTCCGTCTGCGTTGCCGCTGCCGTAGACTATCATCGAATTGTGCAACAGCGATTTGCCATCCATGTCCTGTGCCCCAGCAAGTTTATCCAAAAATCCGGAAAACATCCGCACATACCATAGATCAATCTCCTCGACTTTCTTGATTTGGTCTGCTTTGTTCTGATGATGGGTTAAATCGTGATGGCCCTCAACAATTCCGATGTGATCAAACGATCGATTGCTTCCGTCGTGTGCTAGCAACAGTGATGCGACACGAGTTGAATCGGTTTGAAAGGCCAGGAACAAAAGGTCGTAGGTTAACTGAACATACTTTTCATAGGTGTCCGGCACACCTGCAGGCGTTTCGATTGCAGGATCGGTCGCTGCTCCGAATCTCTCTGCTTTTTCAATCCGCTTTTCAATTTCGCGGATTCCATCCAAGTACTGTGCGAGCTTGTCTCGATCCGTAACTGCCAATCGACGCTGCATGGAGCGAGCATCCTCCAAAACAAAATCCAAAATTGATTTCTGCTCATTGCGACGACGCGCAAGACCTTCGTTGCGATCTCCTGGATTACCGGCCCCAAACAATCGTTCGAAAACGGATCTCGGATTGGATTCCGGTGACATGGGTGTCGTTGCAGAGCTCCACGAGATGTTGTACTGATAGGCACAGGAGTAACCGGAATCGCACCCGCTGGTTTGTCGCTTGGAATCGCATGTCAATTCCAAGGATGCAAATCTGGTTTTCTCCCCTATCGATTTTGCAATAATCTGATCGATGGAAACACCGGCCTGAATATCACTTGCACTCTTCTTCAAACGAACGCCCGTTAAGAAAGTACCGTTGCCACGTGCATGGTCCCCACCTCCATCCGGTCCACCATTCGCCGATAGATTGTCTAGTCCTTTGAGCACTTGAATTGAATTCCGATGGGATTCGAGCGGCTTCAAAGTTTGGCTCATCGCATACGCCTTTGCATCCGAATCGCCTCCGGCACTTGGCCACCAAGCGCTAGGGATGGCACCATTTGGGAAATAGACGAAAGCGGTACGAAGTGGTGCGCCTGAAGCAGTCGTTGCCAACGCGGGGGAATCGACTGCAAATAACTTTGCCGATTGCAACGACTCCAAAGCGGGCAAGGCCATGCAGACACCTATGCCTTGAAGAAACTGACGACGCCTCATGGCAATCTGGGATCTTCTCATCTTTTCCTCGGTCATGATTGATTGTCGTTCGCAAATGAATATAAGACTACTTGGATCCAGACGTATCTGCTACGTCATCAGCGTTTCGTCGTTTCAAGAATTGGGTTGAATGTACGACTCCATCTAGCAAGGCTCGGGCCTTGCCGCCAGACTGTTCAATCCGTTGAACGATTTCGTCTAGTGCATAGTTATCCCTAAAGTCTAATCCACGCCCGAGGGCATAAGTCATCATCTTGTCGGCCATGCAATAGTAGATCTCTTGTTGGTGATTCGTTACGAGTGCTTTTTTGAGGTCTGCAACACGCGCAAACGTCTCTCCGCTGGAAAGGGTGCCTGCTACGTCTACTGCTTCACCAAATTCTTTTTCGCGGAATCGACCGATCGCGTTGAAATTCTCGAAAGCCAATCCAAGTGGATCCATCTTGTTGTGACAAGAACTGCAGACGGCATTCTCACGATGGATGGCTAGGGTCTCGCGCAACGATTGCTTCTTTCCATCTTTCTTGACGGCCGCATCTTCCAACGAGGGGATATTCGGAGGTGGCGCCGAGACGGGTGAGCCGAGAACGTTTTCGAGAATAAACAACCCGCGTTTTACGGGCGATGTGCGATTGGGGTTGGATGTCACGGCCAGGAACGTGCCCTGCGTCAGGATCCCACCTCGCAAACTACCCTCAGGTAGCGATACAAGCCGCATCTCGTTCCCCTGGATCGTTTCTAGCTTCGGGATATCGTAAAACTTGGCGAGATCTTCATTGAGAAAGGTGTAATTGGCATCGATGAGTTGTGTCAACGGTAGATTGTTTTTCAAAATATGTTGAAACAGCATCTCTGTTTCGGCTCGCATAGCTCGCTTGATCTTGTCGTCAAACGCTGGACCAAACGGCCTCCCAAAGCCACCAGGTCTAAAATTGGCCAATTTGTCCAACTCCGCTTTTTCCAGTTTTTCTGCATCCGTCAACTCGCTTTCGGTTTTATTCCTTAATTCAAATCGTCGTGCTCTCTTGCGATCGGCTTCGGGATCGGATACCGGTCTAGCTTCGCTTTCCCGACGAGCGACGGCAAAGGCATCGATAGACACGGTTTCGACTTCGCGAGACTGAAGCCATTGACCAACGAAATTCTGAAAGAAAGCGGAACTACGCGGATCGTTGATCATCCGATCGACCTGCTTGTCCAAGTTCTCTCGCAACTCACCTCGTGCGGCCAATTGAAACAATTCTTGGTCAGGCATGGTCGACCACAAAAAATAAGATAATCGACATGCAATTGAATAGTCATCAAGCCACGGATGTGTTCCATCCGAGTCTCGAATTGTTGCCTCTTCGCGAAAGAGAAAGCGAGGCGAAGCAAGGATTGCCGTCATCGCTTGTGAAACACCGCTTTCAAACGTTTCCTTTCCCGTTCCATACACACTTTCCGCGAGCGAGACCAGTCGTTCCACTGCCTCATCCTCAACAGGTCTCCTGTAAGCGTTCGTCGCAAATTGTCTTAACAACTCCGCCGCATATGCCCTTCGTTCTGAACTGGATCGAGGGACGGGCCTAGGGAAATAGCGATCGTAGTTCGGCGGAGGGACCAAATGCGCATCGCCGATCGGGCCAACCAGTTTGACGTTTTCAACAATGACTCGAAGGTATCGAACTTGCGCCTGTTCTGGCGTGAGCGGAGTCACTTCGAAAACAAGATCGTGATCGCCAGCCTGCAGGTCCATGTCAAAATGCATGGACATCGATTCGTTGCCCTGTCGAACAAACTCTCGTTCGACTAGCAATTCATCGTCAAACCTAAAGACCATTTTGCATCTGTTGTAATCGAAAACGTTATCAACATATTGCTCGGCAGCAACCATATTGACGATGACCTTGTATTTTCCAGCGATCAGCACATTGGTGGTTAGTTTTCCTATCGAAGGCACTTTATACGACATCGTCAATTTAGCTGGATCTTCTTTGGGAGGTCCTTGCGTTGGCCTCCCGAAACGGTTCCCAACGGGCTCGTCTTTCGGAACCGTAGTTGCATCAGGATTATTCAGCAAATCGGCAATTATTTCCTTGGAGAACTTGCCACCAGGGAGCGTGCGATGGGGAGCAACACCAGAAACTACTGGTACAGCTTTGGACACAATTTCCTTGGCTGCAGAAATGTACTTTTCAAGCAGCAACGGAGAGATAGTTAGGACGTCGGCGATGTTGTCAAAACCATAGCCTGTATCGTCCGATGGGAAGTTGCTATTCGTATCGTAATCCACACCCAAAAGATCTCGAATCGAATTGCGATATTCAATTCGATTCAATCTGCGCACGGTGACTATGCCAGGATCGGGTCGTTTAGAGTCGTGCCGAAACACTTCCGATTTGATCCATGACATAGCAAGTGTTCGCTGCTCCTCGGTCGGGCCTTCTTCGCCAAGTGGCGGCATGGACTTGGACCGCAATTGATGCAGCACTTTATGCCAAAGCACTTGCGATTGTTTTACATCGCCGTCAAATTCATCCAATGCTATGTTGCCGCTCTTCTCTCCCTTGGCGTGGCATCCATAACAATTCTGCTCCAATATCGGTCGAACATGCCTTTCGAATTCGATGGATTCGTCCGCAAAAAGCGATCCATTCAGACATGAAAACAACTCAACAAACAACATACCAATGCGGAGCAAATACTTTCGCAATAAGCTACGATGGTCAAACACTATTGTGTGGCCTCTTTTGGAATCTGGCTGTTGCTTACAAACGCCACATTCTCATTGTCAGGTGACCAGGAGTTGACATTGATAGAACCCTGCCCTCCGTAGAGATAGGCGATTATCCTGGAGGAGCCACCCTGAAGGGGCTGCTGACGTAAATACACCTGTCTGTAGAATGGGTGATCGGCTGGATCGACGTCTTCCATGAAGGACAGATAGACCAGCGACTTGCCGTCCGGCGATACGTGCGGAAACCAATTGTTGAACCGATCGTCGGTGACCCTGGTTTGTGCCGAACCGTCCGTGTTCATTTTCCACAATTGCATTTTCCCGGTTCGCGTTGAATTGAAATAAATAGCTCTCCCATCTGGCGTGTACTCAGAACCGTCATCTACCCCTTTCGCAGTGGTAAGTCGAATTTCATCACCACCCTCCGATGCTATCTTGTAGATATCCAACTCGTCATTGCGTTGGCCAGTAAAAACAAGAAAGCGTCCGTCGGGTGACCATCCGTGCAAGTACGATGGTCCGTCCTTGGTCAGGAGTTTCGGCTTGCCTCCACCGACCGGCATCGAATAGATCATCGACTTGCCACCGTGCTCCGCACTGTGATGGCTGATCCCCAATTGCTTGCCATCAAAGGACAACGAATGGTCGTTGTTGTTTCGAGTCGCAAAGTCCGTGTTGATTTCCGTGACGGATTTATCCGCAAGCTCAAATCGAAATAACTTGCCATTCCGATTGAAGATCAGGGTCTTTCCGTCCGGAGTCCAGTTCGGGGCCTGCATCGAATCCGATACGGTATGTACAACCGTTCGATGCCCCGTGTTGACATTCAGTATTTCGAGTCGGCTACCGATGTAGTCGCGATACGGTTTAAAGTCCGAGGCCGCCGGAATCGTGATTCGAACATTGCGAAAAACACCTTTTTCAAGGACATCAGGATTGTGAGAACAAACATAGAGCCCAACAAAGACTTCGTCCCCCAAATCCAAATCGATCCCGTCGACGCTTTGCAGCGCATCTCCCGAGTGGGCTACAGCCATCCCGATTTTGTTTCCTTTTCGCGACAGCTGAACAACGTCTGGGGCCTTGATCGTGGATTGTACTTGCTCGGTGATTCCGCCTTGAGCCCGTCGAAATTGCAGCGACGTTAGTCCATCTCCGTGGACAGCCGAATCCGCGTAGGCAGAATCGGTATCTAGGCTTTTGCGAATGATCCAGCCCAGCTTGCGATGCGGATCTACTCCGTCGCCAATAAGTTTGACGTGTGCATCCAAGATAAAGTCTCCTTTGAGCTTCTTCCAAATCATATGGAACTCGTCTTTGCTGGCCCACATGTTGGTTCCTGCTCCCACGATTTCATAGGATTGGTTTGTGCTATCGAAAGAAGCTGAACCGGGCTTACGGACCGCCCCGACATCGGAAGCTTTTTCAAATTCGCCTATCGGACTTTTCGTAGCAATTGGTTTGGCGTTCACTCGATCGGCTCGCCAGGGCATGTCACGCGGCGTCCCATTGAATTCCGACATGTTCCATCCAACGATTGTCTTTTCCGTAATTATCCCCTGATAAGTCGACTTGATCTTTCGATCGCGGAATTCACGTTCGACGTCAAAGATCAACCTGTTGCCGACGATTTCGACATTTTCGATTTTGGACGACGAGGAAATCATTTCGCCGTTTGTATTGGTGGTAGTCTCAAGACTACCTTCAAGCGATGAACGCGTTCCATCGATTGTCAAAGTTTCGGTTCGGCGCATACGGTTGTTATTATTCTCCCATTTCCATGTTCCATTCGGGCTGATCGAGGAGGATACATCGTAATTCGGGAACGGATCGATGCGTTCGGGCTTTCGCTGGCGAGCCAACTCGACAATTCTCTCGGCAGACGCCGCGTTCACGCCGGGATAGTCTCGCCATATCCACTGGAGCATCTCCGGGAGAATTGCACCGCCATGGTCGTCAGAATGCCCACCTTCGCCGAAGACATGGGCCATGTCGTATTTTTTCTCGGTCAACGCTGCCACCATCGCTTGGTTTTGCAAATGCCAATCGCGATCGAGATCGTTCGGGCTTCTCAGGTCGTTAACACCGTCCTGCAAGAAAACTCGGATCGGCTTTGCCGATGCATCGCGAACCATTTGCGGATAAACATGGCCACCATGAATATTGGTAAAGCTACCGATGAGGCTGATGACGTTGCGAAATTGATCGGGGCGATGCCAAGCTACTGTAAAAGCGCAAATGCCACCGCTGCTTGAACCGCCGATAGCTCGGCCTTTGGGATCGGTTGTGAGGTTGTACTTTGCAGCAACCTCAGGCAGGATTTCGTCGATGACCATCCTTGCGTACTTGTCGTCCAGCACATCGTATTCACGATCGCGATTGTCAGGGTTGCCCGTTCCAATGACATCTGGAAACTCTGCACCACGTTGCCCTGGCGTAATGTAAATTCCAATGGTGACCGGGATGAGTTTCTTTGCGATCAAGTTCTCCAATACCTGTGGTACACGTAGGACGCCATTCGGGTTGATCGCACGCGCACCATCTTGAAAAACCAAAACACAAGCGGGCTGCTTGGGGTCGTATTGAGACGGGACGGAAACCCAATACTTGCGTATGGTATTCTCAATAATTGTGCTTTGAAATAGGAACGGGCCAGCTAACTGTCCCGCTGGGTGGCTGGCCTGTTTTTTCGAGTCGTCCCCCAGTTCGTAGCGAACCTGCGGTTGAGGTTCACGTCGCTTTACCGCTTCCTGAGTGATTGCAGGAGTGATAGTAATGAGCGAAACCAAAACAAGTCCAAGGAATCGCAACAGACCGGTCATAGTTCAAATCCAAATGTACAAAGGAAAGGTTGGTGGCGAAAACCATCTTTCACGGTTTTCAAAAACATCGGCCTCATTCTACCAACCAAGCTTAGTGTTGTCGGACTCAGATCGGGCGAATCTGGGATTTCGGACATAAAGGTTTGCTTCCAAGATAAACTAGTCGAACGGCCACCGAAGAAGCCCAATTCTGTTTTTCCAAAGAAAATGCGTGCCATTTGGCTCGCGCGTTCCGCTATCGCAATTGGAACAGCTTTCGCAGCGCTGAAACCAGAGTGTCGCGTTGTTCAGACTGAGCGACATCCCGAAGCGATTGGAGCGGGGAATGGAGCATTTTGTTAATAACTCGGTCAAACGCAGCAGTGATCTCTTCGTGCATTTCCGGTGTCATGTTTCCCATGGAGCGCTTGCCAAGCAGTCGATTCAATTCGGATATCTTGATCTGTTCCGCTTGTTCTCGCAGTGCGAGGATTGTTGCACCAGAGGATCGATGGTTCCAATCCCCAAGCAACCGATCCGACTCCTCCCTGATGATTTTTTGCGCCTTCGGCAACTGCTGTTCGCGAAAGGATCGATTGCGATCGCAAACAGCTTGCAGATCGTCGACGGAATAAAGATACACTCCAGGCATACGCCCGATAGCCGAATCGAAGTCGCGAGGGACGGCTAAGTCGAGGATTAATAGCGTCCCCTTGTTGCGATTCGCGGCAATGGATTTGTATTTGGACTCCGTCACGATCGGCTGGGCGGCACCTGTCGTGCTAATTACCAGATCCGCGTCAGCGAGCAATGAGTCGAGGTCTTCCCAAGGCGATGCTTTGACAGCAAATTTTTCAGCGACAAGGATGGCTTTGTCCATAGAACGATTGATGATGGTGATCTTGACTGCACCAGCACTCTTAAGATACTGCAAGGTCTCAACGCCCATGTCGCCGCTGCCTATCACCACGATCTGCTTGTCGTCATATCTTTCGAAAAACTCCGATGCGATTTCGCTAACGGCAACGCTAGGAACGCTGATTCGGCGGCGATGAAGCTCGGTTTCGTTGGTGACGCGTTTGCCCACTTGATTGGCGTGCTGAAAGGCAGCGTGCATGATGGGGCCTGCGGTTCCGCCAACAGTCGCTCGAACGTAGGCGTCATGTACCTGGGATGCGATTTGCGTCTCGCCCAATACGATCGAATCGATACTGCTCGCCACTGAAAAAAGGTGATCGATTGCAGGCTTCGATTCCAATTTCAGAAAATGCTCTTCGAATTCCAACGAAGATTCATTGTGAAAGTCGGTGAGGAAGCCCACCATCGCGGACATCGAGGGCAATTCAATCTCACCAGTGGTCCCAACATACAGCTCGACGCGATTGCAAGTATTGAGCAGCACGCACTCGCAATCAGGGAATCTTTCCCGAAAAGCCGTTAGGGCATCGCCGCACTGCTCTTCCGTAAATGACAGTCGCTCACGGATCGCCAAAGGCATTGAGTGATGGCTGCATCCAATCATTCGAAACTTCATCGACCCACACCATCCACCTGTTCGGTTGTCGGCAAGCCAAACGATCTTTCATGAGCGTCTCGTCTCCCATGCGGCGCGCTTACCACCAAGTAAAGCGCTATGCCCACAATCACAAAAGAAAGGATATTCATCCAGGCGGTAATATGACCACGTCCCCTCTTGGCAAAGTGCCATTGAACACCAGATGCGACTGCAAGCCAAAGGAATAGGCCCCCAGAAAACACGATACCTCCATCGGTCCAATTGACTTGACCGTCTTTGACCAAATTCATGATCACACCTGACAGAACGCCGAAGCCTATAGATCCTGCGCTGCAAAGTAGGCAGGTACTCCCAAAACTTTGCAAGTACTCAAGCGACGGCAATCGTAAAAGGCCTTTCTTTGCTCGCTTGGCCTTGAGACGCCATTCTTGAATCAAATACATGATTGCCATCGCAAAACCAAGCGATACGAGCATGGTTCCCAATGTCATGGCAATTCCGTGGACAATCCTCCAAAGGCTCGCAGACGATGCTTGATTCAACGGTTCACTCGGAATGGCGATTGCCCCACCGATCAGTATCAGCAGCAGCGGCAAGACAAATAATCCAATCCAGCTCTCGCTTCGTCTTAGTAAAAGAACTGCATAGGCGATTGCCAATGCCCATGCAGAGAGGATTCCCCAGTCATGCCACGAAAAGACCAATCGCCAGGACTGGTTGGCTACAGCCGACAGAAATACACGATCCAATAAATAGAGCGAATGTGTGAGTAGCGCAATCGCAGTCATCGCAATGAGCATCCTCATTAGCCACAACATACCGCGAGGCGTAAGTCCAACCCATCGTATCAATTCAAGGCAAAGAACCAACGCATACGCCACTAAAAAACAAGTTGCGTTTGGCATCGACTTAATCTGAGCCTCTTAAAAAATCTCTGCAAACAAAAAACCTCGTTCGTGCTACAGGAACGAGGCTTGGATTTATCTTAATTGCGACGTAACCGATGGACGAAACGATCAATCGTCTTCTTCTTCGTCCTGTTCGTCGTCCTCGTCATCGTCATCCCAATCGTCGTCATCATCCCAGTCGTCGTCGTCCTCGTCATCCTCGTCGTCATCATCTTCTTCATCGTCATCGTCACCGACTTCTTCCCACTCATCCTCTTCCACGACGTCGTCTTTCTTCTTTGCCTTTTTGACTTTGATGCCATCCTCATCGAGGTCATCTTCTTCGAGGTCTTCGTCGTCTAAATCATCATCGTCATCGAGGATTTCATCATCTTCCAAATCGTCATCTTCTTCGTCCTCGTCATCGTCGTCGAATTCATCTTCATCCTCTTCAAAATCTTCGTCGTCGACCATCACAATCGGAGAGGTCAGCTCCATCGCGTCCATCGCGCGTAAATTCCAGTTCTGTAACTCGGACTTCAATGATCCACGCAACTCGGTAGCCGCTAGCGTCATCTTCACAATGGACTCCTTATTTTTCTGAGGCGACGAATAGGGAAATGGGAAATCAACAGTGCTTTTGTACAATGGTATCAACCGAATTGCCAGTGGCCACCACTGTATCAATCTTTAAGTCGGGTTTTTGTCGATATCTTGTACGGACATGCGATTGCCCGCAAGACTGGATGCAATTTCGGCTTCTGCAGAACGAATCTTTTGTGCTCTTGGAAGTGATTCCAAAGATTGTAGGCCAAAAAGCTGTAGGAATCGCTTTGTAGTACCGTAAAGATAGGGGCGTCCTAAATCCTCCACACGCCCACAAATCCGGACCAGATCACGCTGCATCAGTTGGCGAAGTACCTCGTCGCAGCTGACACCCCGGATGGATTCGATTTCTGATCGGAGTATCGGTTGGCGATATGCCACAATCGCTAGGGATTCGAGCATTCCTTGGCTCAAAAGTTCTTCGCCCGGAACATGACCTAGTCGCCGAAGCCAGGCGGAGAATTGCGGACGTGTTAACAATTGCATCCCACCTGCGATTTCTTCGATCCGAAATGCGTGACCGTGCAGGTCGTACTGCCCGTTTAGGCGACGAGCCAAAGTTCTCGCATGCGTTGGGTCTGCCAACCCGGCTAGCGCTGCTAGCCTCCTGGCCGATAAAGGCTCTTTCGCAATCAACAAGATGGCTTCAAGGATGCGGCACTTTACCTCAGGGGCTTCGCTGTCGAAATCTAAAGTTGGTGAATTTTCCGTTTTTCCCTTTTTTTCTGAGGCTAAATCAGAAACTTGGCAGGCAACTTCAGGAAGGCTCAATCTACGATGCTGTTGCCAACCGAGACCGCCACTTTGATACGTAAACTCAAACGCCGCTCGCCGTTGTCCATGGCTTGCGAGAGTCCTACAAAAACTGGGGATGGCCATCGTACGGGATCCGTCCTGACTAAATGCCTGCCATGTGAAATCGGTATCTCTTACCAAATAAGCCGAGGAAAAAGATTATACTGATTTTTCGAATAACGAAAGTGATTAATAGCAAAAGAGATTTTCGACGATTCAGTTGAGATTTTCCGCAATTCAGTTTGCGAGCGGCGGAACGAAATCAACCAGTAGCGCTTACCCATGAACCGAGTTTCACTCGAGCCAAGGCTAAACCTGCGGTGACAAAACTAATGCCGCTCGCCTGAGAACCAGAGGACGGATGGAAATTAACGACATGAATAGGCGCCGTCGAGTCCCGGTCCGCGGCTTGCTCATCGGAACCGTTATCTTTATTTTGTGCGGCTTGATGGCCATTCCGATGTTTATCTTTAACGCTGGCATACAAGGCCAAGAGTTTTCCCCGCAGCTCTTTCAAAAACGGGAGTTTACGTATCGCCGATTTCCTGGAACAAAAATTAGGCTTGGCAAAACCAAATTGACGCCAGGCATTAGCCCGTGTAGCACGAACATTTTGTCCCATCTCTCCTTGAAAGACAAAGTCGACTGGCATGTTTCTACCGTTCAACAGGGTTCGCTTACTAAAGAGCTCGGGCCAAAAATCCTGATTGATCACCTGACTTCTACCAACGCCGACGGCGCACAAGTTTGGGACGCGTGGTCATTTAAGAACTCGGTACATGCAGCCGTTTTATGGCCAATAGTGCAGCAGGCTGCTATTTTCGAACTCTATTCGTGCGTTCCGGATTTATTGCGAAGTGCCGACAGTGAACTAGAAACTAGAAAATTCAAAAAAAATCTTTATCTGGTTTGTATCCAATCCGCGATTGAGAGACTGAAGACTCTCTCCGCTTCACAAGACGCCACTACTAGACGTGAGCTTCGAAGATGGGCTCAATCGCTGGTCGAGGAATTTGCCGCCGATCCGGAATTTCAGGATGCTAACGCAGAGCTTGCGAGCCTGTAAGACGACTTGAAATATAATGGGCCACGAACACTAGCCGACGGTCAGTTGCTGTTGCTTTGACGCCGACTGCATTTCGGACCAAAGCTTCGGAACAACAGCCACCGCTTGAGTCTCCCGCAATTCTTCACGGTTTTTTTGAAACCAGGCGGTGACCAAGCCGATCGTTTCTTCATATCGCAGAAACCCAGAGCCAACCGATTCGCTGTTGCTGTGCCACCGGTCCAATTCACTCCGTGCCGAACGCCATTGAGACGCGTTCTTGGGCATGGCCAACGCATGTTCAATGCCACCTTTTCGAATCAGGTACCAAATGTCGCGACCGTCGCAACCTCGTACCGAATAAATAAACGAGTATTGTTCTCGGGCACGCTTGAAGCTTGCTAAACGATTCGTCAACCATTTCAAAATCTTTAAGTCTTCTCGCATGCGAGCCGCATGCTCGAAATGTCGGCCTGCCGCAGCTCGATTCATTTGCTGCTCCACTTTTGCCAACACCTCGACTGATGTTCCATTGAGAAACCGAAGAGCGCTCTCGACTTGAGCATCATAGTTGCGTCGACTGCAGGATCGAAGGCACGGTGCAAGGCATGTTCCAATCTCTTGCCGAACACAACCGGCTCGCAACTCCAAATCGAAAAGTTGCAACTGGTCTGAATACATCATCGGTGTCTTCTGATTGCAGTCCCGAAGCAGATATAACCGATTTAGAATCTCGATTGCTCGATGCAGATTTCCCATCCCATGAAACGGACCATGACAGCTCGTTGCGGCTGGGTCGAAGTGCTTGCTTAAATAGAACTGTTCCGCTGGTGCATTGCCAATACATACAAATGCCTGTTGCTGACGTTTTGGCATACCCACGACATTGAGCCTTGGTTGCCAGTGCCGAATCAACATTTGTTCACGGAGCAAAGCCCCAAAATCGCTGGGCTGCTTTTCCCAAACAATGGCGACAGCGGCCTGGATGATTCGGCCAGCTTTTTCATCGGTGCTGTTTGGCATGAAATAGCTGAGCAACCGATTTCGCAGCGATTTCGATTTCCCTACGTAAATCAAACGGCCCGTCGTGTCAAGCATTCCATATACACCCGGCAACTTGGGTGCGTTTCGCGAAACAAATCCTCGCAAAACGTCGGTGCAATCGGATTCGATACGAGTAAGTGCCGGGCGGGGAAATGGCATCAGCGGGTCATTGCCAAAGTCCACAAAAGCTTCGTGCCAGTTTGCGTCCATGCTCACCTCCAAAATACCTCAAGAACTTGCAGATCGGCGGCACAGGCATTGGGCTGCCCAAAGGGAAACGCTCGAACGATCCCAGTTGCATTATGTCGCGTTCGCCAGAATACTCCAATACCACACGAAAAGGTACTGTCGACAAAGAATCATCGCAACGCGCCACGTGCCCACTACAGTTTTTAAGGCATTCAGGCTACAACATTGGGTTCAAAAAAACAAAACAAGCATTCCCAAAAGTCTCTTGAACCGAGTCCTGTCCTATGAAAATCATTTGCAATCGTGAGAAATTGCTCAGCGCATTCCAAATTGCAGCCGGGATCGCACCGACCCGTAGCCCGAAAGAAGTCCTGAATAATATCAAGATCGACGCAACCGAGGGGCGGGTCGTTTTGATGGCCACCGATTTGGAGGCTGGCATTCGATTGGAAGTGGAAAACGTCCAGGTCCTCGCTCCAGGCCGCGCATTGCTCAATGTCCAACGAGTCGGCAATATCCTTCGCGAAGCCAACGACGAGAGCTTAACGATTGAGTCCACCGAAAACTCACTTGACTTTCTTGGAAGTCATTCCGAATTTCACCTCCCCCGTGCCAATCCCGATGAATTCCCTAGCGTCGTGGAATTCGCTGAGGAGAGTTATTTCGAACTACCAGCTCGCCTCTTCAAAGAACTAGTTAAAAGGACCATTTTTGCTACTGACAATGAGAGCACTCGGTACCAACTCGGCGGTGTCCTGTTCGAAATGGACGGAGAACAGATCACTACCGTGGCCACCGACGGTCGACGTTTGGCTTGCATGCACGGATCAGGAACGTCCGTAGGTGGTTTTAAGAACTCTGGCATGTCGACAATTGTCCCTACCAAGACACTGACGTTAATGGATCGTTCTATTAGCGAAAAAGACGATATGGTTCACGTTGCCGCTAGAAGCAACGATATCCTCATTCGAACCAACCGCTGCACCATTTATTCGCGATTGGTCGAAGGCCGATATCCAAATTGGCGTCAAGTCATTCCGAGCCGCGAAGGCAAAACACGTATCGAAGGAATGGTTGGCCCCTTCCTTAGTGCGATACGCCAAGCCTCCATTGTTGCAGACCCAGAAAGTCGGGGCGTCGAATTTGTATTCGGCAACGGCACTCTGATCGTCGCTGCACGCACGGCCGATATCGGCAACTCCCGAATTGAAATGCCCATCTCCTACACAGGCGAGGAAGTCAAAATCACGATGGATTACCGCTTCGTTCTAGACTTTTTCAAAGCACTCGACCTAGAAAAAAACTTTGCCATCGAAGTAAGGAGCAATGCCGAACCTGCGATGTTTTCAACCGATGATGGCTATACCTACGTGGTGATGCCGATGGCTCGCACTTAGAACTCACACTAGTCTCGGATTTCAAAATGACCATTTCGGCGTTTATGGAAAAGAATTTCCGTCATTTCAATGCCCGCGAAACACTGGCCGCCGCCAAAGCATACAAAAAGTTCGTAGACCAAGACCAAGGGGCCATGATGGTCTCCTTGGCCGGAGCGATGAGTACCGCCGAATTGGGTTTGTCACTCGCAGAAATGATTCGCCGTGGCAAGGTCCACGCGATCTCCTGCACTGCCGCAAATTTAGAAGAAGACCTCTTCAACCTCTTCGCTCATGACCAGTATAAAGTGATCGAAAACTGGCGAGCCTTGAGCGTCGATGATGAAGTCGCGCTGCTAAACGCGGGCTTCAACCGAGTCACCGACACGTGCATCCCGGAAACCGTGATGAAGCATATGCAAAGCCGCTTAGTAAAGTATTGGGCCAATGCAGCTGCAGAAGGCAAAAGCTATTTCCCGTACGAATACATGTTCATGTTGTTGGACGAGCCAGAGCTTAAGCCTCTTTACAAGATTCCAGCCGAACACTCATGGATGATCGCAGCAAAAGAAGCCGGTATCCCCGTTTTTTCGCCAGGTATCGAGGACAGTACGCTCGGAAATATGTTCACTGCCCGAGTCATCGATGGAACTGTCTCAACGCATCATGCCCTCAAGAGTGGAACTCAACAATTAGAACGTTTAGCCCAATGGTATCGAATGATTAGCAAGGAACGAGGCGTTGGATTTTTCCAAATTGGTGGGGGGATCGCCGGCGATTTTGCAGTCTGTGTCGTTCCGATGCTTATTCAAGATTTGGACGAACCGGACACTCGGCGTTGGGCCTACTATGCTCAGATTAGCGATTCAGAAACCAGCTATGGCGGCTACAGCGGTGCCGTGCCGAATGAAAAAATCACATGGAACAAATTGACGGCAGACACGCCTAAGTTCATGATCCATAGCGATGCCACCATCGTAGCACCTCTAATCTTCGCGTATGTCTTGGGACAATAACCGTGACGCTAACGTCGGTCCAACTCTGGGAGCGAATTCATAATGCCGGTCTCGCGTCCTCTGAAGATTGCAGGAACTGGGCAATCGAAATAAGTCATTCCCGTTCGCCCGAGTGCTTGCATGACCCAACTAAACTCGCTTCCGAGCTGATTCGTTCAGGCAAAATAACCTCGTTCCAAGCAAAAGTGTTCTTTGGAAATTCGCATTTTCCGCTTGCCATAGGACCCTACCGGATCCTCGAGTCCTTGGAGACGAGACTGGGTCCGAATTGGCTGCTCGCCATGGATTCAAGCCGTCCTACGCAGCCTTCGCGATGGTGCTATCTGCTGACTTCTCAAGACATGCAGCAGCCCGAGTTGCAAAAATGGCCACCTAGCCTTGATCTCGCTGTTAAGCAAGTTGCCATCAACCATCCTTCTCTCGACAAGTGGATTTTTTCGGGTATCGACAGGACAAATTTCGTCTCATTCGCGGAAGCGATTGAGGGCCAGTCATTGACCGCAGTGTTAGCACATCGTCCGCTGAATTGGACCGAGTCGACCGGTATGGTCGAGCAGATCGCAACCGGCCTTAAAAGGATGCACGACGCTGGACTGGTGCATGGCTGTGTTTGCCCGGATGCAATTTGGTGCGTCGACGATGGTGAATTTTTACTTCGTCGCGATCCCGTTTTTCCAGCATCAAATCCATATTTGTCCATTGGCAAGTCGATACTCACTGAGTCGATGCAGGAGAAGTTGTCCGTAGCGGCGCCAGAACTAACTCTTCCCAACGCCTCCCATTCCGTTCAAACAGATCTGTATGCATTGGGATGCGTTTGGTTTCGATCGTTAACTCGGTGCTCTCCATTTGGAAATGAATTTCACGATGCAGCGATAGCATGGTCGAAAGCCCATACCGTCCTAGCGTCTAAATCCCTAGATCCGCGCGTGTTACCGCATCCTCTGCAACGGTGCCTTATGCATTTGATTGCAAAAAACCCATCCGCTCGATTTGCATCCGCTACCGCATTGATCAAGGCCATCGAATTTGCAGTCGAAGAAACGGAAAACCTTACCGACAGAAAACTTTCCCAGGAGGAGAAAGTGGACTTGCCGAAGGCCTTGGTAACGTCTGTCGCTTCTAACGCAAAACGTTCATCAGCCGATCGATCTGGAAAGAAGAAGTCTAAAAAGAAAAGGAAACCCTTTTGGGTTTTGCCTGCAATAGTTGGTGGTGCATGCCTCGTCTTTGGGCTGATAATCACTTTGCTGGTTCGAAATGGTAATTCCACCGGAGCGGCAATTCCGAAATCGGCTTCGCAATCCTTAGCCCCCCCTTTTGCGAACCAAGAAATTGTCAAGCATGATGATGTAAAACAAACGACCGAGTTAACTAGCAAAAGCAACACGACAACAAAGTACCCCGAGTCGGTAAACGAGTATTACGCCGTGGAGGCTGACGATGGACAGTTGCTTTGGTCGCCGCCTCACGCTGGCTCACCATACTCTATTGAGATGTTCCCTGCAGGCCTCGAAGCGGTCGTATTCGTTTCCGGAAGAGTCTGGCATCGACAAGGCAATTCTGGAGATCTGGTCAAATGGTGGATGGAGTCGCAACCGAACTTGGCGAAGGTACTAGTTGAACTACCTTTGCTTGGTGATGATCGAATCGAGTCGATTGCCATTGGATTGTATCCAGGTAAGGTAACGGGCGTTCCACAAACCGTTTTTCGGATAACTTTTTCTCAAATGGTCACGGTCCATTCGATCGTACAGTCCGCTCGGGGGTTCGCGTTGCAGCTCTTCGATTCGACAAGCCATGGAATGAAAGGTCTTTGGAGCAATACGATTCAATCGAACTCATTGGCAATTGCTATGGACGGAATGCAAACAGACGGAATCGCAAAGGTCAAGCGAGCGGTTGTTGGACCTCAGGAGTTGATAGCAACGTTGCTTGAGCTAAACGGCGCACAGGCACCGCTGCGAAGGCAATTAGAGACCTTGCTCAAGACCACAGATAGCCGATCTGACTTGACAATACTTTTTGCACCAAGCTTTCTATTCGGTGATGGACGTGAGCTTCTTTCCGGGGCACCCAGGGTACATGATGTACTGCGCAAATCGATTGACGACTCCATGCAAGCGATTGTTTTCACGACCACGATCGAACCTCGTTGGTATATGGAATTGAGAATGCTAAGTTCAGAGACTCGTGATGCAGGCAAGTTTGCTGCCGCGCTGAAGGCAAGTTTGCTGAACGCGCCAGACGAATTTGAAAAGGGACTATCGTCTGGAAGAACACTTCATCCGTATTGGCGAGCGTTGGGATTGCGATATGCGCAGATGATGCGAACGCTAATCCGTTTCGGACGATTAGGATTGGAGGATGGCCAGATTGTGGCTAACGCATACCTTCCTAGCGATGCCGTGAATAGTGTTGCAATTGCAAATTGGATGGCGCTTGAGAATCCAACGGAAGGGCCTGTTGCAACGGTTCCCGTTCCGACGAACAGGCCGCCTACGAAATCGATGGAAGAAATTTTGGAATCCAAGATCTCGATCGGTTTTGAGCAGGAGTCGCTGGAAGCCGCCTTGCAATTGATCTCGAGCGAAGTAGCCGAAACCGCTGCGGCTGGATCGCCGATAGCGTTTGCAATCAATGGAACTGCATTTCAAAAAGAAGGCATCACACGCAATCAGTCCGTGAGGTCGTTTAAACACGTTGAGACGCCACTTCGAGTGATTCTTACAGACCTAGTTCGTCGTGCCAATCCGGTAACCACGGTTCAATCGCCGATAGAGCGCAATCAAAAGGTCGTTTGGCTAGTGCTTGAAGACACAGTTAGACCAGGACAAATGAAGATCGAGTTGACGACGCGCGCTTGGACCGAACTGAATAAA
>JANLRK010000515.1:0-2462 GCA_031361585.1 Pirellula sp. | reverse complement strand
TACATGTTCGAGCATTATTCACGAGAACTGGCTGAATTGATTGAAGCGGGAACACTGCACGACCATAGTGTCGAACGTGCGCAACTGCAAAAGGAGCTGCAATATCGACGTTACATGAGCGACCATCATCGGGGCGACCATGCTCACTGAAGGCTAATTATTAGATAGCGTCGCAACGACAGGATGCTCCTCAAAAAACTGGAATTGGAATTTGACTCTAAGACATTAAAACGAGGTGGACATAATGAAACGACTACTCCTTCTAAGTGGAATTACTGCGGCCTGCCTACTGGCTTGGTCGCCTCAAAAAACGTTGGCCCACGGTGGGCATTGGGGCTGCCGCACCTACAGCAGTAACTACACAAATTATTACCAGCAGAGTTATTACTCAAACTACAATAATTGTGCGAAAACTTACCGCAATAATAGTTCGTACTATAGCAACGGCTACGCTCCTTACTCAAATTACGGATCGTATATGCCATACAACAACTCCGGTATGAGCTTCGGTGGAAGTACTCCGCTTGGACTCCTGGGTTATAATAATTTGACAAGTACAAACCTGAATGGTTTGATCTCGCAACCCTCCTATCTTTCGATGCCGTTGAATGTTGGCTCAGGTCCCTCCGGTTACCTGCAAATTCCATTAGGTAGTGCCGCCGGCCGCGCGAGTTATATTCAGATTCCTGTAAATTCGGGATACGGACCATCCTCCTTTTTGCAAATCGAACTCGGCAGGAATGCAGGTAGTACTGTTCCTAGCGCTCCAGCACCGAGCCCTACTTCTAACGTCCCATCCTTTGGTGCCACACGTGGAGTTTACACAGCGACCCCAGATCTATTCGCTTTCAATATTTCTAAGACTTCTTCCGATGACGTTCCGCCAGTTGTGCAAGTCGCGGATAACAGAACCAACCACGAATTGGTTGCCGGTCACGAAATTTCTCGGTCAACTTCATTTTCGCAGGCTGAAAAGCACTCTGCGGCCAGTCCAACGATCAAGACTGCGAAGTTCCAATACGTCTCTGTACATAACGAACAGCAGGCAACACAGATTCCCGTTCAAGTTGCAGGCTCACCGCCTGCTAAATCCACAAGCTTTTCACTTGTTGATCCCGATGCAATTGACGCCATGCAATCCAACGTGGAGAGGGTACCACCTTTGGTTCTTGAGATGGATATTATGCTACAAAGAGAAGATATACCGTGGGTTGTGAAATGACCACGTGTGCACACTCTGAGACGCTGCTGAGGAAGACGATTGATGCTTCATACCAATGCCAACGATTTCCATGAGATTCTGATCCGGCTGGGACTCTCTACCCTATTGGGCGCGATTTTAGGAATCGATCGTGATATGCATCGCAAACCAGCCGGGTTGCGTGTGTTGTCGATGGTTTGCTTGGGTTCCTGCGCCATCATCATGGCCAGCATCACCGCCGTTTCATCGATCGCAGGCCCTCCCGGAGATGGATTGCTCCGAACTGTTCAAGGTGTGCTATCGGGAATAGGTTTTCTAGGTGCGGGTGTGATCATGCGCACTCAAGGGACCGATCAGGTGCACGGTATAACTACCGCCGCGTCGATTTGGATCAGCGCCATTCTGGGAATGATCTGTGGCGCGGGCCAATGGTTGCTAGCAGCCTGTCTTTTCTTTTTCGCCTGGTGTATTCTCGTTTTCGGGCGATGGATCGAATTTAAAATTCTGAAATTGTCGACACTCAACTCCAAAGATGCTATGCCTAGTAGTATTTCTCTAATACCGTCCAATGTCAACGAAACAACAAAAGCATAATGCAATCGGGTTTTCAACATCACCGACTTAGATCAGACATTGGTTTTCGAGCCGCCAATCGCCTTACCATCGAACGCCTGGCCTACTTCGGTAGTACGGGTTGTATGTGCCGTTCCGGCGAGCGTAACGATTCACGTACGGTGTCCGCGTTGCGCCGCTAAGAAGTCCTAGGGAGATATCACTGTAGAAGACTGGCGTCATACGACGAATTGCACTGGTTTGCTGTACCGAAGCTCTCGCAAGTTCGGCAGTACGATACTTCTGCTCCCGAGCTATGTTTGCAGTCTTCTCGGATTCAGGCATTTTGTAGTAACCGGCTCCTTGGGCCTTCCGATCGAGTGTAATTTCACGGATCTCTTTTGCATCGGCGACGGCATCAGCCATGAAGGCACCGTCCTTCACCAGTGCGTTTCCATAAGCACGTCGAAGGTCCGTTCGATTGCTAAACGACATCTCCGACATCGGCAATACAAATTCTTTGCCCCTAGCGAAGAACGTGACTTCCCCATCTTTGATATCGATAACGGACGCGGTAAAGGATCCGCCGCTCTCAGTGGTCCATTGGCGTGTTGCAAGTAAGCGCCCACCATGACCGGGGTTAGATTTTGGCGGCACGGGGTTGATTTGCGGGGTAGTTTTTGCTTATGGCAACGTCGCCACTTTTTCA
>JANLRK010000489.1:0-16383 GCA_031361585.1 Pirellula sp. | reverse complement strand
TTTATTCTCGGCGGTTTGCTTCTTGGGAGATCAAACGATCCAAACGATTTAGAACTCGGTGTTCGAGGTCGCCTGCAGATGGCGGTACCTCCGTCGTCAACGATTCGACAACTACCGCTCCCGAACCAGGTTGTCCATAGCATTCGCAAAGGACACCATTGTGTACGAAGACACGATTTCTCCCACCCATTTTCGCGCTGTAAAGCGCTTCGTCAGAACGACGAACGACTTTTCCAAGCCGTTCGTCGTTTAGGATTCGAGCCACACCCGTGCTAATAGTAATGGAAATCGTGTGTCCCTCGGCTTGTATCGATTTTCCGGCGATAGTAAGCCTTAGTCGTTCCATTATGTCGGCGGCATGTTTTGCCTCGCCATCAAAAATGATTCCGAATTCCTCGCCACCGTACCTGGCGACGATAATCGACTCACTACTAAGCTCCCTGAGGCGGGCGGACATATCACGAAGCACCGCATCGCCGGCAGGGTGCCCGTACGTATCATTAATCTTTTTGAAATGGTCAATATCGATGAGAGCTAGCGAAAACGGTTGCTTGGTCGCCTGCCATTTTCCGTAACACTCATCCAGTTTTTGATCAAAGGCTTTGCGATTTGCGAGTCCGGTGAGTCCGTCGGTCCTGGCCTCGGTCAAGTAGCCGGCCAACTGCTTGGTTTGCGCATCAAGTTTTTCTTCGGCTGATTCCAAACGCGATTGCAATTGACTATTTGCCGCCACAATTCGGTCGAGCAATCCTTGGACTTCTTCTTTGGTTCGAACTTTTTTGCTATCGGCTGCGTCTCGCGTCAGGGTCTGCATGGTGGACTGATAGCGGGTGAAATCTCCTGCAAAGTCGGTCGTCCAATTGGCCATGTTCTTGAGGGCTGCAATCATCTGCTGCTGGTTTATATCGAACTGACCGACATCCGATGGACTGGTACGTTTTCCCATCCAAAATCCCAATGCAATTCCCACTGCGAGAAGAGTGGTACCAAATAGCAACCCCATTAGCAGATAAAGTACCGGCATAGTGTTCATTCTTCAGCCTCCTCTCGGGCCGCATCAGCGACCCGGCTATACTTGTGGTTCGCGTTCAATTGATTTCCAACCCCCTTCGCTTGGGCAATGTATGTATTTCCCATATCTGCCCGGACGGGGTTAGGGCTGGATTGAATCGCGAGCGACGAGAGGTCCTCGGTTTTCGCAACCGTGACTATTCCATTATTGGAAATCGTAAACCCTCTTTTTCGGTCCAATTCCAGATCAAAACCGATCTCGAAACCAGACGGGATACAAACTCCTTTGTCGATGACTGCGTTTCGGATTTTTGCGCGTCGCCCCACCTCGACTCCTTCGAATAGAATGCTGTCCGAAACTTGCGCATAGGAGTTGACTCGAACACTGGGCCCCAAAATGCTTCGTTCTACTCTGCCTCCACTGACGATAGTGCCGGCGCAAACGATGGAATCCAAAGCTAGACCGCAACGATCGCCATCGCCGCGAGAGCCAAATACAAACTTGGGTGGTGGCAGGTTTTTCTGTTGCGTCCGAATTGGCCAGCTATCGTCATACAAGTTCAAAAGTGGATCGATTCCTACCAAGTCCATGTTGGCTTCGTAAAACGCATCGAGCGTACCTACATCCCGCCAGTACGCATCCCGTTTACGGTTTTCATCTTTGAAGGGAAACGCGAATACGCGGTGCTGATCGATGATCGACGGAATGATGTTTTTTCCGAAGTCATGATGGCTCTTGGGATCGTTGGCATCGTGGCAAAGTTGCTCGAATAAGAAGCGGGTGTTGAATACGTAGATGCCCATCGACGCTAGCGCGTGCCCAGGATCATTCGGAATAGGACGAGGGTTTGCCGGTTTCTCTTGGAAGCCAACGATACGTTGTTCCGAGTCAATTTGCATTACCCCAAATTCTTTTGCCTCTTCGCAAGTGACACGTAGCGCACCAATGGTCAAGTCGGCTTGCATGTCATTGTGATACTGAATCATCGAGTGATAATTCATTTTGTAGATATGATCACCGGCCAATATCACTAGGTGCTTAGGGCGTTCTTTTTCGATTGCATATATGTTTTGGTAAACGGCATCAGCCGTTCCCTGATACCAATTCTCATCGATGCGTTGTTGAGGTGGAACGATTTCGATAAATTCATCGAGCTCTCGGCAAAAAAAGTCTCGCCATCCAAGGTTGATATGGCGATCTAGGCTCATGGCTTTGTACTGTGTCAGTACCAGCATCTTCCTCAAACCGCTATTGAGGCAATTGGAAAGGACGAAATCGATGATTCGGTAGTTGCCGCCGAACGGAACTGCGGGTTTTGCCCGATCTCTCGTTAGGGGTTCGAGCCGAGTTCCCTTTCCACCGGCTAAGATGACTGCGAGTGTCTCTTTCATATCATCCCTTGCGATTGGAATTCTTGGAATGTGGAGGAATCAGCAATAGCATGTATGCACTATAACAAAGCCACGGGGAAATCACATCTAGTCCTGGATATCGCTGAGCGTCCGATCATAGAGGCGGTAGGTTTTCGTGCGGGTGGTCCCTGCTCTTTCAAGCGAGCCCCTCGATAAGTTGTTACTCTCTAGAACCCAGGAAAACTCCGCGTCATGTATTCCCTTGGCCAAGCAGGCCGGCAACATTCGGTCAAGCACGACGAGGCCTAGGCCCCATCGCTGGTACTCTGGTACAACATTGGTACTCATCACTCGGACTTTTTTGATTTTATTTCGCCCGAAAAGTAGCGTCAGAAAGCCGAAGGGAAACAACCTGCCGTTGATCTTTTTGATCAGAGGGTTGTAGTCCGGTAGACAGAGTCCTACCGCCACCGGTTTCCCATCCACCTCCACGAATGACACCAATGCGGGATCGATCAGCAACTTCAGTGATGCACCGAGACTGTCGCATTCCGCGTCCGTTAACGGAACAAAGCCCCAGGTACTTTGCAGTGCCTCATTGTAAATTTTAAGAAATAGTTTTACTTCGTCCCCAAACTTCTTCTTGTTGGCGGCACGAAGTGTCACGTTGAATCGACGTTTGACCTCGTCGATCACGAACTTCAGTTTTGGGTCGATTGTCTTGAGCATTTCCATATTGCCTTCATAGGCGTATAGGTCCTGCGACTTTTCGAAACCAAAGCCCGTGATCAACTTGTCATAGTAGGGCCAGTTGTAGGTCATCATAAACGTAGGCGGAGTATCGAACCCATCTACCAATGCTCCAATTTCATAATTGAGCGAAGGGTTACATGGTCCGCGAACGTCGTCCATTCCCTCGCTCTTTAGATACCGACTCGCCGCCATCAGGAGCAGGTTGGCTGCGTGCTGATCATCAATGCAATCGAAAAAGCCAAAGAAGCCACGTCTTTCGCCGAAACGTTTATTGTGACCATGGTTGATGATGGCGGCGATTCGACCAACAACTTCTCCATCCTTATGCAGGACAAAAGTCCTGCATTTCGCGTTTTCATAGAATGGATGGCGACGGAAACCCACCAACTCTTCCTGATTCATTCGAATCGGCGGAATCCAGTTGGGATCGTTTTTGTGAAGCTTCCAAATAAAATCCATGAATTCGCGTCTTTGGCGCCGATCTTCGACTCGAATTATTTCATATTTGGAATTCATGGAGATTAATCATTCGCGGAGCGGAACAGGATGGAGTAAATCAATTACGCGGTTTTATTGTCTCTGAATTGAGACTCCTTGGAACGGCACTAGCCGATATACTCCGTCGGTAAATACTTGCTGAATGAAATTATTAAGCCTTGTAATTGGTTTCTTAGGGACGACAACAGTGTCGCCGTCGCGAAGCCAAATTTCATCCGACGGGTTGGGTGATTTTCCTAAGTGAGCACCTTGAAGGTCGAGCATAGTCGATATCAATCGCCAGTCTTCCGCCCTTCGGAAGATTACAACTTGCCGCATGTTAGCTCCGATTCTGGCACCCTCTGCTTGTGCCAATATTTGTGTCACCGTCGTTGGCCGATCCATCTCGAATCGACCTGGTTTGATCACTTCGCCGAAAACATAACAAACGTGGGTTGCCGTCCTAGTTAGTCGCGGTTCAATATTCATTCCGACGAAATTCTCTCGGTAGCGCAGATTGATCTCTCGCTTAATTTCTTCCAATGTCATCCCCAAAACGAACACGCTTCCCAACCCAATGAGTTGGATTTTTCCGTCTTGATTGACAGTTGTAGATATTGCCGTTCCACCCGCAGCGAATGGACCGTTCACGGCCAACCTTAAGTCTTCGACCGATGTATTTACCTTGACGGGAAGGATGTCGATTGCGGGGGAAACGATGTATTCTTTGTATGCGACCTCGAGATCTTTTCGTAACGTTTGAATCGTCTTGCCCGATGCCGCGACCGGTTGTTTTAGCAAAGGTACAATGACGGTACCATCCGGTTGGACTGGAACTCTTGCTTGTTTGATGCTGCCGTCAGAAATTGAATCCAGACTTATCTCATCACCCACCATCAGTTTGTACTCTTCCAAGGACTTTTGCCGATTTGGAATGTAGGTAAACGTGATCTCGTCATTGACTCGCAGTCGATACTCTAGCAACGACTGCAAGCGAACTGGACCAATGTATTCACCGTGCCACAATGGCTGGAAATCAATGGAATGCGATTGGCACCATCCTTTTTCGCCAGACGGGGATTGAGCGCAATCAATACCCGTGATGCATGGCTTGCACGCACCGGATGTTACGCCCGTTGGCTGTTGTGGTGGGCATATCTGTTGGGCATTTGGGATCCGACCACAGCCTCCACACGTCGAACAACCAGTCGAGCCACCACAACCACACGCTTGAACGCCAACTTCGCCCACTGAAACCGCTTCGTAATTCAATCTTTGATGATTGACTTGGCGAACAGAATTGGGTGCCGCAGAGGGAGCGTAATGCGGTCGGCTATCAGCCTGCTGAGCATTCAGCTTATTCTCAACTGACGTGCCGGCTATAATGCTGCCAGTCAGTAGGGCCATGGACAATCTACTGATGAAACGATTAAGGATTTTTCGATGGGCAAGCATTGGACAATTGGATTTCAAATGGATGATCATTATCGGAAAATCTTGGAGAAAAGACGCTTGCCTGAGTTCGCCTGCTGGGTATTGGCACCGTATGCGTTGGGGGCGCTTGTTGGCAAAGGGTTGGATGTTGAGTTTTGGGTTGGAGATGCCATCGTGGGCATCGGGCTATACTTTGCAAAGACAGCCGGATCCACTGCCGTAATCTCGGGATGCTCTGAACTGTATTTTGGCGAACCATTGTTTAAGGCCGCCGCTTGTTGAACGGCATATTCTGCGTCCGCGGTCGCTCCTCGCTGACGAAATATTTCCGCTAGATTGTTCCAAGCGTTTGCAGTTGGCTTCTGCTGGAGCGAAGCCGTGAGCGCATCGTAGGCGTCGTCCATTCGGTCCAGATGGATGAGTGCGAAGCCCAACTGATTGGCTACGTCACTTTGAGATGGTGCAATTTGCATCGCAGCTTGGTAGCAGACAACCGCTTGGTTCCTAAATAGGTTAGCTCGATCCGGGTTCAGCTCCGCATCTTTTTCAAGGGTCTTTCCGAAGGCATAGAGAAGGTCGGCGGCCCAGGGGTGTCCCTTGGATGCTGCAATCAATTGATAGCGAGCATACCATCGGTAGTGCGAAGCCGCCATTTCGGGGGAAGTGGTATCCAACGGCCTACCTTTTAGCGCTTCGGTGGTATGCGTATCGACTATCGCCTGAACGCCTGAACGGCTCACCAGTACTCTTTGGAAATCTCCTTCCTCTCGCAAGGCTGACATCGCTTTCTCGTAAGCTGGCTCACTGAACAGGCGTCCAGACTCCATGTCCATGGTGCGATAGAGACGAAGGAGCCCTTGACTTGCCTCTTCCCGCGCGCTCAGTACGACACCTCGCTTCAACAAGGAATCGCATCGTTCCAACCTTAGATGAAGTTCACGTTTGACGGATTGCCAACCGGGAAGTGATTCCAAGGCTTCCGGAGCCCTAGCATAAAGAACAGGTTGGGTCGAAAGTAGTTCATGGCTTACCCTCTGGGCCAACGCCAGTCGCTTCATTTGGGACTCGTCATTTACTGGTTCGCTTGCCTTTCGAGCCCCCGAGTCGGCGGTTGCTATTGCGTCTGTACTATTCTTAGAAGCTCCAGGTTTCACCTCTTGAATGGGATATACCATTGATGACTTCTTGCCGCTGGTTACTATCTCTTTCGAATGCTGTTGTCCTCTTGAAGGTGCTGACATCCTTGAGGATTCAAATTCCAAATCGAAATGGTCATCTCCTTCATGCGTGCTAGATTGTTTATCCGGCTGCAATGGTAATGGTTCATCACGAACTGCCGCGGTCTTGGCAGAAGCCATTTGAGAAGGCAGCAATTGCGAATCAGCCTCTCGTTCAGGCAGTCCAAGGCCGATGCGACGACTGACCCGAGATGCTGTGCGATCGCGAGGGGGATCCTTTCCGAGTTCCGGAGTATTTCCAAGGGTCAGATTATCGGCTTCGAGTATTTGGCCGCCCGCCTGCATGCGTTTCCAATCGGATTGTGCATCGATTGGATTTTTCTGGGTCAACGCATGCGTAGGCGAGGCGGCCGTATGAATCGAAGGGGATTCGCCACGAATCAAGTTCGGTTGCTTGGAGTCCGACGGGAATACCAACCAAGGATCGGAAGATGTGGCCAGCTTCTGGTCTTGCTGATTGGTCTTGAGGTTGGTTGTGGCACGCGGCAACATTGGCCCCATGAATGTTACGGGAGCAGGCCGATCCGTTTCCTTGAGTGGCGGGTCGAGCGTAGGCATCTCACTTGGTGTAGCAGTCCGCTGAAAAGACGATCCAGGAGGATGCAATCGCCCATTTGGAGAGCGATTCCCGCTATCGCTGATGCTTACTTTTGGCGTTTCAACCCGCTTAGACCAAGGCGAAGCTGGCAAATCTCCGCCACTGAACTGCGCTAGGGTTTGCGATTCCAATGCGCCGATCGCGCATCCAACGCAAAGGGACATTGCGAAGGCATGTCTGTACGATCTTTGATTGAAAGCCTGTGCAATTCGTTTTTTGGTCGTTTGCAAATCTAATGTCAATGACATATCCAACTCCAAAACTCGTCCTGGAACGTTGCATTCGGATTCAAAGCAACAGGCGTTACATTCGGTATTTTGGGTGTCAGTGATTCAATCATCATGCCCAGTAGGGGGAGCATCTAGGTATTGCCCATCGCACAAACCGAAAATCGAGAATAGTTTCTCCAGTTTGCCAGACCTATCCGACCGTTGGACATTCCTGGCAACGCAGTTACAATCTTCGCCGTTTCAACAGCGAATCCGTGTAATTCCATATTTTAGAGCAACCATTAATGACTGCTATCAAGCGAGTGGCGATACTTTTTGCAGGCGGCCCTGCGCCCGCAGCGAATTCGGTGATTACATCAGCCGCCTTTACATTTTTGAATGCTGGCGTTGAGGTTTTTGGCATCAAACACGGCTACTCGAATTTGATCGACTTCGACCCAAAAACACCTTTGGTCGAGGGAAAGCAATACTTGAAATTGTCCTACGAAAGGCTTGAATTTTCCAGAACTGAGCCGGGCATCATGATAGGAACCGCTCGCTCCAACCCGGGCAAGGGTGTTTCCAGTCCCGCACATCTCAAGGATCCGGATAAGTCCGCTCCATTGCATCGCGTGTATTTGGGGTTAAGGTCGCTTGGGGTCGATGCATTGGTTAGCATTGGCGGTGACGACACGCTCAAGACGGCCAACAAAATGAAACTCTATCAGGACACACTACCTGCGGACCAAACACGCATGCCGGTGATTCACTTGCCTAAGACAATCGACAACGACTATCCAGGTATCGATTTTACTTTTGGCTACTTCAGCGCTGCGGAGACGCTTGCCAATGAGATTCGAAACTTAAATCGCGATGCGGCAGCTGGCCAAGCGTATTTCATGTGCGAAGCCATGGGGAGATCTGCGGGCTGGCTAGCCTACGGGGCAGCGATCGCGGGTGACGCCAGCATGGTTCTCAGCGTGGAGGACATCGTAGGACCGCTTAGGAATATTGAATCGATCACCCAAGCTGACGGTACTGTAATAACTCGGACGGTCATGAATCTCGAGGCCGTTGTTGGCAAGATGGTGGCAACCATGGTCGCTCGCGAGAAGGCGGGACGTAATTATGGCGTGATTGTCATCGCCGAGGGGCTTGCAGCATTTTTGCCCAATTCGTACCTGGATGGAATTGCCCGGGACGATCATGGGCACATAGCGATTTCAAGCATCGCAATTGGAAAGGCTTTTGCAACGATGCTAAGTGAAGCCTACTACAAGCAAACGGGAAAGAGCCGCAAGATCAACGGTCTACAGCTTGGGTACGAGTCCCGATGTTGCGTCCCGACGGCTTTCGACGTGATGCTAGGTTCGCAGATTGGTGTTGGGGCTTATCGAGCACTGATCGAAGAGAAACGGAATGGAGTCATGGTTTCCGTCGGTGGCCAATTCAATATTTCGTACGTTCCATTTGAGAATCTGGTTGACCCAGAAACGCTCATTACCAAGGTGAGGTTTATCGAAACGGGCAGCGATTTCCACCGAATGGCGCGATTGCTTGAGTTGCGAGCGGAATCGTAAAATGTAAACAGACCGAAAAACAGCATCGAAATCAGTTGCAGCGACGGTTCTCAATAAGACTTGCCCAAACCAGGTAAAATGGTATAGATTAGCTGAATAGACTGGAGGATAGCCGAATGGTTAGGAACCTGATTCGAAATCAGGCGCCGGGTAACCGGTTGAGGGTTCGAATCCCTTGTCCTCCGCTATAGCACTAAGCCGCAAGGCACAGCACAAAGCCGCATTTTCCTCGGAAATCTTGCGGCTTTTTGTATTTCCGGCCTTGGGTTCATCTTCCTCTATGCGGTTCGGCAAGATCTTCAAACGGGTCGCGGACAACTGTTCTACTATGCCGCTGCGCGAATGGTGGGCTATGACATCAGTTCGCGAATGACACGGGCCTTGGTGACTTCAGCATCGGTCAAGCTGGTTTCTCGGCCATCGTGCGGAAATGTCAGCCCGCGATGATCGATGCCGAGCGAATCTAGCAGTGTGGCTTGGAGATCGTGAACGGTAACGATATTTTCGATGGACTTGTATCCAAAGTCATCGGTGGCGCCGTGGGTATATCCTTGTCGAAATCCTCCTCCAGAGAGCCATAACGAAAACGCGTGGCGATTGTGATCGCGACCATCTGTTCCCTGCGAGACCGGCAATCGTCCAAACTCGCCCGTCCACATCACGATCGTCGAATCCAGCAATCCGCGTTGTTTCAAATCTTGAACCAAAGCCGCGCTCGGCTGATCGGTTCTTGCGCAGAGTCCTTTGAGACTTTCCGCGTTCTTGCTATGCGTATCCCAGGGTTGGCCGTTAAGAAAAATCTGAACGAATCGGACCCCTTGCTCTACCAAGCGTCGCGCGAGTAGGCATCGAGTTCCATATTCCTTTGTCTCGGGGCGATCTAGCCCATACAGCTTTCGAGTTGTCTCTGTTTCTGTCGATAGGTCGAGAATCTCTGGCACAGTGGTCTGCATTCGCGCCGCTGTCTCGAAGTTGGCAATACGGGCCACTAACTCGCTGCTATCGGGATGCAGTGACAAATATTGGCGATTCAAGTGTTCGATCATTCTCAGTTGGTTTCGGCGGGCAGGCTCAAGTGCCCCGACCGGTGACTCCAGATGAAGCACCGGCGATTTGCCTGAGCGAAACATTGTTCCTTGATACACTGCCGGCAACCAACCAGATGACCAATTGCGTTCGCCATCGACAGGCAATCCGCCTGGATCACCCAGGACAACGTATGCTGGCAGGTTTGCATTTTCTGTCCCCAACGCGTAAACAATCCATGACCCCATCACAGGCATGCCCGCTAGAAACCTGCCCGAATGAATTAATCGTAACGCTGATTCATGGTCAACCGATTCTGTACTCATCGACCGCACCATCGTAATGTCATCGACAATTTTCGCGGTATGAGGCAATAGCTCGCACAACTCCATCCCGCACTGCCCGTGCTTACTAAAATGAAAGGGGCTGCCAAGGACATTACCCATCTGTTTATCAAAATGGACTTCAAGGTTTCCGCCAGGGTATGGCTTTCCATGCCATTTCGATAGTTCCGGTTTGGGGTCAAACAGATCCATCTGACTCGGCCCACCATGTTGGAACAAGCAAATGATCGATTTCGCTTTTCCGCCCCAATTCGTTCTTCGCTCTACTTGGCCCGCAGAGGCTTGACTGCCCAACGGCATGAGATCAGCAAGCGCCAATCCACCTAGGCATCCCGCATACTGACTTAGGAACGTACGTCGATCTAATTGCTCAGCAAGGGTTTTATGGTCAATCGACATAGATGAACTCACTACTTGCAAAGAGGGATTGGCATAGATCCTGCCAAGCGTCGTCGTTCGCGTTAGATGCACTCGAGTAAAACATCGTCTGAAGATTCAAAAAACGCATCAATTCAGTCAGCTCATTCTCATTCGGTCTTCGACAATAGAATATTTGATAGGCAAGTGTGAGGCGATTGAGATCATCGGATTCAAGACGCCGAAACTTTACCGCTGTAGCCTTTGATCGTCGAACCGAAAAATCTGAATTCAACAGTGACAATGCCTGAAGCGACATGGTGGACGTATTACGACGCACCGAGTTAAAAACGATTGAGGGCGCGTCAAAGACGTTTAGAAAACTGACGACTTGCGTTCGCTTTTGATTTAGGTAGATCGATCGACGAAATCGACCCGGTGCATCTTCAGGAACGACAACCTCTCCATTCTCCTGCCGAGATGTCTGGATATACGGGCCACCCATCCTTGTGTCTAGCTCGCCGCTGACTGCGAGCATTTGATCGCGAATGGTTTCTGCTTCTAACCTTCGAGGCGCATATCGCCACAATAGCCGATTGTCCTGATCTGCGTGATGCGAATCGGGCTGCAATCGGCTCGACTGACGGTAAGTTGCGGAATTGAGTACGATTCGATGGATGGCTTTCATGCTCCAAGCCTTATGAATCAATTTGGATGCAAGCCAATCTAATAGCTCAGGATGCGTTGGAGGGGCGCCACTAATTCCCAAGTTGTCTGGAGTGGTCACAATCCCTCTGCCGAAATAGTGTTGCCAGAGTCGATTGACTTGAACACGAGCCATTAGTGCTGCAGCTCTCGATTCGGATTGAGTAATCCATTCTATCCATGCAAGACGACGCCCAGAAGTTCGACCATCTGCCATTGGATTCGAGACAACAAACGATTTTGCCTCGTCGCCCAGCACCGTAAATGTTCCGGGTTTCACGATTTCGCCTCGGGCCGAGTAATTGCCTCGAGTCAACAAGTGAACCTCAGGAAGTTGGCTCGACATATCGCCGGCCCAAGCAATTTTACCTGGACGATTTCCAACCAGTTCCCGCTGCATTTTCAGCGCCAATGCAATCACATCTTGACGTTTCTTCAATTCACCAAGCGGCGACTCTGGCGGTGGTGAGGCGACAATGCTTTCAACGATGACGTTGTCGACGATAAAGCTTCGACCACAACAGAATTCAAAACCGAATGCGCCATCCGGTAAGTCCTTTGCACTTAGGTCGATCGGTTTGTCATCAGGAAACGAATCGATCAATTGCTCTAGCCGGAACTTACCCTTTCCTAAATTAGTAACGCGGACTCCATAGTTTTTTCCAGGTGCATAACTTGTCGAGCCAAGCGTTCCCAACGAGCGGCTATCCGCCCCAGGATAATCAAGATGGACTGCGGTACCTTCGGTTGGATTGCCGTCTATCAATAGGTTCCCTCCGACAATGGAACTGCTGTCGTCAAAATCATGCAAAGCAATAAAATAACCGATGCGGTATGCAGCTTGACCATCGGGCTGCAGCTTGTTGTCGACAAGATCAAAGGTCACTTGGATAGCGTCACCCACCTTGTCTGGCGTCCAATCAAACTTGGACTTGGTTGAAAGCCAACTGTCACCCTGTGTTCCGCCCTCAATAATGTGCAATCTGCCATTCTTGATCATGGCGGCGGGCGGTGCTTCCGAGTCCAGTTTCACCGGCACGCTGCCACCAGGGGAATCATCGCCTGGAGCAGTCTCACTCCATCGATCTGCTACACGTGCCGATTCTGAATCAAAGCTGTCTTCAAACAATAAATTGCCCCGGACCTGATTTGCCTTCATCCAATCGGTGAGCTCTTCACGAAGCATTACCACCCGCACTTGAGCGGCCTTGGTTTGCTCCTCCCAGTGTTTTTGCTCGTCGGGCAAGGCGGCATAAACAACTCGATCTTTCGGATTCACCCAATGTTCAATGTTGAACGTCGGATAGAAGATCGCTTGCCAACGATAATAATCAAGTTGAGAGAGTGGCTCGTATTTGTGATCGTGACACTTGGCGCATTGGATAGTAAGGCCTAACAGAGCAGACGAAGTATTTTGCATCACCGATTCAAGTGCATAATAGCGGTCCGCTCTCACTTCATCAGGATTTCCGTCGCTCTCACCTGAACCATCTTGCCCATTGCGAAGAAAATGAGTCGCCTCCAACAGTTCAACTGTTTCGGGTGTTACCGTCTGGTCGGGCACAAAGCAGGCCAATTCGTCGCCGGCGAATTGTTCAACGATGAAGCGGTCGAACGCTTTGTCTTGGTTGAGACTTCGCACCACGTAATCTCGGTACCGAAATGCGAGAGGACGATCGCTGTCAGCGTTAAAGTATCCGTTGGAATCCGCATAGCCAACTGCATCCAGCCAGTGCTTTCCCCAACGGATGCCAAATTGTGGGGAAGCCAAGTAATACTCCACCATTCGTTCATACCAGTCGCTACTAGGATCAGAAAGAAAGGTTTCAAGTTCTTCCAAGGACGGAGGCAGCCCAATTACATCAAGGCTTACCCGTCGAATTAACGTCCGTCTATCCGCTTCAGGATTCCCAACGATTTTGGCTTGTTCCCGATTTGCCTGAATAAAATAGTCGACTTCGTTTATTAATCTATTGGATTCGGCGACGGTCGGAATAACAGCGGTCCCGTGCGGTCGGAAGGCCCAGTGTTCGCTTGGATTCGTGTTCAAGGCAATGGTCGGCAATCCAGGTGAGCCTGCTCGAATCCACCTTTCAATTATCGACTTTTGCGATTCAGTAAGTGGCGATTCCGGTGGCATTGCGTCGCTCTCGACTTGTTTCCACAACCTGCTGGCTTCAAGATCATGCGGCGCAATTACGGCCCCACGATCATTTCCACGAACAATCTCGAAGGGCGTGCTAAGGTTTAAATGTCCTTCTCTCTTGAGTGGGCCGTGGCATTTGACGCAATGCATTTTTATTAGAGGCATGATATCGCGATCGAAATGCGGGACATCATCGGACACCGCGCAATAAGCCGGCAGGGTAGCTAGACCTATGCAAGTATAAGCGAGGTTTCGAATCCCTCGCTCAAGCTCTAGCTGCAGTGCAAACCAAAAGAAATACCAGATCGAGCCGCACATTGACGTTTGGGTACCATGGAAAAAGATTCTCAGCCTATTTGCGTTGGCAATGACAATATTGTAGTCCACGGATCATGTAGCGTCGATTTCCAATGGCCTCACCAAAAACCAGATTGCACCACCGAGCCCTGCGACAACACAAGCGACTGCAATTGCTCCTGGCCATCCCATTTGGTGTGCCAATACGGGTGTCAACACCGGCGAAATCAGGCCACCAACGTTACCTCCTGTGTTCATGAAGGCCGCCGAAAAGCCCCCCGATGCACGACCAATATCAGTGGCGGTCGTCCAAAAGACACCTTCGCATGCCCCTAGGGCTGCCATTGAGACAGACAAACAGATTGCCACATGTTGTAGGCTACCGACATTGACGGCTAATAATCCAAAAATGGCGCCAGCACCCATGCCGACCATGACAATGGCACGACGACCATTCACGGTCCCCAATCTGTTGCAAATGAAGTCGGTACAGACTCCTCCAATCGCCATTCCCGCAGCTTGAGCCAAGATGATCCAAAAAGATATCCAGCGTGCGTCGACAGCTGGCACATGTAGGACCGTGTTGAAGTAGTAGCTCATCCAGTAAAAGAAGAGGTATTGAAAGTAGCCGTATGCCGCGTAACTTAACGTGATGAGCCACAAATCACGATGCATGAGCAAGGCCACTTGAGATTGTGCAGTACCAGCGATTGAAGCTGAATCCACCTTTGGCGATGCAGGACTTGCAGGTGTCTTCCTCCCTGTAAGAATTCGCCAGAGTACACCGTACACGATCATTGCTAAGCCGCTGAGTAGAATCGCAATTTGCCACGTCAAACGATCGATGAGCCAGCCTAATGTCGGATAGCAAAGTGCGATTCCAATGAGAGCGCCAGCTGTAACAAGTCCATTGGCGGTCGTCCGTCCCCGATTAGCATATAATCCTGCCACAACATGCGCCGCGCCTGGATGAAGAGGTACGCTGCAAATACCAGCTAATCCGCGAATCACAAGCAGCCCCACAAACAGACTCTCGGCACCAGTTACTGTCCAACCAAGTATTCCTGTCAAGACGACAAAAGTCCCCATGGCCAATGCGTATAATCCTAGCGCTCTAGTTGAACCGATTCGGTCAATCAGCCAACCGCCTGGCAACATAGCTATGGAGTAAGCGATCAAGAACGAGGAATAAACCCATCCCATCCGAGTTTCACTTATTCCAACGATGGGAATCAACACTTCGCTCCCTAAAACGGAAATGCCCACTCGATTGAAATGGCCAAGTGCGGCAAATCCCATTAGCAACAAGACAATATGCCTTCGCCCCATCGAGGAACCTGGAGTTTCTATTTCGGAATGAAATGCCATTGTGGACTCTTGATTTGTAGTGAATGGTTAGCTAACTCGATACTTGATTGCCAACTCCTCCGGAAAATCATAACCAATTCCAGGTGCAGTCGGAAATTCGATGACGCCGCTCTTTACTGGCAACCCGGTCAATTGAAGTTCTTTACGAAGCGGTGAATCCAATACCTCGGCCGCCGCGAATTCGATCAGCGGAGTAATTGGAGAATACGCAGCCAAATGGACAGATGCTGCGCCAAGGATTTGCGTTGACCAATTTCCCGGGCAAACTTGCACTCCGTAAAGATGCGCTAAATCCACAATGCGTTTTGCCTCCGTTAGTCCGCCGCACGTAGTCATGTACGGCTGCACCACAGCGACTTTACCACGATCCATCATGTCAAGAAACTCAAAGCGCGTCACTCCGTGCTCGCCCATCGCTATCGGAATGGACGTAAGCTCAGATAATCGAGCATATGGGATAGGTGAATCGACAGGAAAAGGAGTCTCGAAAAACTCAAGTTCGCATTCCTCCAATTCTCGGCAGATGCGAGCTACTGTTGGAACATCATTGAACAGATAACCTACATCCACCATCAGTTTTGGCTTATCTCCTAACAGCTCACGTGCGCGTCGTGCCAACTCAATAACATCTGATGGTGAAGACATCATCGGTTCGACCTTGAACGCTCGGTAGCCTAACTCCAGCAAGTGTTCGACTCGTCGCAGTTGCTGAGTGAACATGGATTCGCCACCCCAACTATCTGACACGATGGTGCAATAAGGCATGACGCTCTGCTTGTTGTTTTCTCGATGTGTTTGAAAAATTCCTCGCTGTCTGCCACCCAGCAATCGCCAAACTGGTTCCCCCATCGCTTTTCCGTATATATCCCAGATTGCAACGTCTAAAGCACCCAGGATGATTACCGCCCAACCGCGTCGATTCGTGTGAAGAAGCGAATCCCAAATGTGTTGCCATACTCGCTCTGGATGCGTGATGTCTTGGCCAATTAGCAATCGGCCGAAAAATGTACTCTTGTCACCCACTGTTGCTTGAACAACGCCCGGTGGAACACGAAACACCTCTGAAAATCCAACCAACCCACTTTCGGTATGAATCCGGATGCACGCGAGTGGTTCAATACCACCTTGGTCTGGGTCAATCTCAGGTCCGTCCCCTATTACGAAAGTTTCAAGTCGAACTATTTTTGTCATGAGCAGATTCGGGACCTCATAGCACCTTTGCGAAACGTCAGAATACGAAATCATTAGCCGATAGTGCTGTCGGTAGACCAACATTGTGTAATATGGAGCTTCTACATACGATAGCAGACCGTCCCTTTGGAAGATCCTGCTGATCGAACCCCACTTTAGAAAAATGCGAAATGAAGATTGATTCGGTCGACTTTTACTACCTCGCAATGCCCGATGTTCTGGATATCGGCGACGGAAGCCAAGATGCGTTGCTCGTACGTGTTGCCGCTGGCGATTCCGTGGGTTGGGGAGAATGT
>JANLRK010000475.1:0-2384 GCA_031361585.1 Pirellula sp. | reverse complement strand
GGAGCCTGATGTCGTACTTTCGGGCGAAGTGGAATGCGACGAAGTCTGTATTGTGGCGGGACATAAGATTGAGTTCTGCTATTCTCGCATGTCGCCCTCCATCCCTGATTGAGCCCCCATGGTTTAGAATAGGCTCTTGGCGTTAAATCTTCTATCCATCCAAGGTACCGACCAATGATAAAATGTTTGTTTTCGAATTGGCTGACACAACCGTTCCTCACTACAACTTTCCTCGTTTTGAATAGTTTTTGTTGCGCCTTGTTCGCTCAAGAGACTGCGACAAAACCTTTGGTTTCTGGAGTCGAGCTCGAAAATTTCGACCGATCGGTTTCCCCGGACGATGACTTCTTTCGATTCGTGAATGGTCAATGGCTGGCGAAGACGAAGATTCCAGACGATCAGTCTAACTACGGCGCGTTTACGGCGCTCGATATCGAGACCAAAGAAGCCATCAAAAAAATCATCGAGGAGGCAAGCACTCAAAAGAACCCTTCCTTGATTGCAAAGCAAGTTGGGGATTTCTATAAATCCTACACCGATATCTCGCAGCGCAATCAAGTCGGAGTAAAGCCAATTTTAGAGCTGCGTGGTCAGATTAAAGCCATTGAAAACAAAGAGCAACTCATTCAAGTAGCTGGCAAACTTTCACGTAGGGGTGTTTCGACTTTTTATGGTTTTTACATTGAGCCCGATGCTAAGCGTTCGGATCAGTATGCGATTTACGTCAATCAAGATGGAACGACGCTGCCAGATCGCGACTACTATTTAGAAGACTCGGAACGCTTTCAAAAGACATTGGTTGCCTATGCAAAATTCATCGAAGAAATGCTCAGGCAAATCGGCTGGCAGAATCCGAAAGAGTTTGCTGGAAAGATCATCGAGCTGGAGCGTTCCTTCGCCCAATCGCAATGGACCCAAGTGGAGCTTAGGAATCCCGACAACACATACAACAAGATGCCGGCCACGGAAGTTGCGACCAAATTCGCGAATCTTCGATGGGCCGACTACGCCACAGCTGCTGGCCTGCCTTCGGGACTCGATGTCATCGTGGGTCAGCCAAGCTTCATGGCAGGCGCTTCGAACACCGTCAATGAAAGCGATTTGGAAACGCTGAAAGCTTACCTTGCCTTTCAGCTGATCGATACTTATGCGCCGCTTATGAGCGAGTCGCTTGAAAGGATACACTTCGACTTTCACGAGACGACCCTCAGCGGTGTTACCGAGCAGGAGCCGCTTTGGAGGAGAGGCGTTGATGCATGCAACGGACTTCTTGGGATGCCGGTCGGCCAACTGTACGTCGAGAAATACTTCTCGGCTAAATCCAAACAGAAGATGAATACTTTGGTCAAGAATTTATTGGTTGCTTTCGAGAAGCGAATCGATCAGTTGGAATGGATGGGAAACGGAACGAAAAAGCAAGCCAAAGAAAAGCTCTCGCAATTCACCCCAAAGATCGGCTATCCAGATGTTTGGAAAGACTACTCGTCGGTCAAAATAGTACCCGACAATGTTATCGCCAATATGGGTGAGATCATGGAGTTTGAACATAACTATCAGATCAACAAATTAGGCAAATCGATCAATCGCAGTGAGTGGTTTATGCCTCCGCAGACAGTGAACGCCTATTACAACCCATTGATGAACGAGATTGTTTTTCCTGCTGCGATTCTCCAGCCCCCATTCTTCAATCTTGAGGCAGACGATGCGGTCAACTATGGCGGTATCGGTGCTGTCATCGGGCACGAGATCAGCCACGGCTTCGACGATAGCGGTCGCAAGTACGATGGCAAAGGAAACCTTCGAAACTGGTGGACCACTGCAGACCAAGAAGAGTTTGAAGCTAGGTCGACGAAGCTCGTAAAGCAGTACGACGCGTACAAGCCGTTTCCGACCGATAGCGTCAACGGCAAGTTTACGCTGGGCGAAAACATTGGCGACCTAGGTGGAATGAGTGTTGCCTACACCGCTTACCAGCTTTCGTTGAATGGCACGGAAGCATCGATGATGGACGGATTCACCGGTGATCAACGATTTTTCATAGGCTGGGCACAGGTATGGCGGCGCAAGTACCGCGACGAAGAGCTCAGGAAGCGATTGCTTACCGACCCACACTCTCCAAGCCAGTATCGATGCAATGGAATTGTTTCCAATTTGGACCTATTTCACGAAGCGTTCAAAATCAAGCCGGATTCGAAGATGTATATCGATTCGGACAAACGCGTCAGGATCTGGTAGGGAATGTTGGAGTGCAACCACGTGGCCGACGCGGCTAGCGTCGGCTCGGATTCTGGCAGCATCCTCCACGACGCGATCTTACAATCGAAAGGCTACTAGACAACCGAACTATGATCCGTCGGTTCGGTGGAACCGGCGATGACCGCGCG
>JANLRK010000435.1:0-15124 GCA_031361585.1 Pirellula sp. | reverse complement strand
CAACTCCTGAACAGTGGCAAGAACAGGCCCATACATGATGGTTACCATTATCGCTGCAATACAGTTGCATGCGCCGAGGCCGAATAAATAATCACCCGGAAGAAACCGATAAACGATCGCAAAGGGTGCGATGGCAATTTGCGCAACGACAATCGCCAGCACTCGGCCGCCATTGCTGCGCTTGTTCAGCAAGTCCCCGAGCCAGCCACCGAGTACATTGCCAATGGAGCCGCCGATGAGCAGCATGCAACCTAGAAAGATCGGCGCACCGGATTTAGAAAAGCCGCGCTCCGCATTTAGCCACGAGGAATCAAGCCAAGTCGCACCAACACCGATGTTGATGATCACGGCACCCATCATCATCAACGCCAAGGCCGGTGTTCGACAAATCGCTCTCCAAGTCTCGATGAGCGAAGACCAAAAAGAGCGTCTTTCCGATTCCTTGGTCTTGGACACAAGCGGTTCAGGGTCCGTCGCCCCGCGTCGCGGATCTTTGACCATCATCAGCACCAAAACCATCGCCAGGCCGATCAGTCCAAGTCCGAAGAAACAACCACGCCACCCAATCCATGGGACTGGCCAAAGAAGATTTGCAATAATCAACGAAAGGCCAGCCCCAATGGGAACGCCTAGATAATAAAGTCCAGATGCCAACGATCGCTTGCGTGGATGAAATACATCCGCCAACATCGCAACAGCGGCCGGTGTTAAGGTCGCTTCGCCGAATGCGACAAAAATGCGAGCGAACGCCAATTGCCAAAAGTCTTGGGCCAAACCACTCGCTGCCGTCGCGCCACTCCAAATGAGTAGCCCCAATGCAATCAATCGAGGACGATGCTTCCTATCCGCCAACGTGCCCAAATAAAGGCCGGCAACGGAATAAACAATCGAAAAGGAATATCCAGCCAGCAGCTGGTTTTGGAGGACAGTCAGATGCAACTGAGGATCTTCGCGAAGCGGAATTTGCAAGCTGGTTATCAATTGTCGATCGACGAAGTTGATGACATTGAGTGACGTGAGCAACGCCAAAAGCTGCCAACCTGATGGCAATGCCGATTCCTGGCTTGAAGTCGACATCGCTTTGATACCATCCTAACATTAGTTGCACATCGAACCAAACTGAACCTCAATTTACCGACCGGACGGTAGGTTCGCAAGTCATAGTAGAACGGTTGTCTCAACTGTTCATCACTGCGTTTTCATCTAGGTTCCCGCCGCAGTTAGGCGAACATGGATCTGCTATTGAGTTGATGTTGTACTGACTCAAGAGCAGGTGAGGACAACTGCTCTACTATACGTTTTCATTTTCGTTTCATCGGTAGGTTGGCATTTCAACGGTCGTCCGTTAATATCCTATCTATGAATACTATAGACAATTGGATTCAACCCGTTCACTTAGTAGGAAAGTACGCATACCTAGAACCGCTGTCAGCGGCACACGAAGATGGCCTAAAGCAAGCCGTGCTGGACGGGGAACTATGGAAGCTTTGGTACACTTCTATTCCGTCGCCAGATGAAATGCGCGACGAAATCAGGAATCGATTGGAAAAACGGTCGAATGGTACGTTGCTCCCATTCACGGTTTTCGATGCAATGGGGAAAATCGTTGGCATGACGACCTATCTGAACATAGAAGCGTTGCATAGGCGTCTTGAGATTGGCTTTACTTGGACCGCGCTCAGCGCCCAGCGGGGGCCGATCAACACCGAATGCAAGTTGATGTTGCTAAAGCATGCTTTCGAAACGCTGGGTTGCGTTGCCGTCGAATTCAGAACTCACTTTTTCAATCGACAAAGCCGTCGCGCGATTGAACGACTAGGTGCAAAGCTTGATGGTATTCTTCGCAACCACCGGCAAATGAAAAACGGCACAATGCGCGATACTTGCGTTTACAGTATCATTTCCAACGAATGGCCCACCGTTAATGCGCATCTACTATGGCAACTCGACAAACCGCGTTGAGTAAGACGCCAATCACTTATTCTTGCAACGAAGTCCGCGACCTATCTGGAGCAAACCAAATGGCAATCGTCCCAAGCCCATATATCATCGCGCAAATCGTACCAACCCGCGGATAGTCGCCACTCAACGCCGTGAAAAGCCAGCCCGCGATCAGTACTCCGGCGGCAGTTGCGAACCTGCCCGAATTGAAGGCGAGGCCGCTTCCGGTCGCTCGCACTGTGATTGGAAACAACTCGGGCAAATAGACGGCGAGCCAACCGAAGAACAAGGTTGCGACCAGCCCCTGCGCAAACACGACTGGGTGGAATGATGGCTGCAGCGGTGCCGTCCACTGGAACATGGCTATAGTCAACGCCGTTGCTGAAAGGCTGATCAGAAAGTAACTGCGACGCCTGCCGAGCCAGCCTGCCAATTGAGCCCCAACGAAACTCCCAATCGTCGCCCCCAATGCCCACCAACCCTGGGTCGACGCCTTGTATCCAGCATTGGTCGCGCCGGCAATGGAGTCAGCCCACGGTATCATCCACTTGCTCGCCGCCCAAGCGCCGACCATCGGTATCGAACTGATCACAATCGCAATCAACGTAATAGGCAATAGGGACGGGGCGACGAGGTCTCTAAAAGGCGTCGCTTTGCGAGTCGATCTACCTCGCGATGCCAACCAAGTCGGTGACTCCGGCAAAGCAACCAGCACTAGCACACCCAATAATGCCGGAGCGCCAGCAATTTGAAATACCCAATGCCATGAGTCGGGCGTAATGGGCCACAAGCGAGCAAGCTGTGACAACATCAAGATGCCGGCATTTAGCCCAGCACTCATAACGCCGGATACCAGCGGCCGAGATGCACTCGACCAGCACTCCGAGACGAGAGTGATACCGTTGGGCCATACACCACCCACACCAAGACCCACGAGGAATCGCAGAACAAGCATCTGCTCCTGAGTCTTTGCCCAGGCACCAAAGGCAGCGAAGACCGAATAGAACAGGATACTGATCCCCATCGTTCGAGTCCGTCCGATTCGATCTCCCAAGTTGCCTAAAACGATTCCACCAACCGCTGCCCCGAAAAGCAGCGCTGCCGTGAACTTTGCGAACCACTCGCCCCCTAAGGTCGGCGTGTAGGCTTCACCAAGCAAACTCTTCGATACGGACAGTGACGCAACAGGCATGAGTCCAAGCTCCACTCCGTCAAAGACCAGTCCTAAAAAAGCTGCAATCAGCACCGCAGCTCTTGCAGTTGGCGAAAGAGTTTCACTACTCATCTTCTGGCCCTTGATACACGGTGATGATCGAACAGTTGTCTTGTTCACCATAGCCGTTCGATTCAGCTTGTTCGAGAAGCTCGCGATGCGTCATCGATAGCGGCAGCTCAAGTCCAGCGGCTGTCGCAGAACTCAGAATAATTCGGACGTCTTTTAGATGTTGAGACAACTTGGCTTGCACGCTGAAGTCTTTTGTAAGCATCTTGTGTCCTTTGATATCCATCGCGCGAGAATAGGCTGCGCTACCGCGAAGCACCTCCAATGCTGCAGCCGGATTCACACCAATCGCCTTCGCATACGAGAGCCCTTCTGCCAGTGCGACTCGATTCAGGCCCAGCACTAAGTTGGTTACCAACTTCATTCGCGAAGCGCTACCGCTTTCGCCTGTGCGAAATACCGATTTACCTAGTACCGGCCAAAGGTCGGAGCAGGCTTCAATGGATGCCGAGTCTCCGCCCACCATCACCATCGCTTCGCCTCGGCGAGTTTGTTCACTCGAACCAGAGATCGGAGCATCCAAATAATGAACTCCGTGGGTGGCAAGCCGTTTGCCCATGGCGATGCAGTCGTCGGGCTCGCCAGTTGTCGTATCGATCAAGAACTGCGATGTACGAAGTCCAGATTGCATCAGCTCGATCACTTCGGCAACAATCTCGCTGGAATACAGACTGATGATCACACGCTCGCAATCCCGGATAGGATTGTCGCTCCAGACCGCACCGAGTTTAAGAAGTGGATCGGCTTTCTCCGGAGAGCGGTTCCAGACTGAAACAGAGTAGCCATACTCGAGCAATCGTTCGGTAATGGCGGTACCCATGAGTCCCAACCCAATTACGCCGATCGATTGTTTTGTTTCGTTTGGCTGCACGTTGAAACTTACTTAGAGAACTTAACTTGAGGCAAGGTGAACCGTAGCATGGCCCCCTGGGCCGTGCAATCTCAACCCAGCCACAATCTACCGCTTTTGTCTTCAGCTCGGTGGTCCAATTTTCGTAGCAAGGCTTTCGACTCGCCACGGTTTGCTCCGTTCCGTTACAATGATTGTCCAACTAGAGCTCGCTATTTTTCATTCTTCGCTCACATCATTTTGAACCCTGCAATGCCCTCTCCTATCTCGCTCGGTCTCGACTTTGGCACCGAATCTGTACGCGCAATACTCATTGATGCAACCGGTAAGCAGCGATCGATTGCGACCAGCGACTATGTTCATGGACAGATCACGGAACGGCTGCCTGGGACTACGGAATCATTGCCACCGAGATATGCACTGCAATCGCCTGGCGACTGGATCGATTCAGCGGCCAAGGCAACCCGCGAGGCAATCGACGGTGCAGGAATCTCGTCGGGCGAGGTCGTTGGGATAGGTGTCGATTTCACTAGTTGCACGATGCTCCCCACGACTCGCGATGGAAAGCCACTGTGTGAATTAGACGCGTTCAAACACGTTCCTCTGGCTTGGCCCAAACTTTGGAAGCATCACGGCGCCCTCGATCAAACGGAACGCTTGAACCGAGTCGCGAAACAGCGCAACGAGACTTTTCTAAGGCGCTACGGTGGCACAATAGGCTTGGAATGGTTCTTTCCAAAAATGCTCGAAACGATTGAAAATGCGCCCCAAATCGCTGCTGCCGCTGAAGTTTGGTTGGAGGCAGGCGACTGGTTCGTTTGGCAACTCGTGGGCGGTACGGCTGAGACTCTCACGCGATCCACTTGCCAAGCAGGTTACAAAGCGATGTGGTCAGCGAAGGATGGATATCCGTCCAGCGACTATTTCAATGCTGTTCATCCCGAGCTTGCTCGAGCAGCTGCGGAATGTTTGCCTGGGATCATGCGTTCGCCCGGTGAATGCGCAGGTCGGTTGTCTGAGGAAATGGCTGATCGATTGGGGCTTCGTTCAGGGACACCTGTTTCAGCTGCCATCATCGACGCGCATTCCGCAGTACCAGGCGTCGGTGCAGCGGAGCCTGGAACATTGGTCATGGTACTCGGCACAAGCAGTTGTCATATGCTCAACTCCACCGTACTTTCGGAAGTGCCTGGTGTGGCCGGTATCGTCGATGGAGGCATCCTGCCAGGTATGTTCGGCTACGAAACCGGACAAGCGGCCGTGGGGGATGCGTTCGCATGGTTGCGTCGATTGCTTGGACTCGAATCTTTTGATTCGATTGCGAGCGCTGCCGAAAACGTATCGCCAGGTGCGGATGGTGTGCTGTGCTTGGACTGGATGAACGGCTGCCGTACGCCATTGATGGATGGCGGACTTCGTGGCGCATTCACCGGCCTGGGGTTAGAACACGGTCCGCAGCATTTGTATCTGGCGCTCATGGAAGCGTCGGCTTTTGGGCTCCGATGGATTGTTGAGTTGCTTCGCGATGGCGGAGTTGCAATCGACCGATTGGTCGCTACCGGAGGACTGCCGCATCACAATCGCGCCATCGTCGAGGTATATGCGGATGTACTCGGCCTCGACATTGAAATCCATCCCTCCACGCAAGGCCCAGCTGTCGGCGCAGCCGTATTGGGAATGCTTGCAGCTGGACCGCAAACGAGCGGTTTTCAAAATGTGATCGAAGCTGCGACGGCAATGGCAAGTGTTCCACATGGCAAACAAAACATCGTGCGGGCTCGACCTGAGCGCTCGCAACTTTACAATCCTCTCTATCAAAACTATCGCCGCTTGGCGGACCAAATCGCAAACCCTTCCATATGAATATGACCGATACAACCAATGCCCCGATCACTCTCGTCGCCTCGGGCGATCTTCGCGACTCTGCCAACCGTGTTTGTTGGGAAGCTCAGCAACAGATGGAGCGGCAACTCACCGCCGCCATCGCGAGTTTTGGTCGCCAAGTCAAACGCGGTCACGGCTACGATACTGCTCGCGGTCACGGCTTCATCTCATCGCAACGACAAGGCATCGAGGTCTTCAAAACGATTGACCCAAGCGCGCCGCTTATCGTTGCCGAAGCCGTATGGCAATACTCGCATCATGTGCTAGCAGGACTGATGACCCACAAAGGTCCCATCCTCACCGTCGCCAATTGGTCGGGTCAATGGCCGGGCCTCGTTGGTCTGCTCAATCTCAACGGTTCCTTGACCAAGGCAGGTGTGAAGTACAGTTCGCTATGGAGCGAGACGTTTACCGATGAAGCATTTTTGAGAAAGCTTAAAACTTGGCTTGAGACCGGCCGAGTGATCCACGACACTTCACATGCCAAGCCGCTTAACCCAAGTGGTTGCGATCCCAAGGCGCAATCCGTTGGTAAACAGGTTGCGACCACTTTGCGACGCGACAAAGCCATCTTGGGTATCTTTGACGAAGGCTGCATGGGAATGTTCAACGCCATCATCCCGGATTCTTTGCTCAATCCGCTCGGTGTATTCAAAGAACGGCTTAGTCAGTCAGCTCTTTACTACGAAACTCGTCAAATCAACGATGAAGAAGCGCAGGGAGTTCGCAGCTGGCTCGACCAGCAGGGCATGGTCTTTCATACTGGCCCGAACCATGCTTCGGACTTGACCGATGCTCAGATACTAGACCAGTGTCGCATGTACATTGCCGCACTTCGCATTGCCGATGATTTTGGCTGCGATGCGATCGGGATTCAGTACCAACAAGGCCTAAAGGATTTGTTGCCTGCTAGCGATCTCGTCGAAGGCATGCTCAACGATTCCGTTCGTCCGCCTGTTAGATCTCGCGACGGTTCAAGGGTGCTTTATCCAAATCGACCACTGACGCATTTCAACGAGGTCGACGAATGCGCGGGTTTGGATGGATTGATCACGGATCGCATCCATCGGGCGCTAGGACAACCCGTCGAGAACACACTTCACGATTTGCGTTGGTCGGATCGGGACGCATCTGGAACAGTGAATGATGAAGTTTGGGTATTGGAGATCAGCGGTGCGGTCCCGGCATCGCATTTCGCAAAAGGTTGGGCGGAGGCCGAGGGATTCCGGCAACCGGCCATGTACTTTCCATCAGGCGGTAGCACCATTCGCGGCATATCGAAACCCGGTGAGGTCGTATGGTCGCGAATCTACATCGCCGAGGGTCGATTGAAAATGGACTTGGGGCGAGCTACCGCTGTAGAACTACCGAGAAGCGAAACAGAAAGGCGATGGAACGCGACCACTCCGCAGTGGCCGATCATGCACGCTGTGATCCATGGCGTTACACGCGATCAAATGATGGCACGGCATCAAGCCAATCACATCCAAGTCGCCTATGCCAATAGCGCAGCCGAGGCGGACATCGCAATGCAAGCCAAAGCGATCGCTGCGTCTGAACTCGGTATCGAAGTAGCAATTGCAATGGCGACTTGAACTCCTTGGCTAGAACAGCATGCGGGAAATAAGTGGGATAGGCTTCCAGCCTGTCACAACGGAATCGACAGGCTGGAAGCCTATCCCACTTGCGATGATCACGTCATGGACTGAGTATCGAGACAACGACTACGCCAACAATCAAAAAGCACCATATAACTAAGTTCGCAATACTTAGCCACAATCCGATGTATACGGCGGTCTTTTCCGTGTCGGGACTTTGGCCATTTCGAATTTTTCCGAATTCATTGGATGCAAATGCGATGGCGAGAATACTACATAACACAGCGCCAAAAAAAGTTGGGCAAAGAATCCAACTGACGATGCCGAGAACGAGCACAACCGTTCCGTTTCCAGATTTACTGTAACCCGCCGACTGAACCGCTGAATTAGGTATTGTTCCAAATGGATTGGAGGCCCCGCCAATTGGTCTCGCCATGGGGTTTTGTAGTTTGCGGGACTGAAATCGCCAGGCCGCAATTCCTATCCATTGTTCTGAAAATTCTTCGCGAATGTGACAGGAATCATCCAATCGTCCTTGCGTTATCCAATTGAGAACCGTTGCGGTGTCCGAGGGGCCATAAACCATGGCGTTCGGCGTGCGCACGAAATACTTAGCTTCAGGCATGGGAGCCTGGATGGGAGCATGTGACGTTGACGTAGGCTCGGTTGCTCCCAGCGATTTTTCAATGGGCCTTTCGTCAATAGGCCTTTCGTCAATGGGCCTTTCGGTTGGAAGCGATGACCATGAATCCTCCAACGGTTGCAAGATTGGAGCGTTCGATTCGTTTTTTGGTTGGTAGCTCGTTTCCACCACGGCCGGATCAACGGATGCGGGCATTTGGGTTGACTGGTCCATGGCGGCACCACCCACGACATATACCAAACCGCATACTGGGCATCGAGCTTTACGCCCGACGAATTCGTCATTCACTCTGAGTGTTTTACCGCAACCCGCACACAGTGAGTCCATTGGCATCTTCAAAATCCAGTCTCAAGTCAAAGGATGTTTGTCTGGATGAAGATAAACAAATGACTTGCCTAACCTGCCGCCATAATTTCCGGCCCTAATCTTTTGGAGGCCCTTCACCGGCAAAGCAGCGGCTATCGAAGCATACGTTGCTTGTGCTACTTTCTCCAAGTCCGCACCGTTGATGATGATCTCCATGATAGAGACGACCCCTTCGGGTATAAGCGATTTGTCGCCCAGTTTTGCCTTGAGCGTTGGACAATACTCGGCATAGGTACTTGCAATCAAAAACTTGTAACTACTACCAGCTTTGCTGGCGCTTGCTGCAACTCCGCCAGGGAACGTGGTAATGACACCGGGCATCCCGTCTGCGGCGATGGCTGCGCGTTCTGCGGCTTCGATTGCGGCGTCCTCGGTATAAGCCAGAAACCAAAGATTTCCGCCCATGATGCCATCGGCGTAGCCGAATCGTCGCGTTAGAAAGAACTCGCCTCCCAAAGTCGGAATGGTCCAACCCTTGTGGCCAAACATCTCAGTTCGCGTCTGATGCCCATCACCAAAAAAAGCGATTTTGCGACCAAGTTTGAAATAGGGATCCGTATCGAGGACGTTGAAACATCGAGTCGTTGGACACGTTAAAACGTTTTGACTGAGTCTGGCCAAGAGAACTTTTTCTAGATGAACAACCCGGTCTTTGCGAAATCGCGGAACATGAAACTGCAGTATTGCACCGACTCGACCATCGGGAGTCTCCTGGCCGGATGACTTACCGTCTAATATTTGCTCGATACCAGCTTCGCAATCGCACAAAATCGTGCTGCTAGCGTGGCCCGTTGCAGCTTGGCAGGCGGCCATCAACCATTTTTGATCCCGGGCGGTCACTAAAACAGAGGCGTATATGCTTTTAAAAGCTTCAGCGTAAGTATCTTCAACAAGAAGGTCCCATTGTGGGTTATTCTTCCACGGTGTCATAGAGCGCGCCTAGAGAGCGGTACAAGCAGTTGGTTCATTTTCGGTCGGCTATTGTAATGGATACTGAGGTGATTTGGTTCGGAATCTCCCCCTTGATGCGATAAAGTTGGTCCTTGACAGAAACGCAGAATAGCCAATCATTTCCGTTGCCAGTTTCCACCGGCAACGATCTATAGATCCGGTGTTGTCACCAACCAGAAATCACTGATGAAAATCCACGAATACCAAGCAAAAGATCTGTTCCGTAAAGCTCAAGTGCCAGTATTGCAGGGTTTTGTTGCAAAAACACCAGAAGAAGCCAAAGCGGCCTTCGAAAAACTCGGCGGACCAATTGCGGTTGTGAAAGCTCAATTGCATGCAGGCGGACGAGGCAAAGGGACCGTGATTGAGGTTCCATCGCAGCGCGGGGTGCAATTGGTAAAAAGCGGGGATGAAGCGGCAACCGTTGCGAAGAATCTACTTCACAATCGCTTGGTCACCGTACAAACCGGCCCTGCAGGTAGCAAAGTCAATCAAGTATTCGTGGAACAAGGTTGCAAGATCGCTCGCGAGTTGTATCTCGCGGTGGTCGTCGACCGAGGAAGTCAAATGCCATTGCTGATGGTTAGTAGCGAGGGTGGCGTTGAGATCGAGAAGGTGGCGGCAGAGACTCCAGAAAAGATTCTCAAAGAATCCTTCGATCCAGCTCATGGCCTACAAGGCTTTCAGGTTCGAAAGCTATGCAAAAAATTAGGTATCTCCGGGGACGCCGCCAAGAGTGCAGATTTCTTCATGAAAAAGATTTGCAGGCTCTTCGTCGATCTCGATTGTTCGATGGCCGAAATCAATCCGCTAGTTATCACTGAAGACAACAAGATGATCGCTTTGGATGCGAAAATCACGTTCGACGATAACGCCTTGTTTCGACACCCGGATTTGAAAGAACTGCGAGATTTGAATGAAGAGGAACCAGCTGAGATTCGCGCCGGCAACACCGGGCTCAGCTATGTCAAACTGGAGGGCAGTATTGGTTGTCTCGTTAACGGTGCAGGCCTTGCCATGGCCACCATGGATATCATCAAACTTCACGGCGGTGCTCCAGCGAATTTCCTAGACGTGGGTGGCGGTGCAAATACTCAGCAAGTAACAGAAGCGTTTCGCATCATTCTGTCGGATCCGAATGTCAAAGCAATTCTCGTTAATATCTTCGGTGGCATTGCTCGATGTACCACGATTGCGCAAGCCATCATCGAAGCCTCCAAAGAAGTAGGGTTCACGGTGCCGCTGGTAGTGCGTCTCGAAGGTACCGAAGTCAACGAAGGCAAGAAAATGCTCAAGGACAGTGGGCTAGCTATCATATCCGCAGATGACTTAACGGACGCAGCGAAAAAAGTAGTGGCATCGATCGCATAGTGTTTCGATCACATAGTGTTTCGATCGCAAGGCGCCTCGAGCTTCAATCCAAATCGCAACCCATCCAACTCCAAAGATCCCAGAACTATAAACTATGAGTATTCTTGTAAATAACGACACGCGAGTCATATGCCAAGGTATCACGGGAAAAGCAGGGGCATTCCATACCAAAGGTTGCAAAGAGTACGGCACCAAGATGGTGGGCGGCGTTACGCCAGGAAAGTCTGGCGAGACCGTCGAGGGGCTACCAGTTTTTGATACGGTCGAAGAAGCGGTAAAGCAAACCGGCGCGAATGCATCGATGATCTTCGTACCTCCGGCCTTCACCGCGGATGCGATCCTCGAAGCGATCGATGCCGGCATCGGCGTGATATGCGCTATCACTGAGGGAGTTCCAGTTCTCGATATGGTGCATGTCTACGACCGCGTTCGTCGCAGCAATTCGATCTTGATCGGTCCCAACTGCCCTGGCGTTATCACCCCTGGGCAATGCAAAATTGGAATCATGCCTGGCTATATCCACAATGTCGGCAAAGTTGGAATCATGTCCCGAAGCGGCACGTTGACCTACGAGGCCGTTTGGCAAACGAGTAGCCTCAACCTAGGGCAATCCACGTGCGTTGGATTGGGTGGTGATCCCATCGTCGGGACCTCCTACATTGATCTTTTCGAACGTTTTCAAAACGACGATCAAACCGAAGTGATCCTCATGATCGGCGAAATTGGCGGCGATGCAGAGGAAAACGCGGCGGAGTACGTCAAGAAACACGTTACCAAACCAGTGGCTGCATTTATCGCTGGCCGAACTGCACCACCAGGTAAACGCATGGGTCACGCGGGTGCCATCATCACTGGCGGCAAAGGGACTGCAGCTGAAAAGGTCGCTGCTCTAGAAGCAGCCGGCATCGTCGTTGCTCCCTCTCCTGCCGACATGGGGAAAGCAGTTGTTGAAGCGATCAAGCGAGGTAAATAATCCTTTCAAAAAAGCGAGCTCATGTGATGAAAACACATTTCAATGAATTCTGTTTGTTCTTTTCTTTCGGTTGTGCCATTGCACAATGTGCGAGCGCTCAAAACCCTCCTTCTGCCGAATCGGTAAAGGCCATTCCGCTCTTTGAAGTGGAAAGCTACTGCGAAGGCGTAGTCTTCGATCACCAAGGTCGTGGCTATATTTCTTGGAAAGAAACCGTTACTCAGTTTGACCTCGATGGCAAACACAAAGAGTTTGCCAAGACTGGAGCGCCTAACGGACACAAGATCTTGGCCGATGGGACGCATTTGGTCTGCGACGCAAGCCAGCATGCTGTCGTACGCTTATCCGCCGAAGGTAGGTCGCTTGAACCAGCATCGAAAGAATGTGATGGCACGCCTTTGCGCGGGCCAAATGATCTAACGCTAGATCCAAAGGGTGGTTTTTACTTCACCGACCCAGGCGATTCGTCTAAAGAAAAGCCAATCGGTACCGTGCATTATGCGGATGTGGCCGGCAAGACACACTTGGTCGCTTCGGGCCTGGCCTTCCCGAACGGCATTGTCCTAACAATGGATGGCAAACGCCTTTTGGTCGGCGAGAGCCAGTTCAATCGAATTCTAGATTACCTAGTTCAATCCCCAGGAAAAGTTGGCGCAATGCGAGTCTTCGCCGACCTACCCAAAAACGCGAGTGGTAAATGGGAAGACAATCAACCCGATGGAATGTGTCTGGATGCGAATGGTAACCTGTATGTGGCCCACTACGGCATGCAACAAGTGCAGGTACTCGATCCGCAGGGAAAGCTCATTCGACAATATCCGGGTGGGAACCGACAAACAAGCAACGTTGCCTTTGGCGGTCCCAAACACAATCAATTGTTCGTCACCGGCAGCATCAACGCGGATGGTAAGCCGGGCGCAGTCTTCCGCCTCGATTTGGGTGTCGTTGGTCGTGTCATCTTGCCAGCAAAGTAAGTAGTTTACGAGCGTTTGTAACCCACGTAGGTTCGGCTGTCCTCAGCCGAACGCGTCACTCCACGTAGGTTCGGCTGTCCTCAGCCGAACTTGAATGCTATTTAGTGATGCATCAACCTGAGGATAGGCTGACCTACGTGTGCATCAGCCTGAGGATAGGCTGACCTACGGGTCGTGTCGCATTACTCCTGTCCAACCCGTATCCATGCTTCATTGAATGCGACGTGCTTGACTCCCTTCATTTCAGGCTTCTTTTTCCCGTCAACTGCGGGCTCTTCCGAAGCGATGAAGCAGCTGTAGATCGCATGAAGCGTTCCATCGCGTCCTTGAATGATTGCCGGATAGTGGTATCTGCCAGCCGCATGTTTTTCTAAATGCCGCGTTGTTTTCCAGGTTCGTCCCTCATCGTCCGACAAGGAGACAACCAGGCTTGCGCGGCTCGACCTCGAATCGTTGTAGATGAGTGCCCAGTGTCCGTTCGCTAGCCTCACGCCATCGATACCACTACCAGGATTTGGCAACTCTGAATCGCCAACAGGCCCCCATGTCAGACCATCATCGCTCGATTCAGAAACACGAATACAACCGCGCGGGCCATTCTCTCGCATGTAAGCGACCAGAGTTCCATTGTCGCGGCGCAACACGGTCGGTTGAATGTTCCCGAAACCGATCAGCGGTTTGCTTGCATACCATGTCGTTCCACCGTCGTCGCTGACCGCCATAATCGAAATCGCAAAAGTATCGGAGTAGAGAGGGAGCAAAATACGGCCGGTGGGTAATATGGTCGGCTTGCATCGTGGCGCCCATCCCATGCGTTGGTAGAGCGGATCACGCAGCTTAGCGACCTGTGCATCGGGGCCGCCGATCGCGCCCCGTGGAGGCTTGATCTTGCCATCTCCAAGCAACTTGATCGCCTCCGCTGCGAAGTCATCGGGCTTAAGCAAAATCAGCCCTTCGCGATCCCACTTGGGCGTTCCCGCAAGCTGGTAGTCCGTTGACACACGGTAGTTCATTAGGCAAGATTCCCAACTACTACCTACAATCGTCGGCCAGAAGAGCCACAGCTGAGCCTTTCTGTCGATCATCATGCAAGTGTTGCAATCAGGGAATCCACGTCTGTCTGCCATTACAAAGGAATCGCTCCAAGTACTTTCACCCTTGGTCTTTCGAGCGCCGAGAACAGCGGCGTCAGCGTCTTCCGCGTCGCCGTACCACGAGGCCAACAAGTCGCCGTTGGCCATTTCGACAATGCCTGGCGCATGGGTCTGCTGTTCGACCGGCACGAAAATCTGCTCGGCTTGGTAGCGAGGCGTCTCATGCACTTGCCACATGGGAGGTTTGTTTTTTCTTTGTTGTTCAAGCCAGCCCAATCCCGCCTCGAAAATAATATCGTGTCCGCCTTGAAAGATAGTAACCTGGGTTCTTCCCGATACGCGGCGGTAGAGCGCTGGCTTGGTTTGAAACAGTGCATCGTCAATTTCTTGTCGCAACGTTGTCGGCATCTCTGGAGACCTTATCATTTCGGAAATGACTGCCGAAGGTATTTGATCAGCGGCCGCAGCCACGCCGTTGAATGCGTTGAGTGTGTGACTCACGGGAACGCTTCCATTGTGGCCGTCGGTGATACCTGTATTGATGGACAGGTTTACGTTCTTTGCGTTTGACAACCAAGCGGATGCGGACCGAATTCGGTATTGTTCGTCCACAGCCACGGACGCGCCGGGTGGACCGCCGCATACTTTTTCGAGCATGTTGGTGTATTGCAGTTTACGCTGTTCGGTTTCGGCATGCCAAGCCTTGAGATCGTATATCGGGCACCAAGCCGAAACGCCAGCCCAAATCTCAGGAGCCCGACCTGCCATCAGTAGCGAATTATATCCGCCCCCAGACGTACCGATGAGGTAGATCCGGTTTTCATCGATCTTGCAATTCTTTTTTGCATGTTCAACAGCGCTCAAAATGTCTTGAACGACGAGTTCGGACCCACATGCTTCGGGCCGCTGATTCACACCTCGAAAATTTGGATGCATCAATACCCATCCTTTGGCGATACACCAGTCTCCATAGGCTGGGTTTGCTTGAGTGTAGTCCCCGCTCCAAGAGTGAAGCGCGATGAGCAGCGGCTTTGGCTCATCGCCGCCCGGATCATAGAACATTGATGGTTGAAGCGAGTTGTCAGCCGAACTGAAGTATTGGATAGCCCTTACTTGAGCTGGCCACCCTGCGACTTCTTGACCATTCGCCTTTGATACGCATGCCATGTTGGCCAGGAGCAAAACAATTAAGTTCAA
>JANLRK010000397.1:0-8157 GCA_031361585.1 Pirellula sp. | reverse complement strand
GTTATTGCGATTGGCATCGTTCCAAACAAATCCTTGGATGCCCGGTTTGGTTGTTGTGTCGGGAACTGCACCTGCTTCACCGCTGAAGATGTTGCTCGTGATTCCGCTGCGAGGATCTATCGCGCGGATTTGGATGCGCCCCGCATTGACTTGCCCCATTGGAATCGTGAGATCGAGGTCAACGACATATTGATTCGGAGTCGAATAGGTCTTCCAAGGACCATTGTCGATTCGATATTCAATTCTGCCGATCTTGTTGAGCGTGATGTCGTTTTGAGTTCCGGAAGAATTTCGATTGGCCAGAGTCTGAACGGCGGCCCGACCGACGAACCGGTAGGTGTCGGCCGCAGTGTTCAATCGACCGGTTCCTTCAAGCAACAATGGGACATCCAATACATCAAAGATGCCATCTTGATCGCTATCCTTCCATCCAATTTGCGCGAGTGTGGCATCGGATGTCACGAGGGTGTCATATGCCGTTTGCAGAGTCGATCCAGCCGACATAATACTCAATTCCTGCTGGAAATTCTGAGTTGGATTGAGATCGATGGCGTTTGTGTTCTGAGCGTTATAATACCCTCGGCGTTGCGTGTAATTTCCACCACCTATGTATTCGTCGCGTGCCCAAAACATGTGACCCGTTTCGTGAGTGAAAGTCGATGCCGGACGGGTGGATGGCACTACCTCGAACAATCCCCCGGCAAATGCAAATGCTCGCGAAAACGAACCACCAGGGGCAAAACTACCATCTCCATCGTTTTGTGAGTTCACCACAAAAATGGTAAAGGACCAATCGGTGTCCAGTTTCTCACGCTGCGAATTATTAAAGGCCCGGATGTTGTCGTCGAGGTTGCTATTGCCTGCAAAGCCCACGTCGCTTAGAAATTTCGAAACCCACATCGAGTAGGCGTTGGAGTTCCTTGCGATCGGTTCGTACGGGGTGGGAATCAAATTCGTCGCAAACGTCGTATCGATAACCCATTCCAAGGTGTGGACCGAGCTCTTGGTGGCTAAAAGCTGAGTCCACCAATTCAAACCGGTCTGAATATTACTGAGCACCTGGTTGATTTGACTGGGTGTCCAGTTCTCCGTACTCGCATCAATGCTGCCGTCACTTTCCAGGAAAACGGGGGTAACCGCAATCCGCCCAAGCATGAACTCGCCGGTATCGTCCGCTTCGGCTCCGAAGGGGAGCGTTGCCATTACGCGCCGCGACTCGAGCGACTCCATCGCTAGCTTTCGAAATCTCTTCTTTTTGCTGCTAGACATTCGTTTTCTCGTTCGGGTGACGCGTTCAACTCCCTATTTGGATGATACTTTGCGAGAAAGATTCCCCAACTTTGCTATGCATTTTTCGACATTTCTTATTCAGTAAGCGCTTTCGAAGATCTTAGCTTTGACGATTGTTACACATTTGACGCTGAAATTTCGAACAGTCGTCGGGTACGACCACTGGTTGTGCCAACATTGGGAATGGCCCAAATTGGCAGAATTCCGAGCGAATTGGTTGAAAGTGATCTTCCCTTAGGCCGGCCGCGTATCTAGCCTCCAACGAGTGGGTCTGAATAACCTCCGCAACCTACCGAAGTTCGCTGATCGTTATAAACTCAAGAATCGAACTCATCCGACCGATAATTGGAAACAATCCGCCACGGCGTCTCCGAATTTCGGATGCTCTCGGCTCGAAATCAACACATTATTCAATGAGCCCGTTAATGGGCTGTTTGGTTCGAAAGGAATCGTCCAAATGTCCGAATCCAACAGGCATGCGAAAAGATCATATCCGAACGGACTCGGAATTGGATCCGTACCAGTTCTGTTCACTTTACGAAATGTTCAACCGAGCATCGTAAGTGGAATCGCCAATTCCAAGACGAACGCCACGGCGATTGAGACGCATTCGTCCGCAGTCGGTGTAACGTCAACGAATCTGCCAACATCTTCCTCTGCCACAGTGGCACCAGTAGCATCGAAGGGAGCGAGCCTAACAAAGGTACCTACAGCTACCAACAATAACAGATCGTTCAATGCCGCCGTTGCTTTGTTGCTTGTCGCACTTTGTTTGATTGTTATACGAAATATGCAAGGAACAAAGACGCATTCCAAGGGAACGATTGCTTCCAATGGTGGTCAGACAAATCCTACTGACGCGAAGTCCTTGGCAACAACATCGGTAGCGGCAACATCCTCAGCCGCTCCAAAAGCGGATATGGTTCCGCAGTTAACAAACGTATCGAACGACCTCAAACCGTTCGACCTTGGTCAACCAAACATCCCCGCACTTGCCGTTGCAAATTCAGCGGCACTGCCGACGCAAACATTGACGACGATAACTCTTCCTTCTGGGCCAACTGGAGAATCGAAAAACGAGCAGTTGCTTACTCATGCTAAGCCAGCATTGCTCGAACCCTCAACGCAACCAGCAACGTCGCGAGAAGTCAAACCGGCTGTCGAAAGCCTAGTTCACTTTAGCAACACCGCCGAGTCCGGTGCCATTTCGCTCGGTCCGCGATTAGCATCGAATCCGGCCTTGTTACCAAGCAGTGCACCGACGGCCCAGACTACGCAACCTGCAATTGAACCTTCTGCAGTTTCGATGAACGGCTTCAACATGCCTATTAACTTGAATACGTTCGGCGGCCAAACATTGGGCTCCGTTCGGGAAAGCGAGGTCGCCACGATCACAGAAACAAATGAACCAACGATGCCGACAAGGGATATGATTGACTTGTATCAGCGATTCAACAAGTCCGCCACCGCTACCTCGAATGGCTCATTCCATTCGCCAGAGCCTGCGACTCAGGGTGTTCCAGCGATTGCGATTTCCAACGTCGCACCGAGAGTCGAGAGCTCGCCAACAGCAGTTGCCAATCCACCCCAGGCTAAGCCAAGCGCGATGTTGTCAGGGCAGTCCTATCCGCCAACGGCAAAGGAGTACACGCCTTTGACAATTCCGGCCTACGAACTAGACGCCGTGGGTAGTCGCCAAGGAGCGGGTTCCACGCCAACTTCGTCAATGATTCGCCAACCTGCTTCTGGATCCAATAGATACCCTGCCTACCAACCTATATCCCAACCCCAAAGTGGCAATTCGATCGGATTTCCTCCAAATCCTCCCGGAAACTAGAGAAAAACGCAACACGTTTGATTGAATGGAATGGATCTACCATGAGTGAAGTGAATCAGGCATTTTTGAGAGCCTATCTAAAAAACAGGGCCGCGCAGACACCGCCTGGACCGTCCGCGCCAGCGTCTACGGAGACAAGACCTCAACAGAATCCTAACGCCGCACGACCTTCGGCCGCTGCTCCGCGCAAACCCTCTGCTCCTCCCACTCAACCTTCACAGACTTCGCCATCGGGCATGAATCTTCGATTCGACCCTTCGCATGCTGCACCCAATGTTGAAGCCCAGCCGATTCAGCCGCAGGCGCGAGTCAGCCCGAGACAGGGCGTATGGTCGCCGTTGGGTGCTGAGCGCGGAATGAAAGCTTTGGAATCGACCTCTATCCCTGCGGTAGTTCGCAATGGCGTCACCGCTGTTACAAGCGAAGCGGCTCGCTATCGCCGTCCGACCATAGACCCCGTTGCGCAACAAGCGCCAATCGTTCAACAGGCGCCAATCGTTCAACAGGCGCCAATCCCTCGACTCCCTCAACGGTCTATGCCTCAGGCACCCGCTGCAACCGTATCCTACGATCAAGTCATGTATGTAGATGGGTTGGCCGGTCAAACTTCACCGCATCGCTCCCCTGGCTTGCGACCGAATGATCGTACGCTGGCTGAAATTTCGGAGCCAATCGCTTTTGGAACTGGGGCACCATCCACTCAGCCCCCGTCCAATGTCGCTCAGACGCACCTGCAATCTCAACCATTGCAAAGCAGCCTAAATCCGTCTGTTACTCGGCGCGTCTCGATCTCCGTCGCTCCTGAAGCTTTGCCTTTGGATACACGACAAACGACGGCTCCTGCACCACTCGCCCCGAAACCGGCGGTTCTATCTCCAGCCAATGAAACCAACGTAACACGTCGAATAGACGCGTCGCATCAGAGAAGCAAAGCCGAGAACGTGGCCGCCAATCCATCGCCGCCGAAGGCGAAATCGGCAACGCATATGAATGCTGGGCTTCCTTTGCCCGTAGCGTTCCATCCGAGTTGGGAAGTTGATCAATTCTTTTGGCCAGAAGTTGTCAAACAAATTGAATCGTCCCATGCTGAAGCATTCCTGCAAATCGGAAAGCACCTGGGGCTAGCCAACCGCGATGGACTAAAGGTGATGGCCATCACGAGTGGGGAACGCGGTGTTGGACGCAGCACGGTGGCCATGCATATGGCAAGGTGCGCCGCAAGTGCTGGTTTACGCGTTGCATTGCTCGACGGTGACACATACTGCCCGAGTTTAATCGACCAACTTCGACTCGATATGGATCAAGGTTGGCAAGACTGTTTGTTCGAGAATATTCCATTGCCGGATATTGCGATTCATTCGATAGCGGATCATATCACTCTCTTTCCACTGACAAGCGTTATTTCGCAACAGCAAATGCATGCCAATTTGCATCGCATGGCCAAACTGATCCGTCGGATCTCCAACGCGTTCGATATCGTCTTTATCGATGGAAACCGACTCAATTTGGAGCAACGCGACTTGGTTGGCGTGGCTCAAGAATCCGTAGTGGACGCCGCGATCGTAGTCGTGGACACCGAATTGAGCATCAAGGAAAAAGTGGATTCGGCAGTAAGCATTTTGCAGGGTATGGGGATTTCGTCGATTGGACTTGTCGAAAACTTCCAATCCTAAGAGCATTTCAAAACAAACGACTGATTGGTTTCAACCTATGTATCAAGCGCATTGGGGCCTCCAAGGCCGACCATTCGATAGCGGACTAGAGCCTAGTTACTACTATCCATCGGATTCGCACGAAGCCGCGCTTTTGAAATTGCATTACGCAATCGAGTCGCGGCGGGCCGTTGCTGTTCTATGCGGAGAGCCGGGTCTTGGAAAATCTATGTTGTTGGACGCAGTATTTTCTAGGCTGCCAGAATTCGTTGCTCCAACTGTCCGAGTAGTTTATCCGGCTATGCCGCCCGAGCAGTTGCTACGGTACATCGCCCGACAAATTGCTCCGCACGAAACTTCCGACACTTTCGGAGGCATCGGACAATCTATCGAGACGATCGAGCGCATCCTGCGGCACAATGTAGCTGAAGATCAACATGCAGTGATCGCCATTGACGAAGCGCACTTATTAGAAAGCTCTGGATCGCTGGAACCATTGCGATTGCTATTGAACTTGGCAGTGGAGCTAACCGAAGCAGAGACGGCTCTGACTCTCGTATTTTCTGGATCGCCGACACTGTTATCGCATTTGGCTCGCCATACTGCTTTGGAGGACCGCATCGCGGTTCGCTGTGTTCTGGAACGCTTCGATAGCAACGAGACAGCAGCGTACGTTCGGCATCGATTGCAGACCGCTGGCTGGAATAAGCCACTCATGTTTGACGACGACGCCATGGATTTGGTTCAGGAGCTCACCGCAGGCACGCCACGTCGTATCAACCGACTGTGCGACTTGGCTCTCATGGTTGCATATGCTCAGGATAAAACCAAAATTGACGGCCCTACGATAGAGACTGCCAACGCCGAACTTACGAGCCGGTCAGCCGCCGCCTAATCGGTTCTCTTCCAACACACTTTTCGTAACACGAAGTGCAAGCTAGTGAAAACCACTGCTTTCGGTTGATTTCTTCACGGCTTTTTTGAAAAACATCTCGATTTTGCAATAATCAAATTCATGTGATATGGCATAATTAGGAGGCGTTCGGCAATCCTTGAAGATCCTTTTCCAATCTCTTTCACAACCACTTTTTCCCATGATTCGATTTTTGCAGCGATACCTGTCGTCCTTCCTTCCAACCATGCTCACTGGAACTATTTTGGTTGCGGGATATGCGTTAGTTCCTGCTGTCGCAACGGAACCAGAATCCAACACTCCGCCAGCGATCGGTTCCAAGGTAGATGGTTTTTCATTGACGGACTATCAAGGCAAAGAATGGAAGCTTGGCGATTTCCAATCCAAGGAGGCGATTGTGTTCGCTTTCGTCGGAACACAGTGTCCTCTAGCCAAACTGTACTCAGCGAAATTAGTGGAGCTCGAACGACAATATCGCGATCGTGGAATCTCCTTTGTTGCTGTCGATTCGAATGTCCAAGATAGCCTTGCAGAAATGGCCGCCCATGCGCGGAAGTTTGGGATGGAGTTCGCGTTTTTAAAAGACCCGTCGCAAAACCTCGCCGACCGAATGGGAGTGACGCGAACACCGGAGGTCTGCGTCCTCGATAGCGATAGCAGGATTCGATACCGAGGTCGAATCGACGACCAGTTTGGAATTGGTTACACGAAAGACAACGCGACCAAGAAGGAGTTGGTCGAAGCGCTCGATTCCATTTTGAAAAAAGGGGATGTTGCAACAACCACTTCGGCGGCTTCGGGATGCCTAATCGGTCGAGGACCTCGCGATGCGGCCAATGCGGAATCAACTGTCATGTATGCTGATCAAGTCAGCCGGATTCTTCAATCCCGATGCGTTAGTTGTCATCGACCTGGCGAAATTGGTCCGATGGATCTCGGCAACTACGAAGATGCATCCGCTTGGGCGGACATGATCGTTGAAGTTATCGATGAAGGTCGCATGCCGCCTTGGCATGCCAGTCAATCACATGGTTCGTTCCGTAACGACCGGCGTATGCCTGACGAAGAAATCGCCACGATCAAGGCCTGGGCTCGATCTGGCGCAATGCGTGGCGATGCAAGCAAAGAACCGGCACCGTTGACGTTCGTAGCGGGCTGGCAGTTGCCTCGCGAACCGGATCTGGTCGTTCCCATGAGCGATAAGCCTTTTAACGTTCCAGCTCGAGGCGAAGTTCAATACCAGTATTTTGTTGCGGACCCAAAGTTGACGCAAGACACATGGATCAACGGAATGGAAATCGTTGCAGGCAACCGCGCGATCGTGCATCACGTTCTGGTCTTTGTGCGTGAAAAGGGAGCCAATCAGCGCGGCGGCTTGGGTGCCGAACGTGGATTCTTAGTGGGCTACGTACCTGGAACGCGTGCTGAAGCGATGCCAGAGGGGATGGCCAAACGAATCCCTGCGAATAGCGAGCTTGTATTCCAAATCCACTACACTCCAAACGGGACCGCTCAGACCGATTTGAGCAAGGTTGGCTTCCTCTTTGCCGACGCCAAAACCATTACGCATGAGATTCAGACAACGAGTTCGGTGCAACCTAATTTTCGCATTCCACCAAACGATGGAAACTACGCAGTGTCTGCGATGCAGCCCGAAGAACTTCCTAACTGCGAGCTGCTTTCGATGAGCCCTCACATGCATGTTCGCGGGAAGTCGTTTCGATACACGGCCGTTTATCCTGACGGCAATCGTGAGGTTTTGTTAGATGTCCCAAAATATGACTTCAATTGGCAAACTGAATATCGATTGAGCGACAAGAAAAAGATGCCAAATGGAACACGCATTTTCTGTGAAGCTACTTTCGACAACTCTACTAGCAACCTCAACAACCCTAACCCGAACGCTTGGGTTCAATGGGGCGATCAAACTTACGAAGAGATGATGATTGGCTATTTTCACGTTTCGATTCCGATCGATCCAAGTATCGGCAGGGCGCCTGAAATGAAGAAAGCGAGAATGGCTCGTCCAACGCCAGCTCAGATATTTGCTAGGCTTGACGCCGATAACGACGGAAAGGTACTTCGAGATGAAGTACCCAAACAGCTTCAACCCGTCTTTGACAGTTTGGACAGAAATGCCGATGGCGTACTGGAAAAATCCGAGTTACCCAAATAAAGTTCCATCGCGTGGTTTCTGGTTGATAAGGCGAGTTGGCAGGAGTTGGTTTACTATAGCTTGGGCTCCTGGCCCGAGTTTCGCACGGCCCAGGGGGCCATGCTACGGTTTATTTCGGCGTCGATCTTAAGGCGGGCCGATTTAAATTGTAGCGGAAGCTGTCAAAGCTTTCGTGAATGCTGGACGCCAACGAAATGCTTGACGCATTCCGCTACTAGGGAACGCTAGCGAAAGTGTCTCGCGGCCCAGCTTAAAATCGACGCCAACAAATCGGATAACTCGATGAGCT
>JANLRK010000350.1:0-15426 GCA_031361585.1 Pirellula sp. | reverse complement strand
ATCCTCAAGTTATTCGCTTTTACATTCAGAGCTGCTCCGTTGTTATCCAGTATCGAGCGGGCTGCCACGAGGCTTACGTTGTGATTGGGGGCGTTTATCCGGCCCAACAAGATATCGCCATTGTTTTGAGCTTCGATTCGTACACTGCCTTCGTTCGGGGGCAATCCGCCGGCTGTTGTTATGCTCGTTCCTGCAGCCATATCCACGCCGCTAATCGCATCGACTGCGCCACTGTTGGCGGCCAAGAGATACACCGTGCCTGCACCGCTCGTTCTCAAATTCGCGTTGAGGTCAATGTCGTCCGACGCGATCAAACTGACGTGCCCGGTGGTGCCATTAATATCGCTATTGATGACAATGTCACTAGCGGCTCTGATGAGTATGTCACCGGTGCCTGCGGCTTGAACTGCAAAGCCGTTGGCGTTGCCATCATTGGCGATGACGTCGCCACGCAGGCTTAGCAGCTTGATCGGTCCGGCGTCAGTCGTGATTAGATCGGATTGACTTAAGTCGGTTCTAGCGGTCAACGTCGAATTGAATCGGACTTCTTGGACGGTAATATCGCCTGTCGCATCAATGAACACCGAATCGAATTCTTGGACGTAAATACCATCGGCGCTGCGGGCCGATAGAGTATTGATCACCGTGTCAATTGCATTGCGGTTCACATTCGGCAGTCCGTTCGCCGCGTCCGCTAGTCCGATCGTTCCGACTTGATTGCTCGCGTTGGTAATGGCAGCATCGGCTACCATGCGCAACGCATCGGCTCGCACATTGACTGCCGCAACGAGCGCGGCATTGGCAAGTGTAAAATTGCTTGCCAAATTGCCTGAAAGAGTGACCACATTGCCTGCGATAGCGGTTACCGTGAACAACTCGCTAGCTGTCCCGGTCGCTTGCAGGAAGATTTCATCTCCGATTGCTAGGCCAGTTGCATTGACTAGTGTTACTTGATTCTGGCCAGATAGAGCGATTGCCGAGAGGGAACTGACCGCGTTGTTATCGAGGATGGAGCGTTCGGCTATTAAACTAACGTCGCCGGCACCTGCGTTGATGTAGGACAGGAGGATATCACCCTCGTTGTCGGCCACGATACGCACGTTACCACCAGCAGTTCGTACCGAAGTACTAGATTGCATGTCCACGCCGCTGATAGCATCGGCTGTATTGTTGGTTGCGAGTAGATAGACTGTACCAGCGCCGCCCGTAGAGATATTCGCGTTCAAATCGATATCGTCATTTGCGATCAGGCTAATGTGACCGGTCATACCGCGTACAACATCGTTTACTACGATGTCGCCGCCAAGCAGAGCACTCGACTGAAGTAAAATGTTACCGGTCCCGTTGGCAATAAAGTTATTGGCGATCACATCGTTGGTAACTGTAATGGCCCCGCTAACTTGCAGTAGGATACTTCCGTCGATGCTCAGCGTTTGTAGAGCCATTCCGTCCAATCCGGTTGGCGGATCAAAGTACGGGGTACTAAGGTCAATCAATTCTAGAGCAACTGGCGAGGTGATCGTCAGTGAGCCTCGGGCGGTGGCGTCCAATTGGGTGGTCGTGACAGTGAGCGATTCGGATTGGCCCGAGTACATCATCAAGCGATTTGCATTGAGAACAATTGGATTGAGGACGTTGCCACCAGCCACTATATCCGCACCCTCAACTCGCAGATCGCCTACGACCGTCAGGGTGTTGCCTAAATTCAGGGTCCCTACACCATTGCTGTCCGCGTCCGCAATCAGAGCGACGTTGGTGACGAGCAATAGGCCAGCGACGTTGATGTCTCCGTTGGACTGATACCAAAGTGTATTCGTGTTTAAAGTGACCACGGCAGGAGCGACGGCGTCGAGATCGATTGCAATCAGTCCCAGCAATGCATTGGCGACAAAACTGCCAGTCGCGCTAATCTCCAGTGGATTCACATTTTCTATAAATATCGAAGGAGAGGATGCACCGATGCTACCTGCGGTTGCTGTTAAAGTGATATCGTTACCTCGAATGTCCAGACCATCAACTCCCGTGTCATTATCGATAATGTTGTTTTGAGCGGTGATGATTACATCACCCAAGGTTGGTCCCGCTTGAACCAAACCGACACGGACGTCACCTGTTGCGCTAACCAAAGTGACGTCGTTTAGATCCGTATCTGTGCCTGTTGAATCCACATTGATCGCAGTGATTGTTCCTTGTGCAAGGACATCGATTAGTCCCACTAGGTTGACTACACTTATTAAGTTTACTTCGTTGGTCTCGCGGATTACAACTCCACCTGAGAAAGTGTTATTGGCTGTTAGATTCGCGATCGTCGTATCGATGTTAATACCAGTTGCGGCATTGGCAGTGAGGTTGTTGGTGGTTACCTCAACGCTTGCGCTTCCATCTTGTGAAATGGAGCCTCGATCGCCATCTGCGACTCCCACGCCGGCATTGTCGAGGTCCGCTGACAAAACGACTGAGTGAAGTCCGCCGCCAGTTGTTACGATACGTCCCGTGTTGAAAACAATATTGTCGCCGGCCTGAAACGTCAGAGTTTGAGGTAAAAGAGAGGTAAGGGTCACGACAGCGGCGCTATCGATTGTCAAATTGTCACCTGCCAAAGCGCTATCGCCTGCGGTAAAGACCATCGATGCTCCAACATTGATGTCCGCGCTAATTGTGAGTGGGCTATTTGCCGCGAGGAATCCGCCGCCTCCGGCCGAAGATGTCCCCGTTACTGCAATTCCCCCTGCAAGATCCGTCAGTTGCACAACTCCAAGACCATTGAAAGCAAGGTGAATGGAATTGATATCTATGTCAGCTACTGCGGCACCGGCACCGATTGCGCCATTGGTTGCCAGCAAGAAGATCGATCCGCTAGTGGCTGAAAGATTTGCTGCTTCTAACGTGGTTCCGTCTACGATACTACTCAAGGTCCGTATATCGATTGCAGTAGCAGCATTGGTATTTGCCGTAAGCTGTCCAAGGGTAATGTCGCCACCAAAAGCGTTTACTGCGCTAAGTCGAATCGTGCCACCATCGACTTGAATCGTGGAGCCATCTGCCATGAAAATCCCGTCGGATCCATTGCCATCCAATGCGTCCGAGTTTGCAGTTAGCGCAACATTTCCTAAGTTACTTGCCCGAACGGAACCCGTTGCGCCAAAAAGGATACTGTCCGCACTTTGCAGAGTTACATCGCCATTGTTTGACTGTACCAGACCGTCTATTTGAATATCGGAGTCTACCCCGATGGCTTGAACTACTATTACAGTGTCTGCAGTCAAGCTGCTACCGGCATTGAATTGAATTGACCCATTGGAGGTAATGTCGATCGAACCAGCGGTATTCACTCCATTGAATTGAGAGCTTGAGTCTTCAACAATGTGTACGGCTCCTGTTGAAGTAACAGTCAACGATCCAAACTGCATGTTGTCGCCAACCGCCGAACCAAGGGTAATGTTGGTAGCGTTCAAATTCGCGTTGCCAAGAACATTCAGAGAGCTATTTGCACTATCGGAAATGGTTCCGTTGACGGCGATCGCCTGTGCAGTAAGATTCCCATTTACCGTCAGGTGCCCCCCGAAGTCGATGGACGATTGCGCAGATGTGTTGGCGTCGTTTAGAAGAGTGGCGGTGGATTCGATCGTTGCGGTGTTGACGTTTTGGACGATTAGATTTTGTAAACTATTGCTGGCTGTAAAATCTCCGCGCCAAGCGAAAGTGCCAATTCCTCCGGCTGCCCCGTTGACCTGGATTTGTTTGAGGCTGGAGAGTACGCCAATTGCTGTTTCGCCTGCACTCGATTGATTGTTGTCCGTATCGGCATAGAAATTATTTCCATCGACGAGAAGTGCTGCATCCGTGTTGCCACCGTCGTTGACAATGTTGATCGTGAGTTGTCCGATCCCTGCCGTATTGTCAAATACCGCGGTTACAGAAAGTACTCGACGGCATTCAAGTCTTCGAAAAGTATGCGAGATTTCCGAAGTCAAGGCAATGCGTTGAATTCGTCTTTGCCGCCCAAGAAAAAATTGCTTTAGAGCGTTCGCGAGTCGTCGCGTAAGTTTTTTCATTGGCGTGTAATCCGAAGGACAGATTGGCATTGCCGCGAGACGGAGCAAGCCCTTGAAGACAAAAAATTGAATTCTGCCACATTCTAGTTCAAAAGATGCTTGTAGAAAGGTTTTTGTACTTTTTCGGACGAATCTTAGTGGGGGACGCGACAGACTGCCCCTGAGTCCGCGACCAGAATAAGTGGGATTGTAACGGATCGGTGTTCTACAATAGGGTCACATAAATGCTCAATAATTCAAATTCTAAGGTTTTTGGACGTATTATTAAAATTCAGGCAACAATCGTGTTTTGCCGACGATAACCAAATTCTCGTCACCCTCATCCGCGATTTCAAAACCAGATTGCTTCCAAAGGGCATTCTCAATCTTGATTACCACATGATCTGTGTACTGGAAGTAATTGAAGGGCCAGCTAGGGGAAAACGAATTTGGCTTAAAGAAAACATGTCCATTGAGATTGGACGCGTTTCCACGGCCGACTTTGCCGTTCCATCCGACGGACATATGTCCAGACGTCATTTGCTTTTAGAGTCAACCAAGGGTGGCTTTCGTGTTCGGGATATGGGGAGTGCAAATGGTACGTTTTTGAACGACGCTCGCATCACCGTTGAGAACCTTTGTACAGGGGACACGGTTCGTGCGGGGATGACTACGTTCAGTGTTTCGATACGGGATCGAGGGGAAAATCCGCATTCCCAGGATGGACTAACATTTAGTCAGCGTTTGCCAGCGAGCGAAGTTATTAGCCCGGAAAACCATGGGACGATTCGATCCTTGGAGGGGTTGGAAGGGTTGGAGGGAATAGAGCAATCGGAATTCGAGAACACCCTTAGAATCCCAGCTCGTTCACCAGAAATTCCATCCGAAATCAAGGAGCAAGAATCGTTGTTGGAACGACAGCCGAAACTGGCGAATTGGTGGAAATCCTACTTTAAACCTACATCGGTTTCCCCGATTTACGAACAATCGGCGCTATACTCCTCGCCCTTCGGAAACCTTATGGGGCTTTTGAAAGAGTTTGAGTCCGAATTTGAATTGTCGATCATTGTTAACGAGAGTCAATTGGACTCGAAGGGGCACGAACTCTTGGCGTCGCTTCGATTAGCTGGGTACATTGAATCTTTAACGAAAACACTCTGTCGCGTGAAGTTTGGAAAGTCGCGAGACTTTCAAAATATTCTAGCTCTGTATGTTGGCCAGGATGCGATCATCTGCGTTGGGGAAAAGAAGCGGATGTCGGAGGACGATTGGGGATTGTTTATGAACTCTCTCAGCTATCCTTCAATGCTTAGATCGCATCTGACAAGTTCGGAGTCGAGTTTGCGAAAAACACTTCTACGATTTAACTTGATGTGCATTTTCGAATTGGATAGCGAAGGGAATTTGGCACTATTCAAAGGAGAATGAGGGGTACGATTAAAGTTTCGCCGCATGAGTTAAGCGTACTCGTCTTTGTTCGAGCTAGCGACCAGATTTGAATGGCACAAATTTATGAATCAACATGGCAGCAATCGCAATCAAAGCAATTGTACCCACTAACGCTGCGATGTTTGCAAGGAACTGATATTGGCCGTTTTGTCTACGAGCTTGTGGAGCCCATTCTAACTCACCTTCTTGCTGCATAACCTTAGCAAAAACGCTCTTTAGAAAGGCTTGTTGGTTGGGCACAGGTCCGGTTGCCGCGAAATAGCATCCTCCAAATAGGAATTGCTCATTGGCAAGTCGAGGTTCAAGCCGAGGATCAAAACCGAAACCTTGAGCGAGCACGGACCGGAGGCTGACGGAGAACGCACCTCTCACTCTACAAAGCATCATAAACAAGCGCGCGTTGTTCTTTTTCTTGAGCGCATTGGCTTCTTGAAAGAGCATGTAGATCCAATCCTCAAAGGTCGCGGTAGCGTGGACTGCAATTGCGTCCAGCCGTGCCGCTTCCGGAGCGACCCAAAGTTCGGAGCCCTTCCCGAATCGATTTTCGGTAGGTTGCTGAGGAGGCAATCGCTTGATCATTTCGATAAACCCCTCTTCTTCTTCCATGCCGGTTATCAAAACCGTATTGGGACAGCGAACTTGAAATTCTTCGCGCAGTACGGCCAAATCTTTTTGGATGGCGACTTGAAGCTGTGCGCTAGAGGACTCCACTAGTTCGAACCTCAACGTAGTGACAATCCCATTGATTGGGCAAAGGGGCAATCTGGCCTTCTTGATTAGTTTGCAAACGTGTCTCAAGCGGTCTTCGTTATCGACGATTTCCTGCGATGTCAATATTTTGGAGGTCGACGCGGGTTTCCAGAGTTCGTTCATGTCCACGCTTTCGTCAAGGAGCATTGTTCCGCCTGGCGAAAAGGGTTCCGAATGAATCGTTTTGCTGAAGTTTTCAGGTTCAGCGTTCAACGGAGGTGCATTGAGATGCGTCGCATCGATAGTGCCCCCCACATCGCTATGTTGCATTCCATCTATCAGTGATGGACTTTTTTCGTTGGTCGAACAATTAGAAGTGGTAGCCAACCGAGAAATGCAGTTGCAGCCGTTGACGAAAACAAAAATCGCGTCGCGGCAAGCGTGAAATGTAAGTGGCGGAGCACCACTAGACTGAATGTCGACCGGAAAATCTATTCCCATCGAGCCTGCAATTGTTTTTACATCACGTTGATTGGAAGAGCCAAGAACCAAGAAAAGAGGCGTATTCGAAATCGATATGCTTTTATCTTTCGATTGATCTAATGCATCTGACCAAATCCGATCCAACTCAGGGTAACGCGACACTTGCTCTTTAAGTAGAAAGAGTACGAAAAAGTAGACGAATATAGAAATCGACATGACAAAGAAAATTGGAACAACTTCATATTCAAACCAATGTCTCGTGCCTAAGTCAAAGAAGTAATGCCTGACCAACGCAGCTCCCCAAATCATGAGCAGGAAGAGCAGCGAGAGCAGCGACCATTTAGTCGGCAGTGACAGCCGAGCGATTGCATTCATCCCGGGAAGACACTGCACGAACCAGGTAATCAGCTGACGGATTGGGGTCGTTATAGCATCGATTAAGGACTGGATAAAATTCATAGATGCCCCAATTTATTTTGTAAGACCGCCGAAGTCGAATCGGTAAAGCAATAGGAAGCATGCGATTGCTGACGCAACCAACAAAGTGCTAAGCATGACATAGAGCAGTAAGTTCGACCTGCCGTTAAGCGGTTTGGCTGAACTACCAGTCTGAATAATACAAGGTATTTGCGGGCGGCCCTGTCGAACATGCAGTGTACGAACCACTTCGCGGCACCAGCCATCAATCGAATCGGGTACTCGCAGCTTTTCAGCCATTTTGCGAGAGTAAGACAAATCGGGGTTTGCGTAAAATCCGCGAAATCCGAGGACCACCGCCAGGTAAAAAACCTCAAGGGCATTTTTGTTGGGATGGCCACCCGCCTCGATCGCCTTCTTAAAGAAATCTTCGTGAGCGTCGCGAGTTCCAAAGAATTTCTTTTCCAAACAATTGTCCTTCCACCAATTGCTTTCTTGCCATGGAATTTCTATTAGCCTTGAATCGATCCATCCGCAGATCGCGTACTTGGAAAGTTTCCATTCTTCTCGCAGCCCGAGTTTGGACTCAGCTTCTTCAATTTTTCGGATGAGAATGGCTCTTTCATCGGCGGTTACGATTCGGTCGCGATTTTCGATTCGGGTTTCGAGGCGCAAAGCGGCATCAAAAATCGGATCAACTGCATTTGCAAATTCGGTTTGCATGGATTCTCACATTTACATTCGTTTTTTAACTGCAAATACAGCGAACTCAAGTCCGTACGTTTGGCCGCCGACAGTGACATGCAACCTACGATTTCCTTCGAGCGAGTCCAAGTTGGAAATCTGTTCCGTCCGAACACGCATCGCCACTGTTTGTGAAAGCTGAACTCGCTTCCAGGGTTCGTCATCTAATCGAATCTGAGAGAAAAACCATTTCCCGCGATTGGTTAGGCCACGAGGTAATTGCGCAACCTTGCGCAATTTAAGTCCTGGAATGGACTTCGTCATATATAGTTCCACCATATCCGATGCTCCGAGTTTCCAATCGATTCCCCCGCTCAGCAATTGAACGCATTCCTCAACGCTCAAGTTGATTGGATTCACGCCGAAGTACCAGTCCCATTCCGGGCCAAACCATTCCGGTTCTAAAACGACGTGCATGCCTTTTCCAGCTCCAACAAAATTGCGTTGAATGCATTCATCCTCTTTAACCGAGTTGATCAACTTGCGGATCAGATCCGAAGCCCAACGAAAGATTCGTGCAAGGTCATCGTGATCGTACTGCGGGACTTCTTCGATAGCCGCCGTTGGCCCAAAAATAGAGCAACGACCTACGATGGAGCATAGGGAGGTGTAGGCCACCAACGGGTGAACTCCCGACGCAAAGGCTAGGCAGGATAGCTCGCCATACGACTCGTTGAGGACATGCATGAGCAAGATCTTTTCTAGGTCGCCATGCACTTGGGTGGAGAGTGTGATACCCTTTTCCTGAATGACCATGCTGAGGGTTTTGATCCTACTGCCCAAAAAATTCCGAAGATCTCGAATTAGAGCACTCAATTCACTCCAAGATTGGGTGGTGATCGAGGGCGGAAAGTAGTTTGGATCAACCTTAAACTTGACGCCATCGGAACCCGTTCGCAACAATCGAAGGATGGGCACAGTTTGAAAACCAGTTGTGTCGTCCGAGGAAAACATGATGCGAGCATTTAATTGCATCAGCCCAATTTCTTGTCGGTTACCACCGTTGCTATGGTCGTCTACCTCGCGCTGAAGAGCCGTGTACCGGGAACGACTTTCGGTTGCATCCCTGGTCACATTGGCCCGTCCCTCGGACGCGTTGGGAATGGCTAAGAAAACAGTGATCGGCTTGATACCCGCCGCACTATCGATTAATCGCACATTGAGATCGACGGATTTCACTTCGTTGGCTTCGCTGGCAACGATGGTTCCATCGCGAAGTCGAGCGCTCAGTCCAACCAATTCGAGAACTCCATTTGCGATGGCTTCTTCGGACACGGCTATTCGCAAGACGCCATAGCCATACGGATGATCAATCTGCGAATGCAGTCCGGTCAATTCAGCCACATACCGATCGGCAGCTTGAAAATGATGGGGTCGGAGAAACATCCCTTCCGACCAGAGTACCGAGGGATTCTGCATTGTTGAAATCGCAATAGAATGGGAATACAACTTATCAGCGATGCAGTAAAACACTCTGCAAAGGATGCCGTCAAAGGCCGCCAGCTATCATACCAAGGTAGACTGCGGTTACAATGGGATGGACTAGGCGAAGATATTTCAGTTCTTTGGAGAAATGCAGATGACGTCAGGATCCGCAGCCACCGTGACTAAGAGATCGTGGACGGACCGAGTTGAGGAACCCAAGAACAGATTTGGCATGCTGATTTTCTTCGGCACATCTGCTTTGGTATTGTTCCTCCTTTTCGTTTGGAGTCTTCTGCCCAAGGACGATGTGAAGACGTTCGCTACAACGATTTCAATCCTAAATTATGGCAAAACTATACCGAAGCTGAACAATGGTGTTTTTGATCTAGAAGTAATGAAATCAAAAGCCGAGGAAAACGGGCTGAGCCCCTGGATAAAAGTTGGCAATCCCGATTCCATAGAAAAAGGCGAGGACATTAATTTACGAGTTACGGAATTGTCTAAGGACCTTAAAAGCAGGGGTGTCCATGCGAAGGATACTTTGTTCATTCAGCTGCGTTGCTATGCGGCCGTAACTCGCGACGAAAAGGAAAACGGGAGTCCATGGAGATGCGGCCTGTACATTGAAGATTCTGCTTCCGATCCGGCTTATCCAATTAAGAAATTGATGACGCTACTCTTAAACGAGGTTCCAACGAAAAATATCGTCTTGATAGCGGATATTTGCGACCTAAAATCCGCGCCGCACCTTGGATGGATTGTGAATCCAGTTGCTACCTATCTTCGAAAAGCCGCAGAAGAAATGAAGTCGGATTTTGCGAACTCAAATAGTAATCTCTGGATTATCTGCCCAGCCGAAGATCACCAATCTACGTACTACTCGTTGCGTCGGGATAAAACCCTTTTTCAAGAAGCGTTCGAACAAGCCTTCAAACGAGTTGGTGGTAAAACGGAACTCTCCTTGGCGGAGTGTTTCAAATCTATTTATCAATATTGCCATTCAGCAACCAAAGGCGATCAAACACCCCTCCTGATTTTCGCGAATTCCGGCGAAGACTGTATTCCACGCAATCAAAAAATTTGGCAAATGGCGGATCGAGTCTTGGTGAATCTTCACCAGGGTAAAGTTGCTTCAAATAAGGACCTGGAAAAAGAAGATCCTACAAAAAAAGAGGCAAGCAAGGAAAAAGAAACAAGCAAAGAAAAGGTTGGAGAAGAATCAAATTCAGCAATCGCAACGAAGCCCGAAACACTCGACAGCGATCTGCAACTTCGATTTTGGCAACTTCGAGATTTGATCTCAAATCGAGGCGAAAAGCAAAAAGGAAAATTGACTAACTGGTCGCCTGCCGATTTCGCTCCCTTGGCTTGGAGAAAATTGCAATTTGACGCTGCTCGCAACCCAACCCGGAAGTTAAAGGATTGCGAAAATGATTGCGAAGCGTTGCTCGCCTTAAGGAACGCTATCGCATCCAGCGAACTAGTTCGTTCGGAGAAGATCGCATCGAAATCTGACGATGGTTGGGAACTCTGCCGCGCTTGGAATGATTTTCGGAATTCTAACACCAATTACCGCAAACTATGGGAAGAGGAACAACGGCTGGTCGACCCCGACTGGAAAGTAACATGCAAGGAATATCGGGATTATATCGATTCCATTTCCGAGCTGACGTTCTGGCGGGATTTGACTCCAGAATTTCCCGAACTTCGTGCGGGCTATACCAGACTCGTCGAGTGTCTTAAGAACGCAAGAGCAAAACTACCAAAGGAGGTAACGGATGCTGCCTCCGAGAATTCAAAAGACATGCAGCGTGATGAGGCCGGTAAGGCCCGTCTAAAGCTCACTGAATCGTTGTCGAATATTGTCAGTGTTCTCAACAGGAACAAGAACCAGTCCATGGATTGGCTCGAGGACAGGAAGTATCAGTTACTTTTGTCCAGTCCGCTGATAACTTATGAAAGTCGAAAGACTTTGCAGGTCGTTTACGAAAAAAAGGAATTTGAAATCGTGAGCAATGACCCAAAAGCTCTTGAGACGTTTTACAAGTCCAGAGCAAATGGATTCTCTAGTTCACATCTTGCTGTAGTTCGAGACAACTGTGCCAACCTGACCGACATCGCGTCCCTTTTTCTAGACAAAGATATTCTAAATGCAAAATTGCCTTCGATGTCTGGTTGGGAGGGCTTCTTGCTTTGGGGGAAATCCTATTGGGAGATTATGCAAGCTGGTTTGATTGAGCCGGGCATCAACGACGTTACCAAAAGTTGGCATTACCTAAGTCTGATCGAACTTGGTTTTGAACCGACATTTGGATTTGACTCATCGCCGTCTTCCACACTCGTCAACTCTGGCACCCAAGCCAACTCAGGATCAAAGTCCTACTCCGCTTTCAAGTCGTATGCCGGAATCGTTGTACCACCAATCAATCCGAAGTCGATTTCCATTTCTTCAGCGAATCGGACGATAGATTTTTCGGATACGGAAAACAAGGCGACTGTGGTTGTAAGCATATTGCATGTCGATAATTCCCCCGTCGATCTATGCGAAATCCAATGGTCGACGAACAAAAAGGTTGTCGGGCTCTCTTTTCTACTGGACGAACGACCATTCAGGATCGGAGAGCGAATGAGAGTCGAACCAAAGTCCAAAGCAATTAACTTGAAATGCCGACTAGAAGTGGGCCAAACCTTCCCCGATGGAGTGAAAATTCAAATAACAGCCATCGATGCTCAAAACAAAGAATCTAATGTGCTCGTAGTGCCCTTGATGCGAAATGCTAGTCGCATCGATCTCGTAGCCAAGCGAGTTGATGATGGCGGAAAATCGATTTTAATGAAAGGGAAAGATCAAAATGTATTTGATCTGGAAGGTCCAGCGATCAAGGGTGCGGTTAGCAGCTTTTCGTTCGCATTACGCAACAAAAAAGAGACGAAAAGGAGAGTGCAGTTACGAGTTTACGCTTTGCCCTCGCATGATACCCCGACACGTTCCCAGCTCTCCGACGAAAACTTGTTTGCCATGTCGAACGACGACCTAGAAATTCCTGGTTACGATTTAGAGAAACCTGAAGGGAGTGAAATACCGGTGAAATTGAATCTAGTCGATCCCAAGGCGAAGCACCTTGAGAACGACAACGCTGCTGAATCGCAGCTTGTTTTTCAAATTGTCGAGTTCAAGAAAGAAGAAGGAATCAACGATGAGAAGGGCCGTAAAAAGGAACCTAATCCTTCAATGCATTATGGTCGCTTCGTGCCGTCGCGACCCTTCGAACCAAAGTACTTGAAAATAGAACCGGGACCCATTAAAGCAAAATCGAATTTGCGGATCGATTTTGATTGCAATGAAAAGCTCTGGGGCAACTACAGCCTGAAAGAGCTACCCGTTACTATTCGACAACTCATGACTGTCGAGGGTCAGAATTCGTCGGTGCTTAACGACATGGGTGGTCCGAGCTCAAAAACCCTGACAGCAGAGGAGACATCATTCCGGTTTGTTGGTCCAGTGATGGAAGCCAAGAAGCAATTTCGCTTCGAGGTGGATATTGGTGATTACCCGAGATCGGTCATCTATAAAGCAAATTCGGACATGGACAAATTGGATCTGGAGGTCAACGAAAGCAGGGTGGAGATCGCTGGAATCCGCCCCATTCCTCAAGAGCCAGCAGGCAAAGATAAACCTCGAGAGGTCAATGGACGGTATGTATTTCCAAACCTAAATGGAAGTGATTACAAAGGGATTGAGGTCGATACAAAACTGGATATTCCTGCGAGCGGAATAGCCAACTATCGTTTCTCCAAAAAGGCGGCTATTGGTGCTGATTCAAGTCAAGCTATTGAAATAAAGGATGATCGTTGGTTCGGAACCCAACTTTCCGTCTCAGAAGAAAATGGCACCTTAGGTGTCGGATTCCAACCATCCGAACTGAAAATCAGACACGAGATTAGAAATGACCTAAATGGTGTATATGTCTTCCAAATCACAGCAGGGACTAAAACAGCGGAAAAGGAGATCGTCTTTGATCGAGCACCCCCGATTCCATCTTTTGTAGCATGGCAGGATAAGGTTTCCAAACAAAGGCACAAATTGTTCGAGGAACAAACGATTGATATCTGGATTGAAGCCAAAGATGATCCGTCTGGCTCCGGCGTCGAAAGCGCAATCTTTGCCATTGCCGCAAATAGAGACAATCCCAATTCGTTTATGGATACAGATGAAAAGGTTAGTGATACAAAAAACATGGCGCGCGTTGATGGTAAAATCAAGTTTACGCTTAGTTGGGAGTCTTTTGCAAAAAAACCAAAAAACACCGTTTATTACGTCGTCGCTCGAACCATCGATTACGCCGGAAACTACCAGGACAAAAACACACCTTTGGAAATTGAATGGGCCGGAAAACCGCCCAAGCAATGAAAGACGCGACCAGGTGGTTAGCTAGCCATGATCCCTATATTGGAGAGCAAGTCAAAACTGTTCGGGTAGGGCGACATGGGTAAGCTTTGCTACACACGACAGTAAAGCAATAAATCGGATCGGTTTTTGGCCGATGAACTCTGGTAAGTCGAAAACGGATTTACGACTTAGGTTTGCTACCGTACACCAACGAGTTGTAGCTGCATTTCAAACGAGGAATTTCGCGATGGATCGCTCTCATTATTACCTTTCCGGCTCTCGACTTGCCATTGCCTACTTTCTCGGCACATCTATTGGTTGTGTAGCAAATCCGATACCAGTCACGACGTTCTGGGATAAACTTGGGATCCCTCAAGCCACGGCAATATTACGCGACTCGACGATCAATCGCAGTGGCAGATTCCCAGGACTCGAGAAGAAGCCTCCGTTATTAAAGATAGCGGATCCAGCGAATCTAAAGCCCGAGAAGCCAGAGATGATCAAGGTTGCGGCCAAGATCAAGACAGAGCAAGACCAGAAGAAACAAAAAATCAAAGCGCTCAAATTCCTGGCTGATGTCAATTGCGGCTGCTACAACAAAGACGACGAGGTCGCTAAAGCATTCCTAGCGGCGTTGGACGATTGCGATCCAGATGTACGAACCGCGGCCATCGAAGGACTCAGCAAAGCGGCCGGAAGCTGCTCGAAGTGCAAGACGGGTTGTGAAACAACTTGTTGCACCGAAGATATTCACAAGAAGTTGACCGATATTGCGTACGGAGTTGATGCCAAGGGCTGTTTCAAAGAGCCGGTCAAAGATATTAGAACGGCGGCTGCGGCTTTGGTTCGCAAATGCGGATGTCCGACCCCCAAGCCACTCGAAGAATTGCCGCCACCCAATGAGCTAGAAGAACTTCAAGCTCCTGAACCGACTGATCCGAAAGAAAAGGACGTTAAACCTTCGACCGCTCCCAGAGAATCGGACATCAAAGAAAAGGGAGCGACTCAAGGGGCGGGCAAGGCCTCGGCTACCAAAGTCTCGTATCGAATTAAAGGACCTGAATACCGTGAGGGAGAAGAACCAGTTATCGTGGGTAAGCGAGGGACAAAGGCGGGAGAAGGGATTTCGAACCCAGACCAGTTGATTGCCGCCCGGGTCATAAATACGAGTAAAACGCTGGGAGAAATTCTGGTTGAACTGCCCGATGTCTACCAAATGTCCGTCGGTTGGACCTTGGTTGTCGTCGACGCAAACGGAAAGCATCAAGTTGGTAGAATCACAGATGCGAGCGGACGAAGAATTTTGCTCTCGCTCGACTCGACAAGTGTGATCAATCCTGAGGTTGGTCGCGAGATCCGAATAGGATTGGTCAGTAAATAAGGAAGACGGAGCGAGAACAAGCAAATGAAAAAACGCGAGAGGGTAACGGAAGTTACTCTCTTTTTGTTTTTGGACCGCACAAGAATTCTAGACCACGAACCCAACCGCACAAAATTATTAACCGCGGATACCGCGGATTGACCAGATAGCTGCAAGCATTCAAGTGACGCGCTGTTCGATCTAAACTCTTTCATCCGTGAAATCCGTGGTTCAATTCTTGTCATTCGAAATTTTGCATCCCGATTAGCTACGCAGGCATTGCATTTTGATTGCAAGCGTTAGAATGACGTTTTCCCCGAAGGTGTGTTTCTGAAAATTGGGACCATTGATATGTCAGATTGGCGAGGTGGCGACGACAAGAATGATAAAGGTCGCAAAGATCAAAAAGCCAAACCAAAAGCACTACCAATAAT
>JANLRK010000349.1:0-5421 GCA_031361585.1 Pirellula sp. | reverse complement strand
TGGTGCACAACCCGTTTGGCGGATCGCGATCTCGGAGCCGTACGATTTAGCGGATGCGAATCATCCAAATTTGTTGCTCAAGAATAATGACGCATCGTTGCCATTCCTGACGCATCAATGGAGTGCCGACTCTACGGCAAGGAATGGATCTGCGACATTTACTACTTCGGTTGAACAGTACATTGGCAATAACCTCGACTACAATTTGGCGAATAGAAGCGCAACACCACCAAAAGGCTTCGAAAGGTTTATTTGGTTTTCCACGACGCCGCCAGCAGCGAGCTCGACTATACCAGATAGCATTCCGATCATGGCTGGCTTTGGACGTCAATGCGTTTATGTTAATCAATCGGGGTCAGCGTTGCTTGGCGGCGGTTCCTATATGGTTGTGGGCCCACGAGGTCAGACGCCTATCGGATCGTTGAAGAACAACCAGTTTACTGGAGTGAACTATCCTGATCAGCTCACACGGACTGGAATCACTCCTGCAAATCGCCCTGTTCTCTCGCCCTCCTTTCAGCAAGTTAATCTCACAGGCGGGGGAGTTAGCACCTTTCTTCTTAACGGTTCATTGGCAAATCAACCTTGGATTCCGAGTCGAATCAAAACACCCGTTTCGATTGTTTGCACAGTTCCCGCACCGGATGATCCAGCGATTCCACTCAATAAGGACTGGGGTACGCCGTTTCCATACGGAATTGGAATCAACGTCTCGTTGCCAAGGCCTGTTTTGGGGGAATCGATTTGGATCGACGCGAATAGACCACTCGTTCGCTTGAATTCAGCAGATGTCATCGGAACTCGTTCAAATGGTACTCCCGGATTCGGCGATTTGACATTTAGTGGCTTTATTAATCCCCCGGATAGTTGGGTTGACCTTGGCGCGTCTCCAATTTCGGCTACTGAGTTTTTCCCGGACACGCCAATCGACAAGACAAATCCCGTCTTAGTCGGGCGTTATAAAACAAAGACGTATGAAGACTTCAGAGTTGCGTATCTTCAACGATTAGCTGATCCTGATTTCCACTACGATCCAGTGAGTAACCCGTACATTACTGTCGATTGGATGTCGATTGATTTGAACGTGTTCAATGGCGAGGCTCCCATTTGGGCAGAGACTACAGACGACCCTCCTCCGTCTATTGTGCCGCCGTCCGTTGTAAAGTTTCAATCTCGTTACAAAAACGGGGAGTTGTCACCACTTGCTAACAATCATGCTGTTACTAACCATGGAGTCAGTTACTATTCTCCCAAGTCCAGTGCATTAAGGTCATCGTATCTCCAAACTAATCTGCCCGCGACCATAACGGTTGGGTCAGTGACAGCGAAACCAGACGCATATTTCATGTATCAATTGGGTTATGACAAACTGGGTTACGGGGGGAGCATCGGCAATAGTGCAACGACGCTTGGCTACTGCAACGCTGGTTATTTTAATGGCGCGGCTTTGCCCACTCCGGCTGAGATGAATACCGCGACATCGGCTCAATTTGATGCGTTCGGTCCACCAATTTTCTCAACGACACCCGCATACAACGGAACTCCCGGTAGGTTGGCCGGTTTGACTTGGTTTAATCGCCCATTTGCGTCACCATATGAATTGATGATGGTACCACTTACTAGCCCTGGATTGTTTGGATTACACCATTCGGCGTTCCTCACGCCACAAAATCGAGATGTATTGGGTTATGTGCCGAGCTACCAGACCGCCAACGCGTGGAATGTGAATCTACCAGCTTCGGCGAATTCCCCGGGATATTGGGCTGTACCTGAAGTTCCCGGTCAGCGACTAGCGGACTGGACTCTTCTGCTAGACTTTGTAGAAACTCAGCCACCATTTGCGGACGCGACAAGGTATTTGCACCCGGGAACGATGCTGGGGCTTGCAAACCCGAATTATCCTGCCGCTCCAACAACGCTTGCAGATAGAGTTTCGTCTCGCTTTTTGAATTCCTATTTGATGCCCAATTATACCGGGCGAGGCGAACCGATTGATATTCGTGGTCCCTCACTTTTAGGACCATTCAATACGAAACCAAGTTTTGTCGCAGCAGGGAAGATCAATCTCAACACGATTGCATTTGGCAATGATGGTCACAGCCGTGCACTGAAAGCCCTTGAGCACAATTACCTTGTTGGTCTCGATCGCAATGCAAAGGAGTTTAGCGACCTTGAAGGCCTATTTCTTGAGTCAAGGCAAGGTTTCACAAACGGTTCTGTTACAAACAATTTGTTTTTGGGCTCCCCTGTTGCTGGAATGCATCCGGATTATCCTACGCGATTCGTCGGTGCGTTTCGGCCAGCCATTTCCTCAAATTTGGCGCCGGCTCTAGCAGACAGTACTGCGACAGAAAGAATGCGTGGCCGCTACGGAGTGGAATCGACGTTGCTGCGTTCTAATAACGTTGCTTTGAATAACGATCCTCTGTCCGTCCTCCAATTGAAAACGACTGACCGTCCAATGTTATTGCAAGCAAACCAAGTCCTTGATGAGCTTGAAGCAACACAACCATTTGTTCGAATGCAACGAGCGATGCGTTTGCCAAATCTCGTAACGAATCAATCAAATGTCTTTGCCGTTTGGGTGACAGTCAGCTTGTTTGAATACGACCCTATTTCAGGATTTGGGAATGAGTATGTCGGCGAGAATGGGCTACCTGAACGGGAGCGTCAGTTCTTTATGATCGATCGTACGATTCCTGTCGGTTACAAACCTGGCGAGAATCTCAATACTGAACGCACGATTCTCTTGCAACGCAAGCTGCCTTAAGGATTGGATCTATGAACAAAAATACTTACTCCAAACACAGAATCTCCGTGTTCAAGCGCACCGCATTGACATTAATCGAGGTGATGATCGCAACAACCATCACTCTTTTGATGATGTTGGCAATGGCGCAAGGATTTAAAACGCTTAGTCAAACGGTAAGTGAGGGACGCGCAAAGCTAATCCTAAGCGATCAACTACGTGGGCTTAGTGCCCTATTGCGAAACGACTTGGAAGGCTGCACCACGACAAGTGATACGCCGCAGTCCGTGTTGTCTGCCGTTGGATATTTCAAGTACTATGACGGTCCTATTTCCGACGCAACTGCAACACTTTTTAATCATCTGCCTACACCGACAACGATAGAGAACAGATTGTCGGCGAGCCGATGGGGTGACATTGACGACATACTGATGTTCACCGCGAAGGCTAAACCAGGCCAAGTCTTTCGAGGCAAGGTGCCTTGGGCTCTTTTGATTATCGACAAGATGAATTACGAACGCTATGAGAAACCCTCTCCAGATCCGACATGGAATCCCAGTACAGCGAATGTCCCCAATTGGGCTGGTTGGGCAGATGCATGGAGTAGAGACGTTACGATTTCTTCCGAGTACGCGGAGATCGTTTGGTTTATGCTGCCACTCAACGAAAATAACACGATTGATCCGAGCAATCCGAACAACGCCGTTATCGACTTGGCTCCGGGTGTTGATCTAAACGGTGATGGTGTGCCAGATCCAGATGGTATGCCAGATAGAGTCGCGTTGTGCAGACGTGTATTGTTAATACGGCCTGATCTCAACATTTCTGCACCGGCCTCCTTGTTCGCTACGAACGCTGTAGCGGCGGGAGACTATTTAAGCATGCAGCCACTCTTTCCTAACGTGGGTTCGCCGGGTAGCCCGGACACCTTTCGATTCATGATGCAGTATCCATATCAGCGATGCGACCTAAGTATCCGGCCACATACTGTTACTGAAAGCGGAACCACTTTTTATACTAGCAAGAGCAACTCCATCGAGGATTTGCAACTGCCCGAAAATCGATTTGCGCATTACTGTTACCCAATTGGGAGCTTTGGTACAACTCTCCCGCAATTGGCGCTTACATCGGAGAGTGGTGCGGCCCAATATCTCGCAATGACAAATCCGGTCTTCGAGAACATAGGGCTTACTGTTAATAGCACACTTAGAGATCGGGGATTCATTCCAGCGTGTTTTTTGCGAACGAAACCAACCGCAAATGGTCCGGTTCCGCTCTTGGAAGAGGTTGTTGCATCGAATGTGGTTGGATTTGACATAAAGGGATTTGATACTTCAGTTAAGCAACTGGGCCATCCCGGTGCAGATGGTGTATGGGGAAACAACGGAACTATTGCTCAAGCGGGCTGGGCGGGCACTGACGATCTTTCGTTGTCTCCGTCTGACCCAGGCTATGCTCTGCAATTAAGCCTGATCAATACCACATATCCCACTACCCCAAATGTCAATGAACAACCGTCTGGGTACGGTGCCTACGTTGATGCTGGATGGGGAAGCAAACTTGTAAATGCCACACATCGACAATTAGCTGGTCCAGATGTTCGATTGTCAACTTCAAGTTCCTTGGCGGGCGTCTCCAAATATTTTGCGTCAAGTCTAAGCCTTCTGGACTTGAACACGGATATTGATGGCAACGGAAACGCACGGGGATTGAATCGTTCAAAATTTCTATATGAATCGGGCGCATATTCTGATCCGACACTCCATCAATCCTATCAGCCTGCGTTTGACACGTTTACCAATGCGTATGAGTTTGATGGCGAGGCGCTAATTCGTTCGGCTCAAGGATTGATTTGGCAAGGTGGCCTTCGGAGATTCGACTTTAACGTTCCTCTGGGACTGCCGGATCCTGGCTCGGATGGAATTGGGGATGACGCTACAGAGAGAGACGCATCACCTCAAATCCCGTATAAGCTACCTTCGATTCAAGCGACCATTCGCGTACAAGATGGCCGCGCAAGTGCGTTGCAGCAGATTTCTGTCGTTCATGATTTAACGAACTAGCACAAGCGGATTTGACGAAAACGATAAGGAAACGGGAGCGCCTATTTCCTATCGGCTACCATCCTTCCAAGCGACGATTCGGGTCCAGGATTACACGGCCGGCAATTTGCAACAGATATCGATCGTTCATGAATTGAATAGCAGGTGATCCATGCGTGGGTCACTCGTGCCGAGAATGAATTTGCATTTGTATGGCACACGGACCAGGGGGCTATACTTTGCATCGCTTTGTCGCACGCGGCACGTGCGACCTACCAGTCGCCGCGGGCGATTGCAAGACCCGATGGTATGCATGCCAACAATTGGCGCTGCGTTAATATGCGAATCGGTTGCCCATCTTTGTTTCGCTGTGCTACTTGCTCTACAGGCAGCGACGTTTCAACGCAATCCGCATCGGTTGGATCGTTTGTTCCCATGATGACGTAGTGCGTTTGCATGTTCATCTTGGTCTGCACTACCGCTCCAAGTTTGGTCAAAAACGAAACAGAGTCGTCTCGATCTAATCCCAATAAGGTATGCATCAACACAACGTGCTTGCCAGCCAACGGCCTGACGTCTTCACAACTCGCTAAGATCGCGTCGGCTCGCAATCGTGTTCGGCGAATCTGA
>JANLRK010000322.1:0-7410 GCA_031361585.1 Pirellula sp. | reverse complement strand
ACAAAAGCTTGAATGACGCAGAATGTACGAAAAAAGAGGGTTTTACTTGCCATTTTCACTCCGTTTTGATCTTGGTTTACATTTAGGCTCATCCGGTAATCCGGGGAGGTCGGTGATTCGATGCCGTTGAGCATCGAAGTTGCTTGAACTTACCCAGGCAATTCGTTGATTTGTCGAACGATAGCATTTGCGAGCTGTGGTTCGTTTTGCCAACCTCGCCGAAACGCCGGATGAGCCTTCGAAAATTGGTTCCTGCGAGATCACACGGACCGTTTATCGCGAGATGGAAGCACGTGAAGTATGGTCAATACATCGGCTCTCCAATTTGGCAACAACCAAGTAATCGCCGTAGCCTCGATGTTTGTTAGCGTAACGCAGAACATGGCAACTCGAAATGGCCAAACGCTGTAGTCTAACAACAAGCAGATTGCACCAGCCAAGACAAACCATTGCGATATTTTTGCCCCATAGGTGTGATAGCTCGGAGCTCGACCATACTTCCAGAGTGCTGCTCCCATCGTCATCATATAGCTTAGTAAACCGGACAACCACCAACCCGCCTCGCGCATAAGAACATCACCGCGAAACCAAAACATTCCGAAAAAGAGCGCACCGTAAAGTACTGCATCCGCAAAGCTATCCAATCGGGCGCCGAAATCAGATCGCTGCTTTAGCCATCGGGCTAGCCTTCCATCAATCCAATCACTCAAGTTGAGTACGACAAAGACACCCGTAAAAAGCTGCAACCTGTTTTGATAAGCAAGCCAAAAAAGCCAAATTGCACCGAAAAGTCGCACTACGCAAATTACATTTGGAATGGTTACAAACTTGTGGCGGTACGCGCTTTCTCCGCCGGTGGAATCCTCTAATGGCATCACCTCGCGGCGCGTCGATTTTTCTGTCGTTTTGGTTGATTCCATACCGTCGATCCTGTTGAAGAGACTTGGTCAGATCACGGGAAGTATAGATCGGAGAAAGTAGTAGAAGGCAGGAGCCGAGAAAGTCAAGCTATCGATGCGATCCATCATTCCTCCCTGGCCGGGCAGCATCGTACCGCTGTCTTTGATTCCGGCATCCCGTTTTATGCCAGATTTATTAAGGTCACCTAGAAAGCCGGATAGAGCAATTAACAGGCCCGATAGCATGGCACAGAGAACGCCTTTTATTCCAGACCCCTCCTGCATCAGGTTCGTCAGCCATGGCGCTAGCGCAACCGCAAGAACAATCGTTGCCGCAATTCCACCAAGCAGCCCTTCCAGTGATTTATTAGGCGAAATGCGGGGTGTGATTTTTGTCCGGCCAAATGGTCGCCCTACTAGCGCCTGGGCTATGTCATTGCACTCCGTTAGTAAGATCAAATACAAAAACCACCCTATACTCCCAACCCAAGGTTCCGTTTGTGTTGGCAAAGTCAATAGGAATGACGCGTGCGACAAACAGTAAACGAATAACATCAGCCCCCAAATCAGAGCAGCCGTTATGCGAATAAAGTCCTCAACCAATCCGAGCAATGCTCTGAGCGCGCCCAACGCCAGCAAAAAAGCCACGGGCGCCTCAGATCTCAACCATTCAACGTGATCGAACAACACAAATGCGTAGTAGAGAGGCACAGTTACAAATAACAACACCGCCGATAACGTACCAACTCGATTCCAACCGATTATTTGGAGATACTCACGCAAGCTTAGGATTCCAGCAATCGCAAGTAGCGCAACGACCCCTGCTTTGCCGAGGAGCAATGCGATAGTTAGCAGCGCCGCTAGGACCCACCATGTCCGAACGCTGTTGAGGTGCGTTTGTGCACGCTCGGATGCAGCACCGCGAAGCGTAGCAATCCTCACGAGCGTCCCGATTGTCAAGGCGAAAAACAGACAGGCTATCGTCCACAACAATGGTGGCGACAATACAAACATATTTTCTCCTTATCTACCCGTAGCATGGCCCCTGGTCCGTGTCGTAGCACTGTCCCCTGGGCCGTGTAGGAGCTTGTCCATGCTACGGTAACAAAACAACTGCCGTTCGCGTTAGATAGTAATTACGATGAGTCTTTTCGGTGAAGTGTGCATTTATCGTGCCGCCGATTAGGCAAAAACGAAATGTCGAGCGTCGCTTGTCAACGCGAGTTTTTTCGAGGATTAGGTTACCATTAGTTTTAACCGAGAGCCTGCATGAACTCCTTTTTGAATGGCCCAACGTGGATCGTCCCAAAAAACCGGTCAGATTACTTCATATTTCCGATCTCCACTTTGGCCCGCCCTATGTCGAGGAGGTTGGCGAAGCCGCGCTTAGGATTGCGGGGACGATCCAGGCTGACGCCGTGATCATCAGCGGCGACCTGACCCAACGCGCCAAACGGGAGCAATTTGAAGCTGCTAAGCGGTATATGGAAAGATTGCCCAAGGCCCCCCAGTTGGTCATCCCGGGCAATCACGACGTCCCGCTCTATCGAGTATTCGAACGCATATTTCGTCCACATGCACTCTATCAAGAGATCATTTCAGAGGAACTCAATCCAGTGCTCCGAATGGACGGGGCGGTGATTGTTGGATTGGATTCGACTGCGCCTCGATCGGCAATAAGCAATGGCCAGATCTTCAAATGGCAGTTGGACGGTTGTGAATCGGCGTTTCGGGATGCACCAAAGGGCATCGCGCGCATTGTAGTGGCTCACCATCATTTTGCGCCTGCGCCAGACTACCTCCGTGATAGCAACATGCCCAAAGCAAAACGTGCTATCGAGCGATTTGCCGACCTGAATGTCGATATGATTCTCGGCGGGCATTTGCACCGGGCCTACATTGGAAATTCACTGGATTTCTATCCAGGTTCGCATCGAGACCGAGGCATTATCATAGCTCAATGCGGAACGACCACCTCCAGACGCGGCCGTGGCCGTGAGCGCGAGAAGAACTCCCTCAATCAAATCGTGATTGCAAACGAGACGATTACCATTACTCACTACATCTACTTTCACGAAAGAGACACATTTGAAGCGGTAAGCAGGCACTCCTTTCGACGAGGCTCCTTTTCTGAACCAATGGCCTTCGATCTCTAATTCGCCTCGGTTTTTGTCCTGCTCCCCTCGGACATTTTTTTATCGGTGCTGGCCATTTCTTCTGGAGAAGACTTTAACTCGAATTGGCGTGAGCGCAAAACTTGGCACAAGAACAATTTGGCACTTGAATTGCACTTAAGCAACATGTGGGGAAAAAGTGGGATAGGCTTCCAGCCTGGCGTAAGGCGGGCGGCAGGAGTTGGTTTACGGTAGCTTGGGTCCCAGTGCTTGGATCCAAGCCCGAGTGTCACACGGCCCTGGGGGCCATGCTACTGGTAGATTTCAATCTGCCGTTCGCCTAACTGCACAAAACTGTGATGGCCGTTTGAAATCTTGGTCGCTCGAACAAATCATGAGTCAAAATCACGATTCGGAACTTGTTCCGATGGATGTCCGCAGAACTATTCCCTCGCGTTTGCCCTCGCGTCGCGTTGTATTTGCAAGCGTGTTCATCGTCTCGTTGTGCAGTGTCGGTCTCGGCATTAGGTATCTGCCTGACGTAAGTTGGGTGGTGGAACGAGAGAGTTTCCTTCGAAATCAAATTGCAACAAACCCAATTATCAGTTGGTCAGTTGGACTGCTCGTTTATGTGGCCCTTTCCATGGTGCCCGGTACGGCGGGCAAGTCGATCGTCTTTGGTTGGCTATTCGGCTTTGCTGCGGCGTTGATAATGGTGGAGATTGGATTGACCACGGCCGCGGTCATTTCATTCCTACTTGGGCGATTTGTGATCAAACGATTGTTGTACCTGCGTTGGCAGGTCCGTTTGCGAGCATTTAGCCAACGATTTGCTGAAGACGGAGCCTACTACTTGCTGTGGCTGAGACTCGCCCACGCACCTTTGACCTTGGTGAATTACGGTGCGGGCGCGACCAATGTTCCACTGGTAACTTTTTGGTGGACAACGCATTTGGGAATTCTGCCGGCCTCGCTCGTGTACATTTTTCTCGGTTCGCGAATCCCGAATCTAAGCGTTGTCATCGACAAGGGAGCATGGGCAATCGTTGACCCCGCGCTGTTGATCGTGTTGGCGACTACGGCCGTCCTACCGCCGCTTATCCGTCCTTGGATGGTGAGAAGCGGCAAGGAATCGACGTCACCGGACACCCAAATATTGCAGTAGTTGTCGTGCCAAGCCATGAAGTTTAGGGCCGTATTTCAATGATTCGGAAAGGTAGGCCGTGAATGGAGGCTCCACCATTGTGAAAAGTGAGTCCAGCATACTGCACTGCATCGACGGAGCGATGGGTATGACCAAAATAGACATCGCGCACCCCGTGCGTTGCGTCGAGCCGCTCCAGTTTCAGATAATGACTTAATCTTCGCAAAACTTGTTTCTGCTTGATTGCCAGATGCATCACTACTCGGTGCAGTCGAGCCTGGACGACGAGATCGTAAAGCAGGTGGGAAACCTGTTTTGGGTGGGGCTTGGAATCCTGTATTTTTCTTCTCTCTGCCAAAATGGTATGGCAGGGCTGGCAGTCTACGATGTCCCCATGCAAGAACACGCTTTCTCGAATTCGCAGAATGTAAGGTTGCCATTGAAGCCGAGGCAAACGGATCGCAAGTCGATCCAACTTCGAAACAAAGCGAGGATGAGCATCGTGATTGCCGAGCAAATAATGAAAGGAACACAGTGGATTGGAACCGATCAACTCCTCCAACCAGGCAATGCCAACGTCGACGGACCGATCTAGCGATGGATGCGTACTCCATTTGAAGTCAAAGATATCTCCACCCAAAACCATGGTATGCGACATACTGGCCGCTTCGCGAATCTGATGCGAAATAGACATCGACATGGCAGCAGATCGACTCGCGAACAGATGCAAATCCGAAAGAAAATGGCCACGTAAGGGCAATGACATAATTTAGCCTCAACACGTTTCACGCGGACCGACTCCGTTTTGCGTTTTCCAAAATCCACCGAGTGCATGATCGAATTGCAATCGTCCAGCCGGTTGTTCCGTAACAATCTTGCCGTCGTCGAAGACAGTTCTACCAGCCACGAATACCCGAATCGGCCAACCGCGCAAAGTTTCGCCGGCCCACGGGGACCATTTGCTTTTCGAATACTGCTTGGCGTTTTCGATAGTGCGGGATACATTCGGATCGACTAACACCAAGTCTGCATCGTAGCCGACCTCGATGCGTCCTTTACCCACTATACCCCAAACGCGAGCTGGCGCGTCGCTTGTCCAGCTAGCGATCTGCTCCCATGTGCACTCGCCCCGCGCTGCCTTTTCCAGAAGTAACGCGAAGTAGTTTTCTACGGCCGGCAACCCGCTCGGTGACTTCGGGTACGGCTGGTTCTTTTCTTCTAAAGTATGAGGTGCATGGTCGGTTGCGATGACTTGAATGTGGCCATCTAACAGTGCTTGCCATAGCCGCGTATTATCGTCCCGAGTTTTGATCGATGGATTCATCTGGATAAGCGTCCCGAGTCGAGCGTAGTCCTCCACGTTGAAGTGCCAATGATGAGGGCAAAGTTCTGCAGTAATGAGGTTGGCATGATTTGACACCAAAGGAATCTCCGCGGCAGTACTGACGTGAAGAACGTGGAAGCGATGGCTATGTCGCTTAGCCAAATCGATCGCTCGTCGGGTAGCGATCACTGCTGCGGCCTCATCTCGAATTTTAGAATGGTCCGCAATCTTGAGATCGACGCCCAAGCGGGCTTGGTTTTGGCGAACGGTGGTTTCGTCCTCGCAGTGCGCACAGATAGGAATTTTTGTTTCAGCGAAAATCCTTTCAAGTGCGTCTTGATCGTCGACCAGTAGGTCACCGGTACTTGAGCCGATAAAGATTTTGATTCCGGGAACTCCAGTCGCGTTGACCAGAGATTCAATATTGGTTGTCGATGCGCCGATGTAGAATCCAAAGTTGACGATCGATTTTGCAGCGGCTAAAAGATATTTGTCTTCGATCCGCGATTGGCTGGTTGCCGCCGGTTTCGTATTTGGCATTTCTAGAAACGAAGTTACACCGCCGGCCGCGCAAGCGCGAGATGCTGTAGTTAGGTCCTCTTTGTGCGTTAGTCCAGGTTCTCGAAAATGCACATGAGCGTCGATGAGGCCAGGGAAGAGCACTAGCCCCGTCGCATCGACAATTTCCTTTGCCTTTGTCGTTGGGGCAGCATCCACGCTGACAATTACGCCATCTTCGACCAGCAAATTCGTCAGGGCGCGACCGCTAGGAAGGATTGCGGTTGCGTTCTTGATCAGGATGGATTGTGGCATGATTGATGATGCAGGGTTGAGAGCGAGAACATATACTTTGGACGAGTTCAATTTACCGAGATTTGGTTCATGCAACAGATGGGGCCAGCCCGTGTTCAAGATACAGTGTACAAACCTCCTCGATCGAAGCGATCAAATGAATTGGCCCCAGTGGATTGTTGGGCTGGTTAGTCTGACAAGTTTTGCAATGGTCTACTTAGGTGGGTGTCAGGCTCAGGACACAACCAAAGAGTCAACTCCGAAAACACTGGAAGGCTGGCATCGACGGGTCGAACAAGCGCTTCATGACGGCAAAGCAGATGAGGCATTGGTTGAAATGGACGCAGCAATAAAGAGTCGTCCCGACAACTCCCAGCTACTCAGTATCCGAGGTTCGTTGCGATTTCGCAGCGGGAAAATTGCGGAGTCCATAGTGGACTTTGACAAATGCATTGAGCTGAGTCCGGACATAAAGCCATTTCTATGGCAACGCGGAATTGCACTTTACTATGCGGAGCGCTATAAGGACGGTCTCGAGCAATTTGCTGTACACCGCGAAGTAAATCCCAATGATGTCGAAAATGCATTCTGGCATTTCCTTTGCAATGTACGATTAAATGGTTTGGACGTTGCGCAGAAAGATGTTTTGTTGGCGGGGCATGATAGCCGGGCGCCCTTGATGCAGGTCCAACAGTTAATCCAAGGCAAGCTAACGCCAGATGACGTGATTGCAGCATGCGAAAAGGGGGGAGCAGGGGCAAGCGGCCAAAAGCTCGCTCGATTCTATGGTTATCTCTATGTCGGGCTATATTACGATGCGTTGAAGGAATCGGACAAAGCAAAGCAATGGCTTGAGAAATGCCTTGAGCAAGAGGTGGACAGCTACATGGGCGACGTCGCGAAAATTCATCTCAAAATGCTGAAGGCAAAGAAATAGGACGCTACACTCGCAGCGCGAAGTCACTCTCGGCAAGAGTGACCTACCCTAGGTCGCACCTGCCGGGACTGCCGGGTACGACACTATGCGGTCCACTATCCGAGATCCGAGACGGGGATACCGCGCATGTTACTCAAAAGTTGGCGATAGCGGCCTCGTAGGTGGTTCATCCAAAGTCCGAGGTAGACGTTTCCAACAAT
>JANLRK010000270.1:0-28053 GCA_031361585.1 Pirellula sp. | reverse complement strand
TTAATCCGTTCTTTTCGTAGCGGAACCTGTCAAAGGTTTCGAGGGAGGTGTTGCCTACTTCGGCAACCAACGAAATGCTTGACGCATTCCGCTACAACCGCTTCGCCGAGGTGGCGTTCGCCGAGAAGTGTCGGTTTTTTTCCATGGATGGAACGGTCGACGAGTTGCTAGTTTTGGCGGCGAGGGTTAGCCGTTTGTTAGCCGTTTGTCAGACGTTCTTAGGCGGGAGTAGTTGCTGTAATTTTTCCCATGTCCGCTGACTCGCGCCGCGATGCCTCTGGCACACTTGAATGGCTTGCATTGACATTTCTTTTCGCTTTGTTGAGTCGACCAGCATGGACTCGATCCAGGGACGCAACTCAGTGGGCGTTTGCAATTGCGTACACGCATTCTCATCGAGCAGAAGTTTCACAATGTCGGAAAAATTGCGAGTATTTGGGCCAAAGCAAGTCGCAACTCCATAAGCACATGGCTCAATCATGTTCTGTCCTCCGCGGTCGCCAAAACTTCCACCAACAAAACCGAGGTCAGCCATTCCCCACCACCATCGAAGTTCACCGACGCTATCGCCCAAAAAGATTCGCCAACTCGGATCCGTAACGACGTCTTGGCTAGTGGTACGTCGAGCCCAAGGCAGTCCGGTTGCTTCGATACTCCTAGCGACTTCTTCGAATCGCTCAGCGTGCCTAGGAACAAGGATCATTTTAAGACTTGGAAAGCGATCTGCCAGCTCCGAGAAAGCGTTGAGTACGATCGTCTCTTCTGGAGCCTGAGTACTCCCTGCAAGAAACACCATGTGGTCGTCATTCAGACCGAGAAAATCTTTTCGTTGGATGACATCGCTAGCAATTCGGTTTCCTGTTGCTCCGTCGAATTTGACGTTTCCAGTTACGGACAGTTTGGGCGGTGGAACCCCAAGTTTTTCAAAGCGAGTTGCATACGAACTTGATTGTGCACCGACCCAGTCGATTGTCTGCATGCAACTGTGCACGACGAAAGGGATTCGTGCGTAACGCCGGTAGCTATGTTCGCTCAAGCGACCGTTGATGACGGCAACCGGACATCCGACTCGTTCCGCGATGAGCAGCCAATTGGGCCACAGCTCCAGTTCAGCTAACACGATGAGTTTCGGTTGGAAGACACGAAACGACTTTTTTATGGACCACGTGAAGTCGAATGGCGTAAAGAAAAGACGATGCTTTGCGAAGAGTTTAATTGCTAAGTCCATGCCGCTGTCGGTGGAGACTGAAATTGCCAGACGAAGATCTGGTCGCTCCGATTCGAACAGTTCGACCAAGGTTCGCAGGACTTGCACTTCACCGACGCTCACTGCATGTAGCCACACAACTGCAGGAGCCGTTTCGGTAGGTTGAAGGTGGGGAGATTGGCGCGGTCCCAACAGTTTGTCGGTCCATCCGCGTCGATACCGGCCATGTTTCCAGCTTCGCCAAACAAGCCAGGGACTGACAATTACCAGTAAAAGCAAGTACAATCCATTTACCAATACTGACATTAGGGAATCACGTCCATGCTTTCCAGTTGCTTGGCTGTGCGATTTGGCCGCGGAAAATATAACCCGACACGTTAGCTTGTGTCGAATAAGATAACATTCAAATGAAAAATGTAGTACCTCTTTCTGTCACAACTCAGGATATGGATGAGCCAAACGTCTCCATTCGTAATGAATCGACAATCAGAGAAGGTTGGTGGATCGAAGCATTGTCATTGATACTGTTGATCGGTGGTGTGATCGTAGGACTGAATTCTTGGGTAGACTGGTTTTCTTCGGTCGATCGCGTTATTTGTTCGGTTTGCGTCGTGGTGGGATTGATTGTTGCGGTTGGCCGGTCGGACTGGCAGGGCGAGTCGTCGAGGTCCCGTTTGATGATTGCCTTGACATTGTGGTGTCTAGCTGGGTTGGCGATTTGGATGAGCTATTCCTTAGCCAGGCCCAGGCTAAGCGGAATTGCTTGTGGGCTGAGTCTTGCCGGGTGGTGCACGATGCGAATTCTCGGTGAGAACGTTCAGCATAGTTTGATGTTAGGATTGGTGTTTTGGATTCCGACCGCCATCGATGCATTTGCGTCGCGTGGCGCATTTGACTCGCTGGAATCGATTGCCATCAACGTAACCTCGGGAATTGCCGACGCAGCTGAACAGTCTCATGTTCGCGAGGGAGAGCGATTGATATTTGGGCTGGGAGTAGCGGACAGGTTTTCCTGTGTTGGCAAGTGGGACAGTGTTGTTAGCTTCTTTGGCATTGCACTGTTTTGCATTTTAGCTTTTCGTCGAAATTTATTAGCCGGAGTCGTTGCGATAGCCATGTCGGCTTTTGTTTGGATTGCTGTAAGGGCGAGCGCGTATGTTGGACTGGCTTGGTTGGGGATCCGGAATGGAATATGGTACGAATGGTCCTTCGGTTTCGAGTTAGGACTCTTCGTGCTCGGTGCCATTTTGGTTGTTAGTCTAGATCAGTTAACTTCCGCGTTGCTTGAACCCATACCATTTGAGTTCATCAACACGGACTTCCCTCTTTTTGCTTTTGTTTGGAACTGGCTTAGTGGCTTACCTGCTTTGACGGTAAGCGTGCCGCAGCGCGATAGTGAGTTCGGCGATTTGGAGGAGGATTTTGACGAAGTGGAAATGGGAACTTAAGTATGACGACTTCAAGCTTGGTTAAAAACACGCTATGGGTAGGAAGCGAATTCCTCAAAATATTTTATACACCGGTTGGCGTTGCGGGCGGATTCATTGATGCCTTTCGAGGCTGGAAATTTTCGCGAAGCTGGGTTCGGGTTTGGTTCCATCTGCCTTCTTTGATCTTGTTGCTTGGCGTCTATATAGTATTTTTCTTCTCTTTTTTTAGCCGAGTTGACAGTCGGATTCAGCTCTTCTCGGTAGAGAGTGAGAAGCAAATTTCTACGAAGACCCTCGAGGCCATTTGCAACAATCTTTTCGAGGATGACTTTTGCAAAGCCATTGACTGGGTTACGGCCGAAAAGGTCGAAACCAAAATGGACTCGGTTACCGATCTCAAGCATCGGTACGTAGAACTTCTAAGCAAACGAATACTCACAAAGCAGCCTACGAACCAAGCGGCGCACTATCGTCTGGGAATGATTCACACTCTGACAGGAGAAGGAGATGCCGCAGTTTCAGAAATGTCCGAACTAGCGAAGGGGCAATTCGGTGTTTGTCCCCAAGCGAACGCTTGGATGGCAAAGGACATTTTGAAACAATCGGTCGCTGGAACGGGTTATTCGGCTCCCGAATTGATAAATCATTTGGAAAAAGCAACCAAGTGGAAAGAGGTCGACTTCCGTTTGATTTCATTCTACGCCAAGATGTTGGAAAAAATGGGCGAGATCGACAAAGCCATTGCGGTCGCAAGGCAGGCGGCGAATTTCAGGCCGGAATTGCAATTAGAACTCGCAAGGCTGTTCCAGCGAATTGGTTCCAAAGAGGAAGTTAAGTTGGCGGCAACTGTCGCTGAAGATATTTTTAACAAGAGGCTAAACACCCCTACCGAAAAGGAGTCCGATCGAATTGCGGTTGCGGAAGCTCGCGTGATGACCGATCGACTTGAGCAAGCTGCAGAGATTTTGACAGAAGGCCTGCAGACGAAGACCAGCGGTCCCGCGTCCAAAAGGGAGTTGTCCGAAATTCAAAGACTGATCTATCGAAAATCGATCGTCAAATCCGACGACGGTGAATATCTAGCCGAAGTTACTTTGCTTGAAAAGGCGGCTGAATCAGACCCTTTGAACACCAATATATCCACCGAAATTGCGAACATGCTTCGCTTGAAAATATTGCCAACTCAGAAACTTAAAAATGTGCTCCTAAAGCAATTGGAGCTTGGGATTTGCAGCGTTTCTGGCCATGTCGCCCTTGCGGAAGGGTACTTTGTGGCCGGCAAAGTTAATCTGGCGATCAAAAATTGGGAGCTCGCTCTAACCAAAGATTCAAATAACCTTGGAGTGTTGAACAATTTGTCGCTTTGTTTGGCGAGGGAATCCGAAAAGAACCTGCCGCGTTCACTGGAACTGATCAACCGAGCAGTGGCTCTAGCGCCAGCTAGCGCAGAAATATTAGACACACTTGGCGATATATTGGTAATCGCGAAACGACCACAGGAAGCCATCGGTAAATTCGAACATGCGGTTAGGTCGGACCCAAGTCGAATTGAAACCCGCAAGAAATTGATTACGACGTATAAATTGCTTGGCATGGATGGGCAGGCCGATGTGACGTCGGCTGTTATTAAAGAAATGGAACGAGCCAAAGAATTAGAAGAAACCAAAGCGAAAGAAAAGCCACCCGAAAAATAACTACTTTGGTAGCAATTCCATGACCGGCAATGCCGTGCGATTCACCGACATTGGATTTCGCATCTTCGAAAGGGCGAGATCGAATTCCGAACCTCGACCAACGACAATCGTTTGGAGTTCGCCAGAGTACGGGTGTCTGAAATCGAGACGCATCGAGGTCAGCAGCATGCGGCAAACGCCAGTTTTCGCCAATACTAGCTTATTGCACGGTATGTCTCCATGTCGATAATCTCCAACAATTGGATGGCCGATGTACGACAAATGGCGACGAATTTGATGCGTTCGGCCCGTAAGGGGTTTGATTTCTAGCAACGAAAAAGAAGACACTGCACTCGCAGTCGATGCTACCTGGATCGGCTTTGATGTTGCCAAATTAGTAGCCGATGCTGAAGCTGCGAATTCGGCTGGGAGTTCAAATCTGGCCAACGTTTGAAACTTGGTCATTGCGTCCTTTTCATGCGTGTCGTGGCAGTCTGAGTTTTCCCAATCGTCCTCCGATTTAGCCGAGAGTGGCTTGTCGATCAAAGCGGTTTCTGGGGTCGAGCCACAGACTAGTGCTTGATAATATTTTGCGACCATTCGTCTCGTAAACAGGTCCACCATCTTCGCGGCCGCCACTCCGCTCAAACCGAACAGCATCAAACCCGCAGTCGGCCGATCCAAACGATGGACCGGAAAGACGTGGCGATGCAGTTGGTCCCGAAGCGTTTGTAGGAGGGCTGGTTCATGCGCTTGGGATGATTTGCAGCGGTGCACAATCAAGCCAGCAGGCTTGAAAACAGCAACGAAATTTTCGTCACGAAAGACGATTTGCAATGGTCGATCGAGAGTCTCATTGATGAAATCGTCCGTTTCGACTAACTCAGGGGGTGTCATTCTGATGCCTGCAAGGCGAAGCGAATCCTATTCGAACGACTACTTGGTTTTGACCTTCTTGCCGCTTCTTTTTTCTAAGGCTTCGATAACCCTGGCCCGATCGATAAGCTCCTTTTCTCGGGCCAAGCAAGCGAGCTCCCAAGCCATTTTTTTTCCGTATCGTTTCCATGCAAAGCTCAGTTTTTGACGCGTTCCATTCGAGGTGACCCACGAGGCACAGTAGCCAAAGGACTCTGCATTCTCCCAACGATCATCGACATTTCGAACTAGGTGCACCCCAACTTTGCCAGACGAGTTGCGGGAAGTTTTTAGGTCTCGGGTGGTTTTGATGGGCGCTGCCGAAGCAGCCCAACCCGCATAACAAGCCTTTGCCGCTTTGAGCGACTTGGTTTTTCCGCCAAGCGACCGGTCGTTAAAAAACTTTTGCTTTCGGATTCCTGCCCGCGTGATACGGACCATCCATCCGCGGGTGGATACTCCTTCGTATTCGATTCTCGTGATGCCTTTGATTGCTTTGGTCATTTCTTGCTTCTCGACGTATTTTTGGCAGACAAACCCTTCTCAGGTTGGATAATCTTAACCACGGCTGACAACTATAGCAAATAGTTGCACCTAAGAAAGACCATGGATCAAATAGCACGACGCGCTTGCGCGTCTGGCTAGTGAAACGAGGTTTGGAAGACGTTGATACACCCAATCTACGACCCGGCTAGGGTTGAGCCATCACACCTGCTGTCCCTCCAACTGGGCTCTTTTCTTGGCGATGAAAACCAAGTGGTGTCTGAGATGATCGACATACTTGCCAATCATCTCCGCTAAAGAGACCTTGCCATTTTCGGTATGGATGCCAGTCCTTTGGAATTTCGAATCGGGTAGCGCTCTAAGGATCGTCGCCGTCATAGCTCGATTTTTTTGAAAAAGTTCACAAGCTGCAAAAGGATTCAATTGATCCGATCCAGGCAAAAGGCTGAAGGCCGTTTCGTCGTAACCACATAACAACGGTTTGTCCATGCATGCGATGCGTTTCATTCGGTCGGAACCAATCAAATCGCTATCCAACATGTGAATCGCGATTTGGTGGAGAGTCCAGGATCCATCGGCGTGCTTTGCATGCAGATGGGCAGCGCTCAATCCCCAATATGCCTTGACTAACTCCGCCCCACCCGCTGCATACAATTCAATTTTACTTCGATCCATGTTCCTCGTTCCTTAGAGTGGCCTTGCCCCGTGCCCCGAAATTCCAATGGCCATGGAGGCAACGCTACCCTAGCTAGTGTCCAATATTTCTCTACCTTTTAGATATCACCAAGTATCATTATCATAACAAATAAATTGCGAGGTGCAGGTCCATTTCTCGAATCCAAAACGTGCTATATGATCAGCGGTGACACGATGCGTAACACAATCGTCCTCCACTTCAATACCATGTGTTTCATTTGCCTTGGTTCGGTTGCCTATTCCCAACAGGCTTCGCGTGACGTTTCGGCTTTAGCGACGCAATTGATGGTACCCAAAACGCACATTAGGAGTGCGGCGAGTCCGGTGGTCGACGTACATACGCATTTTTTTGTAAAAGGAAAACATGATGCCGAATTTCTAAGGCAATACGTGGCAATGATGGATCGCAACAACATTGCCGTTTGTGTATCGTTGGATGCGACACTGTTTAAGAGACTAGACGAGCATAGCAATTTCTTGTGGACCGAATTTCGCGACCGATTTGTGGTCTTTGCCAATATTGACTTTCAAGGATTCGGTCAGGATGATCTGCCAGAAACTTGGAGCTGCAATCAACCCGATTTTGTCCGGAGGATAGTCGAAGAACTAAAAGTCGCTCATGCAGCCGGTTTGATTTCCGGATTGAAGTTCTTCAAGGACTTTGGTCTCAGATATCGCAATTCAGATGGATCGCTCATTGAGATAGACGATCCTCGCTGGGATCCGATCTGGACCATATGCGGCGAACTTGGCCTCCCCGTGATCATGCACACAGCCGATCCGGGAGCCTTTTTTGAACCGGTTTTACCCTCCAACGAGAGATTTTTTGAACTCAGTGTTCACCCGGATTGGTCTTTTGCGAGTCCTAAATTTCCAAAACGGATTGCGTTGCACGCAGCTCGTAACCATGTTTTTGGGAAGCACTCGAAGACAACTTTTATTGCCGCCCATTTCGGAAATGATGGTGAAGACCTATTTGAGCTGGGCCGTTGGCTTGATCATTATCCCAACCTGTTCGTCGAGTTCGCTTCTCGAATCAATGAGCTGGGCCGCCAGCCATACTCTGCGCGGCGTTTTTTTGAAAAATACCAGGATCGCATTCTATTTGGAACCGATGGTCCGTGGCCAGAAGCCAGACTCCGAATCTATTGGCGTTTTCTCGAATCCTGGGACGAGTATTTTGACTACTCGGAAAAACATCCCGCGCCGCAAGGTGATTGGAGAATCTACGGCATTGGGCTAGATGCAAAAATCCTTGAAAAAATATACTCGATCAACGCGGCCAGGATCATTCCTGGCGTTCGGGAAAGATTATCGAACTTCCATGGCGCGAATGCCGTAAAGTAAGTCTTCCTGCGTATGGTATGATGGACTTCCCGTTTTGCAAAATGTTTGCGAAGGTGAGCGAGCGTGCGTTTACGAGCCGGTGCTTGGGAACGAAAAACACATTGAATGCGATGTACCTACCTGACAAAGTCCATTGAATGATTTCGGCTGAAAACTTGACGAAGCAGTTCAATGTGCGAGGTGTGCCACTTGTCGCCGTTAACCATCTCTCATTCCACGTTTCGAGTGGAGAAGTCTATGGGCTGCTAGGCCCAAACGGCGCAGGCAAGACAACTACCTTGCGAATGATTATGGGTCTGTTGGAGCCAGACAGTGGTTTCGTCGAAATCGGCGGAATTCGGTCAACCAACAAAACCACCGATATCCGAAAGCAACTCGGCCTCATTTCGACCAATGACGGTGTCTATCCATGGTTGACAGTGCGAGAGATGTTGATGTACTTTGCAGATCTGTATGCAGTCGATCAAGAGCTGGCGCGAGGGCGATTGAATGAGCTGGCCAATCTACTCGATCTTCGCAATTTTATCGACCAACGCTGCAGCACGCTGAGTACTGGACAAAAACAGCGAGTTACGTTGGCCCGTGGGTTGATGCATGATCCACCTGTCATGTTGCTCGATGAACCGACACGCGGCCTGGATGTAGTTGGCAGTCAAGCCATTTTCAGGTTCATCGATTTGTTAAAAAGGCGAGGAAAGGTTGTTCTCCTATCTACTCATCGTCTCGATGAGGCCGAACGTGTTTGCGATCGTTTTGGTCTACTGCATCGAGGCAACCTTCAGTTTGAGGGAACTCTGGCTGAACTGAGGACGGCTACCGGAAAACCGCATCTCGTCGACATGTTCATTGCCTTAATGGATGCCCCGCAGAGCGATTCCCCGCAGAGGGCTGCCCCACTCGTGAATCCGTCTAAAGAAACGTTGCCTCAAGCATGAACGAGTATTTGAGCAACGGCCGGCTTTGGCGACTATGTCAAAAGGAACTTCGGGAAAGCCTCCGCGATCGTCGAACCCTCTTTACGTTGGTGCTGATGCCAATTCTGGTCTACCCGCTCTTGAGCATGGCCCTACAGCGATTAGTGATCGGGGCAAATACCAAGTCCAAACCCGATCCCGAGTTTGTGCTTGGAGTTGTGGACGATGAAACTGCAAACAAGATGAGGGAGATGCTTCAAGAAGCTCAGAAAGTCATTGACGCAGGTTTTGTTTCACCCATCAGTGTCGTGCGGATCGCTGAGCAAAAAAGTACCGACGATCCCAAAAGCAAAACCAATGCAGTTGAGCAAAAAAATCAACAGTTGGAAGAGTTGCCGTCCTTTGAAATTGTCATTTCGAATCTCGATACTTTGGCCAAAGGCTTACGAGACGGACATGTTGATCTAGTTATATCCAAACTGACGATCGAATCGGTCCAGTTGGATAGAGGCGTTGTGCCATCTCATGATATTCAGTCCGAGTTTCGTCAAAATGATTTCCGAAGCGAGGCTGCGTTGGCAGCCATTCGTCGTGCAACGCAATTGCTCAACGATTACCAGGCTGATTTGATTCGAAAACGTATAGATCGGAATCTGCCAGTGGCGATGACGTTCAAGGCAACTGGCATCGCGGAAAAAGTGGACCTATCGTCTTCCATCGCGGGGGTCATCCCTCTCGTATTGATCTTGATGACAATTACCGGTGCGGTTTACCCCGCAATCGACTTGACCGCTGGTGAACGGGAACGCGGTACCATGGAAGCGTTGATCGCAACTCCTGCCCCACGGTTCGCTTTGTTGCTGAGTAAATACGTTGCCGTGGTTACGGTGGCGGTGTTGACCGCGTTGGCAAATCTGTTTGCGACCTGGATGACGCTCTCCTTTGGTGGCTTGGGGCAAGCGCTCTTTGGCAAGAGCGGTTTTTCCATATGGATGCTAGTGCAAATACTGCCGTTGCTTGTGATCTTTGCGTCGTTCTTCAGTGCAATCCTCTTGGCTCTTTGCTCGTTTGCTCGCAGTTTCAAAGAAGCTCAAGCGTATCTTATTCCCGTAATGCTTTTGTCGCTCGGACCTGGTCTAGTAACATTGATGCCGAATGTTCAATTTACAACTTTGCTCGGAATTGTACCGCTCCTCAACATCCTGATGCTTTCACGCGACATTATGACGGGGCAGTCTTCTTTGGTGCCCGCTTTTGCAGCCGTTTTTTCGACGATCATCTATGCATGTGCGACGTTGGTTGTAGCATCGCGTTTGTTTGGTGCAGAAGCTGCCACGTCAGGATCGCAAGAGTCATGGTCGGAGCTTTTCGGTCGCCCGAAGAAGCGACAAATGCTGCCAGATATCGGCGAGCTGGCAATCTATCTGGCTATCCTGTTTCCCGTTTTTTTCGTGGCTTCAAACCTTGGCGGTATCTTGGAATTGAAGGGGAGTTGGGCATTGTCCTTCAACGCCACCTTTTTGTTCTTGTTATTTTTGATCCTTCCCTTGGCGTACGTATGGTACCGACGCGTCGACATCCCGAACACCTTTAGACTTAGCGAGGGCATCGGTATCGGCGAACCTATTTTCAAACGCATGGCCCGTTGGGTCGGCTATGTCGCAGCCGTCGTATTGCTAAGCGCTGGGTTGTGGATGGTGGCATTTGAAGCTTACTTGCTTTTCGAAAGCTGGAGTCTAGCCGCTCAACTGACCGAGGAAGATAAAGAACGATTAAAAGCTGACTTCCTGGCTGTTCCGTTCTGGGTGGTGCTGCTGACGGGGGCTTTGGCTCCGGCGATCGCCGAAGAGTTCTTTTTTCGCGGATTTGTTTTGTCGGCATTTCGATCCAAACTATCCGGTTTTCGCAGTGTTTTGCTTTCATCCCTTCTGTTCGGCCTATTCCATGTCATCGCAGGAAGCGTTCTATCTATCGAAAAATTCCTGCCGACGATTATTTTAGGATTAGCGATCGGCTACGTTGCAATCCGAACCGGCTCTTTGTTGCCAGGAATCCTACTGCATGCGTTGCACAACGGGCTGGTTTTTAGTATGTCCCGATTCACCGAACAGGATCTAGCCAAGTGGTTTGGCGACGATACCAAACATATTCCGATAGCTTGGTTGTGTGGCGGAGGCATAGCCATGGCCTCTGGACTCGCAGTATTATTTATATCCAGCCAACGAAAACGAATTCATGAAGACGCTCTTTAGACTTTTGATTGTGTTTGGGATTTTGGGAGGGATCGGTATAGCGGCGTACAATCCAACCAAAAACTATTTCGATGAGAGAAATCGGCCGAAATGGCGAACACAAACAGTATCTGTGGGCGACATCGCTCAAACGGTAAACTCCACCGGAAAAGTAGAGCCTATTCATCGAGTTAGCGTCGGGGCTTCCGTGAGCGGGCCGATTAGCGAGTTGTTTGTGGACTACAACAGCGAAGTCATCGAAGGCCAGCTTTTGGCCCGGATCGACCCGAGGATTTATAAGTCAACCGTCGAACGCGACAGGGCACAACTCCTGACGAGGCAGGCTGAAGTCGCGAGGGCACAAGCACAGCAGCAACAAGCCGCCAATGACGAACGACGTGGCGGCGAACTTAAAAAGGGTAACCGCGATTTCATTTCCGAAGCGGAATTGGATCAGTTTCGTTTTGTTCGCATGACTCGAGACGCCGAATTGCAAGTCTCTAAAGCAAACGTCGATCAGGCGAGAGCGCAGTTAGATAACTCGCTAGCCAACTTAGGTTACACCGATATACTTTCTCCCTGCGCGGGGGTAGTCATCGAGAAAAAAATCGATATCGGCCAAACGCTTGCAGCTCAATTCCAGACCCCCGAAATGTTTGTCGTCGCTCCGGAGATGGACAAGCGAATGCACATCTATGCTTCGGTGGACGAAGCGGACATAGGGATGATCCGAAAAGCACAAGTCGATGGCCAAGTAGTTCGGTTTACCGTCGACGCATATCCTGAAGAGTTATTCGATCAAGGCAAAATTGTTCAGGTGCGATTGAGCAGTACCGAAGAGCAGAATGTGATTACGTATCCAGTCATTGTTGAAACTCCAAATACGGACTTAAAACTGCTTCCCGGAATGACCGCCAATCTTTCTTTCCAAATCAAGAAGCGAGAAGCCATCGTCCGAGTCCCAAATGCCGCGCTAAGGTTTTACCCGCCTCGCGATAAAGTGCATCCAGACGATCGGTAAATCATCGACGGCGTAGATGAGCAAAAGCAAATCGTTACGGATACTGCCAAACAAATGTCGGCTGATGAAAAAGCCGCTGCAACTCGTGCCCAAAACCTTCGCCATGTTTGGGTAACGGAAGGGATGTTTTTGAGAGGTAAGCCTGTCCGAACGGGTATATCCGACAATCGCTTCACTGAATTGATCGAAGGTGAGTTGGCAGAAGGTGACGAATTGGTCGTGGGAGAGAAGCCAAAGCAATAAGGCGACCGGCGTAATAACGCGAGCCATTTGCGCCCAATGGCTCTCACATAACGGCGGCTAGTGCCTTGCCACTCACAGAGCGCAACTACCAGTCAACCTTTGCGGTCTATTTCACCATGCGCCACTTGTTACTGGATTTTAGTTTCGCTCGCGCTTCCGCTGGAACAAAGAAAGTCGTCTCCCCGCAGTTTTCACAAACCACAATCGTGAACTTGGCAGTTCCCCAAAAAGAACCCAGTTGCGGAAGATAATTCGGCGCGTGTCCTCCCCCTGCGCTAACCTCCGTTCGATAAAGACTGTCTTTCCCGCAAGTGCGACATTCGATTTGGATTGTTTCAATTTGGTTTGCTTCTGAAGTCGGATCGCTCAAGGAATTTTTCCCCCGGACTCTAATAGGTGAATTGAATTGAAACACGGTGATTGCTGCCTAGATTGAATCAATGACAGTTCGCGCGGGGGAATTTGGTTTAAATGTCGAACTCCATGAGCCACCGTTTCTTTTCGGCATCGCTCAGCTCCTGATTCTTTGATTCGAAATCGAAGTCAGCCGTCGCTCCTGGGCTATTGGGACCTTGTCTTGCAAGTCGTGCGCGGTTTTCCAATTCCCGATCAAGCCATCGGTCGCTATCGATTACCTTAGCCCCGCGGGCCAGTGCTCGGCGATGGATAGCGTGGTCGGACGAAACAACTGTAAGTGTTTTCGGCGCAGAATGCCTACGTATTTCGTTCTGAATCAATTCGTCCGCTGAATCCCAATCCCGAGCGAAAACGATTCGGATTCCGTAGTAAGCGTATTGGTCCGGGAGGCCCGGCGGAGCTTTTTTGGCATCAAACACGATCATGGTCTGGTCTCGCATCCTTTCATCAATGAGATCGACCAGCAAGTGCAATAAACGGCCGCGAGCAGCTCGCAATGCACCCCGGCCATCTACACTCTGCTCAATCGAGGTGCTTTCGAACATCAAGTTGTAACCATCGATTAACAATCGCATTTTTTGGCAAATCAATCTACGACTAGGTTTTGAGTCGACTGGAAAAAAGCGAAAGCCCGTCGTTTGGGAAGGTCTCGACCTCCGGAATTCGGGCAAGTTGAATCGCTTTTTGTCATTCTGGGCAAAGCAAAAGCTCTCCATTGGGTTTTATTCAGTCTCGACATGGAATCGCCGATATCGTATCGAAGATGGTGAATGACTCGACCTGAGTTCGGTCCGAGGTTTTTCATCCATCAAGCCTCCGGAAAAACAAAACCATGCGTATCGCAAAAAAGTATTGTATCTGTTCTGCCATTGTTTTTTCGTTTGCTAGCACAAGTTATGGCCAAAATCAGACCAGGGACGGGGCTCTGCTGGGTGGAGTGACGGGTGCCCTGCTGGGTGGTGTCGTTGGACACCAAAAGCATGAAACCGCCGAAGGAGCTCTGATTGGTGGCGCTGTCGGAGCGATTGCGGGTGGGGTGATCGGCAACACTCGCGATCAAGCCTATCGCCAACAATACTATCAACCACAAGTTGCCTATCCGACGTACCACGAGCATCGGACGTACGTACAAGTGCCACCGCAACGTGTGGTTGTTAGTCGTCGCCCAGTGACGACGTCGGAAGTCATCAATATGACGCGAAGTGGTGTGAGCGACGCCGTCATCGTAGCGCACCTCCAATCGAACGGAGTCGCGATGCAACCGGACGTAAATGATGTGATCTTGATGAATCAGCAAGGAGTCAGCGACTATGTCGTAAATGTCATGCAAACGGGCGGGAGAGGCACTACCGTTTATCAACAACCGTCGCCAGTCGTGGTTCGAGAAGAATTCCATTATGCGCCACCTGTCTACCAAGCTCGCCAACCAGCGTACAGGCCCTATTACGTCGAACGACGTGGATTTTAAGAGATTGACTTTGAGCAGGTCACTCTTGCCGAGAGTGACTTCGCGTTGCCGTGTTTCACAGCGATAGCTAGGGTGCACTTTGGACGCACGTTTCCTATACAATGAACGTCTCTGACACTTGCCCGTCGTTCGTTCTGCAATTCGAAGCGTGATCTATGCTAGACATCGTGCTTATCAACCCGCGTTTTGAAGTTAGCTATTGGGGTCTCGAACATGCCCTACCATTGTTGGGAAAAAAAGCAAACCTGCCAGTCGCATGCTTGCCGCTCTTGGCTGCGCTAACGCCGGCTGAACATCAAATAACGCTCGTCGACGAGAATGTAGAGGAGATCGATTACGACCGATTAGAACGGGCAGATATTGTTGGCTTGACCGGTATGAGCGTTCAACGAGCCCGTATGCGTGAAATTCTAATGGAATTGCGGAAACGCGGAATTTTCGCGGTGGTTGGAGGTCCATGGGTCAGCGTTAGCGAGGATTACTTTGGTAGCTTGGCGGAAGTCATCTTCGTTGGTGAAGCAGAGGAAACGTGGCCGCAATTCTTATTGGATTTCCGGTCCGGAAATTGGGAAAAGCGATACGAGCAAGCCAATAAAACGGACATGCTCAAGGTCCCTGCTCCTCGTTACGATTTGATCAAGACTCAGCACTATTTGTTTGGAAGCGTACAGTTTTCACGCGGTTGTCCATTCCAGTGTGAATTCTGTGACATCATCGTTACTTTCGGGCGACGTCCTCGCATTAAGTCCTCTCAGCAGATTCTGGTTGAACTCGAGCAATTGCTTGCTCGAAATCTTAGGATTGCGTTTATCGTCGATGATAATTTGATTGGAAACAAAGTTCAAATCAAAAAGGTTTTGCAGGATGTCGCGGATTGGCAACGTTCGAAGGGTTTCCCGTTGACTTTTTTTACGGAGGCGTCACTTGATCTAGCCGACGATGACGAATTAATGCAGCTGATGGTCGACTGCAATATTCAAACCGTCTTCATCGGTATTGAAAGCCCCAATGAGGCATCGCTTCGAGAGACCAAAAAAATTCAAAACGTTCGGAACACCGGCACTCTGATCGAGAAAATCCACCGCGTGCAAAACGCAGGTATGGATGTGTGGTGCGGCATGATCGTAGGGTTCGATAGCGACGACGGGACGATATTCGATGCCCAGATCGAGTTCTTGCGAGAGGCTCGCATCTTGCACGCCATGCTTGGTATGTTGCATGCCATTCCGAAGACACCGCTGCACGCTCGATTAAAGGCCGAAGGGAGACTGGACGAGAATGATACCTCGGAGTTTGGAACCAACGTGATCCCGAGCCAACTTAGTCGCGAAGCGCTGCGGGACGGCTATCTGGCAGTTATGCAAAAGCTCTATGAACCGGCGGGGTACTTCGAACGACTAGAATCGCTTTTTTTGCGAGGGAATTTTCGGTTTGGACAAGCCCGCGCAAAGTACTGGAGCGAGCACCGCTGGATCGGCGTCAAGGAACAGACCCGTTTTGGACTCCTCGCATTGGGTCTACTTGCTCGATTGATGTGGACGATTCCGCAAGCATCCCTCAGGAAAGAATACCGAAAGCGAATTGTTCGATTGATTCGAGTAAACCGCGATCCATCGGTATTGTTTGTTTATGTCATCAAATGCGCCATGCACTACCATCACTATACGCTTTCTACCAATATGTCCGACAAGCGTTCCACGGTAGTCAACACCTTCTAGATGCACGTTGCTAGGCTATGCACTTCTCGGTCGCACCTACCGTAGGTCACTCTTGCCGAGAGTGACTTGTAGCATGGCCCCCAGGGCCGTGCGACACACAGCCCTGGGGGCCATGCTACGGGTAGATTTCAGCCTGACGCCTGCTGCGATTGACAATTTGAAAAGTGCCCGATAAATTGACCTCACGTTTACGGTGACAGGTTCTTGATCGTTTATCAAGGATCTGTGGAACAGGGAACCCCGGTGTAACTCCGGGACGGTCCAGCCGCTGTGAGCCACTTGCAATTCGCGTCAGCGATTTGTCAGATTGACCTCCTTCTTTTGGAAGTGCCATTGCTCGAATCGCTCGAGTGAGAAGGCTATGAGGTCGAATCGGTGGCGAGTCAGAAGACCTACCGCAAACGAGACGAACAAGTGCCTTCTTGGATTGGGGCGTTCGTTGCAACGCCTTCTCGCCTGTGCTGCATGAGGACACTTGGTTAGACGTTGGATTGCCTTTGGTTTTCATAGCTATTTGTCGTCTCTTCGCCCAACTTAACTCGCGTCAATTCCGTGTCTCTCTTCGGGCTGTACGGGTTGGCTAGGGTTGTGTTTCGATGGCAGGTAGCCCCTTTCGCAGCCATGCGATGAGGAAAAGATTTATGATTCACTTGCACCAGAAACGGAGTATCGCATCGGCTTGTTCGGCGCGTCAGACAGTCGCCCACTGCAAACCGACAGGAACAACTCCGACAGGAACAACGTTGATCGAAATGTTGGTGGTTGTCGCTATCGTGGGAGTGCTCGTTTCATTGCTGCTGCCTGCTGTACAAGCTGCCCGCGAAGCGGCTCGACAAGTTTCTTGTAAGAACAACTTGCGCCAGATTGGACTCGCGTTGCATGCTTATCACGATGTGCATAAAACCCTTCCCACTGGCTGTATTGAGTGGCGTTCATGGAGATCGCCACCGTCGAATCGTCAGTATGCCTGGTCTGCCCTGCTGCTCCCGTTTGTTGAGCAAAAAACCTTGTACTCCTCCATTGATTTCACACTCCCTTTTGATTCGCTTCGCAACGCTGAGGCGGCACGAGCACGTCTGAACATCTACGAGTGCCCAACCGCGGACAATCGCAATCTCGTTCGCGGTCAAACAGACTATGGAGGACTGTTTGGTGAGCTGATGATCGATCGCGAACAAGACGATGGCGTTTTCCTCAACGAACGTTCGATTCGGTTTTCAGAAATTAGCGATGGATTAACCCATACCCTTGCTGTTTCTGAGGATGTTGGCGGTCCCGATAGTGAGTGGATCAATGGCCGCAATGTCTTCGTTCAATCAGGCGGAATCAATGATCCGAATGCTTGGATCGGAGACAACGAAATTCGGAGTCGGCACGGACCGGGGGCAATGGTTCTGTTTGTCGATGGCCGAACGCTTTGGATGGCGCAAACCACGGACCCGATCACCCTTGGACAATTGATTACGCGTGCAAAGGGCGAAGTAATCGCGGGCGATCCATTTTAGGACCAATATTGTGGCACGGCACTCCGTGCCGTGATTCTGGACATGTTCGATTCGTCTTTTTAACAACAACGCGGCTGGCAACGCCGCATTCACTTAACTTGGATTTACTATCATGAATTGTCGGATCTTATTTGCATCGCTCCTTCTTGCGATTTCGTCCCAGGCTAGTGCGGACGTCATTACTTTCGAAGAGCTAACAACTTTTACTGGAGCGAGTCCTGCGGGCGGCGGCTCGTTTTACAACGGAAACAACGGAACGAATACCAGCAATACATTGGGTTGGACCAGTGGAGGTGTTTTTTTTAATAACACTTACAGCCGTGATTTTGGAGGATTCTGGAATGGCTGGAGCTACAGCAATGTTGCCAACACAACGTCTGCCGGTTTCACCAACCAATACGCTTCGTTTGCGGGTGGTGGATCCAACGGACTCGGTGGAGTGTTCGCCGGGCAAAATTATGCAATGGCGTCCGGTTCTGGCGCGTACTTCAATTTACCAACAAACATGCGGCTTCTGTCTGTCGATTTGACCAATGCAACCTATGCAGCATTGTCCATGCAAACCGGGGATAGTTTTGCGAAGAAGTTTGGCGGCCCATCCGGCAACGACCCCGACTTGTTTGGCGTAACGCTAAGGGGCTTTGACAACGCCAACGGGACGGGTAATTCCATCGGTTTAGTTAACGTGAATTTGAGTGACTTCAGGTTCACGAACAACAGTCAAGACTACATTCTCAATCGGTGGATCAACGTGGACCTTGCAAACATTGCAAGTGCTCGTTCGGTAAGTCTCGATTTCTTTTCGACAGACAGCGGTGCGTTCGGCATCAATACGCCAACTTACTTGGCGCTCGACAATTTACAGTTCACAGCCGTTCCGGAGCCAACTAGTTTGACGCTGTTGTGTGTGTTGGTTACCACCGCTTGGTTACGGCGCCACAAAAAGGGGTTCCTTAGAGCGAGCCTGGGCTGACAGTCGTTGTCGCCACGTAGGGATAGACGCGGTAGGTCAAGAATTGGTCGGTGAGTCTATTGTCACTCTCGGATGACCAAGTTACGCTTCGATGGTTCGATTGGCGGCTCATTGGACCGACGGAATCAGCTAGTTTTGGAATAGACCTCACTATGGATTTAAATTTAAAGGATCACACTGCAGTCATTGTAGGTGGAGCCAGCGGGATTGGGTTGGCTACCGCCGAGTGTTTTGCCGCCGAAGGAGTGCAAGTTGCGCTGTGGGACAATGCGGCTGGTACCGGGCAAATGGCTGAGGAAATTGCAAAGCGTTTTCAAGTGCGAACGCTCGGGATATTGGTAGACGTCACTAGCGAGCAGTCGGTCAAGGATGCGATTCCTAAAACCATCCAATCGCTTGGCCCGATCGACCATCTCGTTCATGGTGCAGCCATTGGTTCCGGAAAGTTTGGTTTCCCCTTTACCAATCTTGTTCCCGGGGACTGGTTGCGTACGATGGAAGTCAACGTTATGGGGATGGTCCATGTCGCGCATGCCGTCGGCCCGCACATGGTGGAAAATTCTCGAGGCACCATGATTTTTTTGGCGTCGGTGGCTGGTCAGATCGGATCTCAAACGGATCCACCCTACAGCGCCAGCAAAGCTGCCAATATCAATTTCGCTCAATGCCTTGCAAAGGACCTTGCTCCACACGGTGTCCGCGTCAATACGATCTGCCCAGGCATGGTTAGAACACCACTTAATCGGTCAGTTTGGCAAGCGTGGTTTGATCAAGCGCCCGAAGCGAGTCGGCTCAGTTACGAAGAATGGACTGACCAAAAAATACGAGCGGTAGTACCATTGAGGAAATGGCAATCGCCGGCGGACATCGCCAATATGATCGTTTTCTTATCTTCGGATCGCGCTGCACATGTGACTGGACAAACGATCAATGTTGACGGCGGATTTGTCATGCATTGGTAAATTTCCGCCTCGAATGCGAAAGCGGTATGACCCGTGAACAGGAATCATTTTTTGCCTCACAACTTTCTGTCAAAATGGATTGCAGAGTCGATCGACCACTAGTCGCTTTCCAGCAGTCCTCGCAAATTCGCCGGCAAGTCCGGTTGTTGCCACGCGCTCATGCCACCATCGATGTAGATGGTTTGGCCATGAATGTGCTCTGCGTCGTCGCTCAATAAGAACGCAGCCATCGGGCCGCAAACGGATGCTGCGGGGACAATGCCGTTCGGAGTATGCAACCGCATCCATCGCAGCGTATCCTCATCTTGACTTAGCACTTGATCAGTCAATGGAGTCCGTACTAGGCCGGGTGCGATTGCGTTGACGCGAATCCCTCGCGGAGCTAGCGCAACGCAAAGAGAACGGACCAAGCTTGACACGGCAGCCTTGGATGCATCGTATGCGGTGTGATCGCATTCGGCCAACAGGCCATTGATGGAACCGGTAAAGAGCACGCGGCCAGAAACTTTTCTTTCGATCCAATGGGTCGAAAAAAATTGCGTCAGGAAGTAGCCGACCTTGACATTCAAATCGAAGGTGCGCACAAAAGTCACTTCGTCCATTTCCAGAAAGGGTTTGTCGATAAAAACACCGGCGTTGTTGACTAACAGGCTCAGGTCGGGTTCGATTGCGATGGAACGTTGGGCTACTTCTCGCAGGATCGTTTCAAGTGGTTGCCATAGATTGCAGTAGATGGGCGTAACCCTAACGCCGTGGGCTCTACACTGTTCGAGCGTCGCGAGCGCTAGCTCGTCTTCCTTGAGACCATGCAGAACTAGATTTGCGCCGGCCCTTGCAAGGCTAATAGCGATTGCGGCACCAACACCTTGCGTGCCGCCGGTAACAAGTGCTGTGTGCCCAGTTAGTTTCATAGAGTCTGCTTCGTTCTTCGATGGGCCTCGCCCCGTGGTGGCACGGTGGTCCCCGCCATGATGAACAAAATAGCACGGCGGAGACCGCCGTGCTACACGCTATTCGTCTCTTAGCCCAAGGCGGGCAAGCCAACGCCCACGCTTGCTGGCCTTGCTCGTATTGATTTCCTCGGCCGTTTGCGGAGGGTTGTCGTCATTGTAGCTGCGAGTTTTTTCTTGCAATTCGAGGCGTTCACGCGCCAGTTTGGCTCGCTCCATTGACATTTCGATTTCCGCTTGACGTTGCTTTTGTTCCCATTCGTCGCGAAGCTCTTTTAGCCGCAACCTTTCCGAGACAATAAGGGAGTCGGACTCAATCATCTCCGCGATCGCAGATACACCAATCGACATCCCGTCGTGCGCGATAGACTGTTGCTCAATCAAAGTTTTGAGATCCGCAATTTCCTGGTCGCGACGTTCGATTTCGCTGTTGGTTTGTTCAATAACCTTTTCAATCTCGAGGACCTTGCGTGGATCGCAGGGGGCTTCGGCGTGCGTTTCTGCTTCCAATTGCTGCAACAATGCCTCCTTGCGTTGCTCCCAGGTGAGTGTTTCGGATTTCTGACCGGTCGATGCCCCCTGGTACTTTGCTAGGCGTGAACCTAGGTCATTGCTTTGCATTCGTAATTCTACAGCTTCGTGCCTTGCCTCTAACAATTGGCTTCGCAGTTGCTCGACCTGGATTCGCAATTCGGATTCATCGGAATGGGAGTGATTTTTGGCGGTCTTGGCTTCGTCCAACTCGCCTTGCAGGAACTGAATTTGGTCATTCAACTGTGAGACTTCCAAACCGAGTTCGGTCTCACGCGCATCTGCCTTTTCGAGAACCCGTTGTGCAATGGTTTTTAGCTCGGCCTGCGACTCCCCTTCCTCGACAGCTTCGGCCTCAATGAATGCAAGCAGTTCCTGGTATTCTGCCCTAGCGTGTAACAGGATTGTCGATACCTTTGTGCTTTCTTGTTGCGCCTCAATGAGCTGTGTTTCCAGTTCCTGTATGCGCGCCTTTGTTTCCTGCGAAGAAGTGCACGCATCGGCCAACTGCATTTTCAACGACTTGATGAGCTCGCCTCGACCTTCCGAAGTCAGGCAGGTATCGGCCAGTTGTTTCTCCAGAGATTGCATGCGACCGTTTGCATCCGTTGCCATCGAACAGGCTTCTGCAGATTGTTTTTCCAGCGCTTCAATGCGAGCCTTTCGATCATCCGAGGTTAACCATGCGTCCGACAATTGAATTTCTAGAGATTGAATGCGCGCGTTTGCATCGTCAGCCATTTCACTGGCTTCGACCAATTCTGCTTCGAGCAATTGTATTTGCTCCAATACCTCTTCCGAGGTCATACTCGATTCGGCAGTAGCAATCGCTTGCTGGATGTTTTCTCGAAGGGCCTCTATCTCTAGCCGCTCGCGCTCAAAGGTTTTCGCTCGCTCCAACAGTTCATTTAGTTTCGAGTCGACAGCGGAGGACCATGCGTCTCCGCTGTCTAGATTCGACTCGCTTTCTATGGACTCGAAATTCGTGTCTTCATCGTCTGCGAATGAGGCAGTCGAATCGGACTGCAACTCAGGCATTTGGGGAACAGCCAGAGTGATGGTACCACCACTTATAGGCGACGCCAAATCTTTCTGAACAACGAGCAAGGCCCTCGCGGTTCGACACTTTAGCCGATAGCTTCTTTCGAATTGCAGGGGTGTTGGGGGGACGCCGTCGGAGTTGAGTTTCTCCGCCAACGCCTCGACAGCCTCGATCGCTCTGGTCCCAACCTCGACTCGATCGGTAGATGGTTTAGCCAAACCGGATTCGTATTTAGGTTTGTTGGGAAGTTCCTTGGCAAAAGCACCACCGCTTGGGTTCGATGGCGAACCTCTCGGAATGCTATCGGAAACGTTGGTTGTCCGGTCCTTTTGCTGATAACTTTTTTTGGTTTGTTGATGCCGTGCGTTGGCCATTGCAGCTGTGGTTGATAAGATGTGTCGGGAACATTCGCTGACAAAAATCGCAACGATCAATTAAACAGATAGGTTATTGCGAAACAAGAAGCTGAATTCTCTCGGCTATTTACGAATTATTGCCGGGGAGAGGCTGCCGACTTTGACGGTCTTAGGGATTCTGTCGCTTAGGAGACGCATCAACTGCACCATGGCTCGCATTAAACCAAGCGACACGGATGAGAAACAAACCTTTGAGTCGGCCATGACCCAATTGGAGCAGATTGTTCGGAAACTGGAGGCAAACTCGTTGGGATTGGAATCCTCACTCGCCGAGTACGCTAAGGCGGTGGAACACGTCCGTTTTTGCCAGCAACAGTTGGCAGGTGCTCGGAGAAAAATCGAAAAACTTCGAGGCCTAACAGGTCGCGGCGAGGCGATTACCGAAACTTGGGAGGACGACGACGAAAGCTGAGGCAATTGGCGAAGCCATTTCGATGCTTGCATCAACGGACTACATTTTCTGCAACGAACGTCTACAATGAGGCAACCCATAGCGTTAACGGGTGCTTCCTTTTCTGAGCCGCGGGCGCCAGCCGCGTAACAACCCATTGTGCAAATCTCGAACGATCAGACCAACAATACAAATGCCCAAACTTCTGCATTGCTTAGCCGATGGAAGTCACTGACCACAGAGATCGACGAGTACCTGGAAAACTGTTTAACTAGAATTTCCGAGAGTTGCCCGGATGTGCTACGCCAAGCAATGCGGTATTCCCTGCTGTCGCCAGGCAAAAGATTGCGGCCAATATTGTGTTTACTAAGTGCAGAAACGTTGGGCTGTTCGAGCCTACGAGCAATGGCCAACGCGGCGGCGATTGAAATGATCCACAGTTATTCGCTCATCCACGATGACCTTCCAGCTATGGACGACGATGATCTGCGCCGTGGGCGACCAACTTGCCACATCCAATTTGATGAGGCCACCGCAATTCTCGCAGGCGATGCTTTACAGGCTTTGGCGTTTGAAACGATTTTGGCCGGCAACCCGGAGCCTTTGATCGCAGTCCAGAGTAGTTTGATTTTGGCCAAGGCTGCGGGACCAGAGGGAATGGTTGGAGGGCAATGCGACGACCTACGTGCAGAAAAACTGGGGGGAGGCTCGGAAATGCTCCATGCAATTCATGCACGTAAGACAGGAGCCATGATCCAAGCCTCGGTCGTCTTAGGGGGACTGGCAGCCGGTGCAACGAAGGAAAAATTGGAAAAACTGTCCATTTATGGTGATTGCATCGGAATTGCGTTCCAAATCGTAGACGACCTACTAGACGTGGAAAGCTCAAGCGAAAACACTGGGAAACGGACCGGAAAAGATAGCCGGCGAGGCAAACTGACCTTTCCAGGGATCTATGGTATTACCGCGAGTCGCGGAAGGGCCGAGGAGTTTGTGGAACGGGCGATTAAGATTGTAGATGCCTTTGGTCCAGCTGCGACTCCATTAAAACAACTTGCACAATACATTACAGATAGGAGCCACTAGAAACTCTATGCACGAAATGCTAGCCAAATTAGAGTCCGCTGAACCGCTTCAACACATGTCGACGCAAGAGCTTGAAGCGCTTGGGGTAGAGATACGTGACGTACTGTGCAACCTGCTGGCGACTCGGACTGCGCACTTTGCTTCAAATTTAGGGGTCGTAGAGCTTTGCCTTGCTTTGCATAGCGTTTTTGATTTTCGAAAGGACAGATTGATTTGGGACACGGGGCACCAGATCTATCCGCACAAATTGATCACAGGCCGTTATCACGAATTTAAAACAATTCGTGAACGCGGAGGCTTAATGGGATATCCTAACCCATCGGAAAGCGAATACGACCTGTTCATGACGGGCCATGCAGGATGTAGTGTCTCCACGGCCCTTGGTCTCAAGAGCGGTGATGATCTAATGGGACAAGCGGGCCGAAGGAGCATCGCAGTGATTGGAGATGGTGCCTTTCCATCAGGGATTGTTTTCGAAGCGATGAACAACGCGGGCGAGCTCAATGCCGATATGATCGTAGTTCTAAACGACAACAAAATGTCCATTTGTCCACGTGTGGGGGCGGTTGCGAGCTATCTGGATCGCCTTCGAACCAATCCGTTTTATACGGGTTTCAAAAGCGAAGTCATTCGCGTTCTCAACAAACTACCTTTGCTTGGCGATCCGACCGAGCGACTGCTCGCACAAATCAAAGAAGGGGTGAAGGCCGGGATGGTGGGTGGCATGCTCTTCGAAGAATTTGGATTCCGTTACATTGGACCAATCGATGGACATGACATTCACTTGCTCCGCAAATACTTAGAAATGGTCAAAGATCAAAAAGGACCGACGCTTTTGCATGTGGTGACAGAGAAAGGGCGAGGCTATAAGCCCGCTGAAAAGGACCCGGTCTACTTCCACACACCGCCAGCCTTTGAAGACGAGGACGGTTGCCCAAAACCCCTGGGCGGAAGCGACAAGCCGGCCTTCACCAACTACGCCCGCGATGCCATCATGAGTCAAATGAAGGCCAATGCGGCCGTGACAGTGATGACCGCAGCCATGTGCCAAGGGAATAAACTAGAGCCAGTTCGAGATGCGTTTAGCGATCGGTTTTTCGATGTCGGAATTTGCGAGTCGCACGCAGTTGCATTTGCTGCTGGACATGCCAAAGTTGGCTTGAGACCCATTGTGGCTATCTACTCGACGTTCCTACAACGATCCTATGACCAAATTTTCCAAGAGGTTGCCCTACAAAACTTGCCCGTGACGTTCATGATCGATCGAGCTGGCTTGACTGGACCGGATGGACCAACGCATCACGGACTGTTTGACATCGGTTACATGCGAGTCTTTCCAAATATTGTGATGATGGCACCAGGCGACGCTACGGAGGTCGAGCCAATGCTTCAGTTCGCATTGTCGCATTCCGGACCGACCTCCATTCGCTATCCCAAGTCCACAGCACAATCCTTCGAACGACCGACACAAACCATCGAGCTGGGCAAATCCGAAGTCGTACGTTGGGGTACCGACGGAGCCATCATCGCATGCGGTGCAATGCTTCAGCAAGCATTGGCAGCAGCCGACCTATTGAAGAAGGACGGACTCGATGTAACGGTCATCAACGCTCGATTTATCAAACCGCTTGACATGGCGATGTTGACGCAAGTATTCGACGAATGCCGATTCGTAGTGACCGTCGAAGAGGGGACACTGATGGGCGGATTTGGCTCGGCGGTGCTTGAAGCTGCGTGCGCAAACGGATGGGACACGCGTATTCTAAGGACACTTGGAATTCCCGACCAATTCATCGAGCACGGCGATCGAAGCGAACTGCTAAGCGACCTTGGCTTGGATTCGACCGGGATTGCAAAAACATGCAAAACGCTTAATGAAAAGTACTCCAATGCAGAACATGCGGGAGTTTAGCTAGTGGACAATCCTGCATCGTGGGGTTGGATTCGAGATGGCAGGTCACGACCACGGGTGGTGGTTTTGGCCGCCCCCAATCGCCCTCGCGTCGAGCAGGAGCTAGATGGCATTCTTCAAATCATCGAACGGCATGCGGAGATTGTCGCTGTCGACAAGAATTTTTCGTACGAATTTGATTCTTGTGAATCGGACCTAGTAGTCGTACTGGGTGGTGACGGATCCATTCTGCAGTCGGCTCGTCAGATGTGCCACGCTCAGCGGCCAGTGCTTGGCGTCAATCTAGGGAAACTCGGATTTCTCGCGGCAATCTCTCCTAGCCGTTTCGTAGATATCTGGCTCGAAGTATGCGAGGGACGATTCACAGTAACGAACCACTTGATGTTGCAGTGCCAGGTCTTCCGTGGGGACTTAGAACTTCAATCAATCATCGGACTCAATGAAGCATCTGTGCTCGGTGGTCCGCCTTATACGATGATGTACATCGACCTGTATATCGACTCGGTATTAGCCACCACGTACGCTTGCGACGGCCTCATCATCAGTACGCCCATCGGCTCAACGGCTCATAACCTCTCGGCTGGCGGGCCGATATTGCGCCGAAATTTGCAAGCGTTTGTTATCAGTCCGATCAGTCCTCATACATTGACAATGCGTCCGGTTGTCGACACAGCCGATCGGGTTTTTGATCTCAAAACTCAAGTAGAACATCCGACCGCCAGCGTTGTGGTGGATGGCCGGGTCGTATGTCATTTCGGTCTCGATCTTCGGGTGCGTATCTCGCGAGCCGACGACACGTTCCAATTGATAAGCGTTCCGGGACACGACGATTATCAAGCTCTTCGCGAAAAGCTAGGCTGGAGCGGCAAGCCGCGATTGATCGAGTAAGTGTGGTCCCAATCTGCGAAAAGTGGGCTCGGGTTGCCGAACGGAACTCATCCGAACGATACAGTTTATTTTTCGCCCTCCATTTTTCTGCCAATTGATTTTCCCATGAAAAAGGATTCGTCTGTAATGCTTAGAAATTCGGGGCTGGCAGCCGCCGACTGATTTTGGTATTTCTCATTTCAGATAGTGAGGTAGACGGATGCTGACAAATCGACGAAACATTTGCCGCCTAGGGATGCTTGCATTCGCTTTCCTGTGCGGATGCAGAGTGCTAGAGCCCAAACCAATCGTTGTCGTACGCAATAACATTCCTACCGATTTGAGCGCCGACGGCGAACTCCAAATCGAACGTGGAGCACCGAGACCCGTCATCGACGGCTTCGGCTGGGTTTGGGGTATTCCCTCGAAACTCATGCTTTGGAATCGCCAGGTCGAGAATCACCGTATATCTCCCGAGTCTGAGACTCTGCTAGCCGAGTATTTGGCAACGAATGGACTCAGCGATATCAAAGTGCGACTCAATCAATATCGACCATGGGACGATTGGCGTCGACTGACTCGGAACACATCGGTCGCTTGGCCGTGGCGATACACTTTTGGTACCGTTGCTACACTTGGCGAAACGGTCGTGCCTGGACGATTGTTTGGCGGTGATCATTACAATCCCTACACTGGTACGATTCATCTCTATGGAAATGTCCCCGCGATTGCTTTTCATGAAGCCGCTCACGCCAAGGATTTTTCGAATCGAAAGTACCCTGGAACGTATGCTGCCATTTACATACTGCCGGCGGTTCCCTTGTGGCACGAACGAATTGCTTCAAGCGACGTGATGTCCTATGTCCAGTATCGCGACCCACGTCTACAACGAGAAGCGTATCACGTACTCTACCCTGCATACGGAACGTACATGGGCAATGCCGCAGGATACGCGTTTCCGAGATTTGCAAACCCGCTTTATTATGGTGGAATTCTAGCTGGCCATGCGATGGGACGTTGGCAGGGTCGTTCTGTAGTCAACGCCGAAGTAGTCAACGCCGAGGTAGTCAACGCGGAGGTGGTTACTGCAGAGTAGTTCCTGAAGAATAATGGAACAGCAATCACGGAGGGGACCGCCGTCCCACGTTGGTTACTTCATGTTCAACGCGTTGGAATACACTTGTAGGATTTGAAAGAAGATTAAAAAGATCGCCGTGATGATCATCGCAGCGATAAACATCCAAACCGCAAATCCAGAGAGGATGGCCAACTGTTTCAGCGCGAGTTGGGCCTTTTCGCGATAGACAACCGCCATGCGTTCAAGCGATTCGCTATCCGAGCCACTCATTTCCCCCACCTCGACGTTTTGAATGAAATCTGCGGGCAGCAGTTTGGGGGCATCGAGCGCTTCAGCAAACGATTTTCCTTTCACGATCTCAGCCAATGACTTCTCGAGACCGGAGATGTAGTAATAGTTTCCCGTACTCAGCAACGCATCGCGAACGCTTCGCTTGGCATCGACTCCGGCACCTAGCATCATCGATAACGTCATCGACAGTCGGGAAAGAGCCGTCGTGGTGAGCACCGTGCCAATAACCGGTACCTTGCGAACCAATGGCACCAACGTCCTGTGG
>JANLRK010000267.1:0-6622 GCA_031361585.1 Pirellula sp. | reverse complement strand
CATAGATGTCGTTGCCTAGCTTGATGACTTCATAACGATTTGCATTGTCGTAGGTGGAACTTGAAGTTTGATTGATGTGAAATAGAGTCACGTGGGACGGCAGCACGCCATACTTTTTGAGAAAGACACGCAATGTAACTGGAGTGTAATCCTCCAGCGTTCGAATGGGTTGCGAGCACAAAAACACGGCCGCCCGGTCGCTTTCAACCAAACGACGTTTTCCTTGAATCAGCGTTCTTGCTAAAGGCAAGTTCTCGTCGATAGCGATTTGGATCTCATCGACCTTTTCCCGCAACATCACCAACCAATCGATTTTCTTGCCCTCGCGAAACCCGAAGTCATAAAACGCTTTGGCCATTTGCTTTCGGCCCCATTGCCAGGTAACCATGATGAACACCAGTACAGCTGCGATTGCAATTGGGAAATAGCCTCCGCTAGCAAATTTAGTGAGATTGCTAACGAAGAAAAGCATGTCGACAGCTAGGATTGGCGTGCAAATCGCCAACACATGCCAGAGTTTCCATTTCCATCGGTAGTAAGCTACGTAGCCAAACATGACAGTCGTGATCCACATCGTGCCCGTCACAGCGATGCCGTAAGCGGACGCAAGATTGCTGGCGGTTCTAAACGAAAGGGTGGCGAAAACGCAACCCGCAAACAACGCCCAGTTGACCGATGGGATATAGACTTGTCCCTCTGCTTCATGGCTCGTGTATTTAACCAATTGGCGTGGAGCAAACCCCAATGCAATCGCCTGTTTCACAATCGAGAACATGCCGGTGATCAAGGCTTGCGATGCAATGAATGCCGCACACGCTGCAATGCACAAGTCGGCCACAGCAATAGCATGATTGGCCGTGTTCGCTCCATCGAATTGGGGAGCCATTGCAAAGAAAGTACTTGCTCGCGGTGGGACACCGTTCGACAAAAGATAAGCCACTTGGCCGGCGTAGTTGATCAACAAACAAGGCATAACGATGTAATACCAAGCGAGCATCACTGGTCTTCTTCCCGAGTCTTGCGGGTCCACGCTCATGCCTTCGCTGCAGTGTTTTTTGGTCCGACGCGTAAAGTGTCCGATGTCGGCGTATTTGGCCTCACCTCCCGTGATTGCCAAGACCACCACGCCAAAAATGGCCAACATCCCCATGGTTGGGAATGTCATCACAAAATTCCAAGCATGCCAAGGATTGACTGCACTAAAAACGGCTGGGGTTGAGAGCACCCAGGGAAGCCCCTTGATCGCAATCCATGGAAACCAAACGAGCAACATGAACCATCCAAACAAGCCCCCAACTTTGCTCGTCCCTCGCCATTGCGACTTAAACAAGACGAAAAGACTCGCTAGTGTTGCGATAACGGCCCACCTTTCGCCCAGCGGTTCGTAAGCCCCTAGCATGCTCATTGCGGGAGTGATGATGCCGTCCGCGGCCAGTAGCCCTGCGGCAGAAGCAACCAGGAATCCGAGCAGTCCAATGCCGAAGATCTTGCCGGTGTGACCGTGGAGCAAGCCCCAAAGCGCAAAGTCCCCACCCTCGCCACGATTGTCCGCTCGCATGATGAGCAAGTCATACTTTGCAGTCAAAAATACGAGCGCCCAAAAGATCAAGCTAAGACTTCCCAAAGCTTCATTGGGAGCTATTAAGCCGGGTCCTCCATTCGCAATTAGCAGATTGAATTCGCCCGCCGCCAAATGATGATGCTTCAATCGGATCGTCTCACGAGTCAGCTCCATCACCGTATAAAGAACGGATGTACCGATGTCTCCGTAGACAGTACCCGACGCTTCACGGATCTTGGTAAACATGCTGGAGGCATGAATATCGTGAGCAAAACAATCCTCGTCGGCGGTCGGAGAAGGTTCATTTTCGCTGTTTTGAGAAAGAGGCTTTGAGTGGGAGTTATTCCCGTGTGATCCAGGACTATCGTCCGATTCGCTCACGATGCAGTTTTTCCAAAGGAAATGGGTGTGCAGATGATTCCGCTACCGGATCATCATTTACTGCTTGGGAATTAACGCAATAGCCACACCCACAAGAGGGGTGGGTTTCCGCGTCAATTTGATCGCAAAAGCACAAAAAGTTTGGGTTCTTTGCTGCTGGTTGGGATTTCCTAGGACTTCTTGGAATCCTAGTTTCATCCCGCAGCGGCTTGAGAGCAAAACTCGCCATCTCCCAAAAAACACGATTGACGGACCTAACTTGTCACGTCTCCACCGATGATAGAGCTAGTCAGACGAGAGAATTAAGAATTTGCCATGCATGATTGACCTACGCTCAAAAGGAACTGGACATGATTTCGACCGCTCCACAAGTCGCTCCAATCAATCCTATCGTCACTAGCAGAATTGCAGCCCTGATTGGTCGGGTCATGAAACAGAGCGATGACTTGGTCATCGTTCTAGAGTACTCAGGAAAAGATGGATCGATAACAAGACGAGTGGTCAGCCCAATTCGATTCGTTGGGACCGATCGATTTCTTGGACTCTGCCTATCGCGAGAAGAGCCACGTCAATTCTACTTAAGTCAGTGTCGAAACGTACGAGTCGACCTTGCAGCCAACTATACGATGCCGGTAGAGCTTCAGTCCATGATAGAATAGTGGAGGCGATTTACGTAGGTCCGGCTGTCCTCAGTCGGACTCCCTCATTCGTGCTCGTGCTCAACGCTATCAAGTTCCTTTCCAAAATAGATCTTTATGAATATTGCTGAACAAGCGCAGGAAGCGCTTGCCAATGGATTTGCAACTATTGCGCAACAGTTTAAGTTGCCCCCGAACTTCCCAACTGCAGTTGTCGAAGCGGCCATCAATGCAACTAAAGTTCCGTTGTCTGGAAAACCTATATGGTTAGAAAATCGCATCGACGCGACGCACATTCCATTCGTAACACTCGACCCTGCTTCATCGACGGACTTGGACCAAGCGTTTGCAATCGAGCAAGATGGCGATGAACTTGTTCTCAATTATGCACTTGCAGATGTTAGCGCGTTTGTGCCGTCTGGAGGCGAAATTGAAACAGAAGCTTGGCAAAGAGGCGTGACCATTTATGGACTCGCAGAAAAGATCCCTTTGTACCCGAAGGTGATATCACAGGGTGCCGCAAGCCTGTTGCCAGATGGTCCGCGTCCAGCCGTTCTAACCGTCGTAACCATTTCCAAAACAGGTAACGTCAAGCTGCGAAGCATCGATCGCGTCGTGTGCGCAAGTCGAGCAAAGCTTGCCTATGACACAGTCGATCTGAGCAAGATTCCGCACGTCGAAGAGTTTGCCAAACGCATGTGGACGGACGAAGTAACACGCGGCGCTGTACGAGTTGAGTTCCCAAAGCAGGAGGTCATAGTCGATGAGTCAGCACCGGGCGGGGTGCGACTGGTCCTGCACGCTCGAGTTGAATCGGAATCGATTAACGCAACTCTTTCGTTGGCCGTCAATATGGCGATCGGTTCGCTTTTTCAAGACTCGCATGTCGGACTTTTTCGCGTCATGGATGATCCCGAGCCGCATGCCATCGAATTGCTACGACGGACTGCCCATGCGCTAGGTATCGCATGGTCCGTGAATGAGTCCCTGCGAGATCTTCAGCGCCGCATGGATCCAGAGAATTTTACACATCAGCAGTTTTTGCTTTTTGCCAGACGAGCGGGCGGGCGGGCACGATATGCAGTGTTCAACAGCGAAACACCTCCATGGCACTCCGCCATCGCCGCGAGCTACGCCCACGCAACTGCACCCATGCGTCGACTGGCGGACCGATATGTGCTCGATCTAGCCTACTCGCTCGCCAATGGCCATTCGGTGCCAAGTTCACAGACCGAGCAACTCGCTGAACTGCCAATGGTCATGGAAAGATGCGAGAATCGAGCATCGAACGTCGATCGAGCCGTAATCGATCTTTTGGAGGCCGTTTCGCTTCAACACCGCGTCGGTGAAATACTAGAGGCGGAAGTGGTCGATGCCGAAAATGGAATCGTGCAAACGCACGACTCCGCCATTCGAGCACGGGCGACGAAACTGCCAAGAGTCGAAAACGGTGCCACGGTTCGAGTACGCATTGATGTTGCTGACCCATCCACCCGCACCGTGCGGCTGACAGCGATATAAACATTCGCCTGCTTTCCTCCCTATTTGCGGACTTGTTCGAATGAATAAATTAGATTCAGCAAAAAGTTATATGAGTTACCGAGGTCTGCCGCCATTGGCCGGCCTGACCAACATGTCTCGCGCCGTCGAGTGCAAGTGGAGTGTCGATCAAAGTACGGAACGATTAAAGCGATTTCATTATGTGCTCAAACGTTTGGTCGAGACTCTGACTGCAAGGATAACTTCAGAGCCAATTTACGAATTGAAGACGGCATTTAGTCACCACGCCTATGTATGCGCCGAATACACAACCGCCATTCGTCGCCGGGTGAGCGAAATGCGAGTGCCACCGTTGGGGCTCGACGTCGTTCCCCACGAATCGCTTAAGCTTCTCATGGATGAGATCCTTTCGTCGCCAACGACTGAGGAATTGCTAATTGGGGTTTACGAGGTCACTCTTTCGTCAGTGCTTCAAGCGGCTAGTCGGCTTCAACACGACGCACATCCCTTGGCAGATGCTCCCACCGTGCGGTTGGCAAAACTCTTGCAGTTTGAGTTGCAGGAAGTCGCTGACTTTGGTTCCCAATCGATCGATTGTTTGGTTAGCCCAGAACAGCGACTTGCAATGCAAACGTGGCGAGATTTACTCACTCAATGCCTTGCCAATGCCGGCGGAGTGGATGGTGCACTTGAAACCGAACACGTCAGCCCGCTTGTGCCGCAACATTCCTTGAAACCCTATCAATACCAGGGCGAACCTAAACGGGACGAACGATTTCACGACAGTTACAATGCGGGGGTCAACCCCGAAGCATTTCTTTACGACGATCGTTTCTCGTCGCGCGACAAGACGTTGATGATGTATTACAAACGGATTCGAGAAATAGACGTTCCTGAGATGATGGCCAGCATTCTTTACGATCTTCGAGACGAGGAACCCTGGGAATTCCATATGGAGATGAGTCGTCAGCTTTGGGATGAAGCCCGACATGCGATGATGGGCGAGGTCGGATTTGTTTCGATTGGCATCGATTGGAGCAAGATCCCAATCAATTTCACGTGGTCGCGAAACCTCAATCTTCAACTTGAGGCCCGCGAGCGTCACGGCGTCTTGTTCTTTATCGAACAAGGCCTAATGCCGCGGACTGGCAAACGTTACGAATGGGAGGTCGGATGCCAAAGCGGCGATGGTCTTTCTGGGATGTTCCAAGACTTCGATTGGGCGGATGAAGTACTGCATGCACAAATCGGGCGACGCTGGTATGTACCGCGCTACAAGTCGCTAAAAGAGGCATTGGCTTACGGCGATCGCTGTTGGACCAAAGTCGTTAGCCAATGGCACGCATATAAAGAACAAGGGCTAACGACCCATAAGAATTGGTGGCCGGATCTTTACCGAGACGCATGTAAACAATGGAATGTAACGCCGGATCCATTGGCATTGCAGTACAAAATTACGTATGAGGACTCCCGCGCTGATTTGCAGAAGCTGCAGGGTTAACATCCGCCATCTGTGGGTCGGTCCCGTACTTTGGGCAAGTCGTTATTGGTCTGGATTTTCTATAAGCAACTTTAGTCTTTCTCCAAGCGGTTCTGGGAATCTGGTAATCCAGCTGTCGTTCAAAAGACCAACCTCGATCATGTCCAGAAGAGGCACACGATCCTTGAGGCGAAAAGAATTCAGTTTCATCCGTACCAATCTCTCCAATGGCAACGTACGGATACCATCACCGTACTCGCTTGGCTCAACGTCAGGGAGAACATTAAAGGACAGGCACAACGAATAGCTTTCTAGTAATGATATCATTGTGCGTTGGCTTCTTCAAGTTCGAATGCCAAACTGAATTGACTTAAGCCCTTTGATCTATGACGCGCAGAATAATTCATGCACACAAACTGCGCCCCGAAGAAGAACGGGCTAAATACGTTGCTTCACGCGCATGCCCGAACGACCACTGCGAGTTCCCTGTCGCCGACGCAATCGAAGGATCAGATTTGAAATGTATTTGTCCTCAGTCGTTCAGCCTACATTGGCTAGATGCCGCACTTGCAGCTTGCTCGCCAACTGACGCAACCTATCCCGACTGGCTGATAGGAACCGACCAAGCAACCGACCGCCCGTCAGCTTCGCCATTCGAATCCCCCAGGTCTCCGGGGTGCAACCCAGCCTCGTAAAAATGTCCGCAACCTCCGACGATATCGCAGCCTTGCCATCTCGAAGCATCCGCCCCGAATACTCAACCAACATCAAATACTGCCCCAACGAAAATCCGCTACGCATCCCTTCACGCATCCCTCCTTGCTCACGTCGATCTTCGATCGGAACCAACCACAGATCGTCCTCAAGCCCACCACTTACCCGCACCGCAGCAATACTTCCAAGCTCTGCGGCTTGCAAATCCTTGGTTCGGCCGCTCGCTTTGACATGCTCCACACGCTCTTTCACCGACGTATGTTCGCTCTCTTCGGGCGTCGGGGCAACGCCAGCAGCAACAGGATTCAAATCGATGTAAGCACATACCGAAAGCAGCGACTCTTCATC
>JANLRK010000265.1:0-1314 GCA_031361585.1 Pirellula sp. | reverse complement strand
GTTGATACGCCCTTATTATCTGCATCGGTACCAAAAATGGAAACAACGGGTGTCGGTGAACAATGCTGCTACAACATCTTGTGCAAGCATTTCGAGGATCAAACTAAATTCGTAAAGCTAAGCCGGTCACACCCGAAGTGTACTGAGAGTAGACTGATTCAAACCAGCTTCGATAAAGTATCGCTGCCACAAAATAAATCGCCACAAGCGTTATCGTCACGATCAATGTTCGCAGCGAGAACTGCCAATCACTCATGATAAATCCTTCGTAATCGCTGTTATGTGGCTTTCTCTTATCCCAGATTGCAATCGCTATCCGCTTCAGTCTACCCGCCTCAGTCTATCCCATTCATCAGTCCCATCGCAAGCATCCAGCGCCGTAGCCGAATTGGTCTAAAGCCAACCTGTGGAAAGGATGAAGCTAGGCAGCCAGCGCAGTAGCCGAAGTAGCTTCTAGCCAAGCTGTGGAAGGGACGAAGCTAGGCAGCCAGCGCCCATGTTCACAGTTGTTAGGTTAGCTGGTGGAAAGCGACCGATGGCTGGATCGAGGTATGACCACATGTGGATGGGGAGATTGCGGCCTAGGGAAAACGATGGATGTTGACTTGCCGGTCCTGCTCCCTTCATTCGGATGGCGGAGCCACTCGTTACGGTGCGTTGGGACCACACTCGTAAAAATTTCTACTCTGTCAGTCCACAATCGGGAAGCGAGAATCACTCCGTCATAATTTCGTAAAGAATGCCATTTGCATCCGTCCAAAAAATTCCTCGTGGAGCAAACGGGTGATCCGTCTGGCGGTTTTCCGTTTGGTCTGGCGCGTTTCCAAAGGGTACGCCAAGATGGTTCAGTCGCCCAAGTATCTCTTCAAATTTTGAATCGCTTACAACAAATGCAAGATGCTGGTTAGCTGTTTGATCTGCTGTCATAAAAAATAGTCGCAATCCCGCGTCAATCCTCACCGTTTGAAAATCGCCGTCTGCACCTGCTGGAGCATCCCGTTTTACTCCAACAATCTGAGCGAAATGATCCGCTGCGCTTCGATTGTCTCTCACAAGGACAACAACATGATCGAGTCGTATTGGCATGGAATATTTAGATCTTATTAAAACTTGATTTTGTTAACTATTAGGGAAAGTCATTGCTCCAGGCCAACGCGCTTCCCCGCCGCTTACCGCTGCAGTCTATCCGAAGTATCAAGACTAGTCGAATTGGGCCAGCGCCAACGCCCACAGTGGTTGTGATTTGGAAATCGGTCCTGCGGACTACGCACCAACCTGTGGAAAGGGCGTAGGCAAGGTTCCTTCGGGATTCGC
>JANLRK010000239.1:0-22313 GCA_031361585.1 Pirellula sp. | reverse complement strand
CCGAATCCGCCGCCACCCATTCCCCCCATGCCGCCGCCACCCATTCCACCTTGGTTCGGTCTGGGGCCAAGCTCGCGTAGGTCAGCCCGTTTTTGACTGACGGCATCGAGTGAAGTCAATACTCGATTGCGATCGAATTCGACCGTGCTGGTGTACTCCAAATCAAAGGCTTTCTCGCCAAAGCGATTCGCGGGTACGTTGAGATCCCACCGCAGAATCCCTCGCGGGTACTGAATACGACGGTAGAGTCCATCTTGACTTAGCAGATTATCTTTGGAATCAACGTGCATAGAGACTTCTGTCGCTTGGGCTGGCAATGGAATTCGATCGATCATGCGAATCGTTACTGGCGTTGGCTTGAAGTTGGCGACGACCAAGCGATAGCGAAAAGCAACGTGTCGATTTCCACCCTTTTGATCTTCTGTCTTTTCAAGCAGTTCTCTGCGCGTCCGGACTTGTTGGTCAGCACCGAAGCCGACGATCAAGTGTTGGCCACTGGCCGTCGATGGTATTTCTGTCTGACCTACAAAGCGGTCGTCGAGGTATATCATTGCTGGACCACGCAGCAGTCCTTCGGGACGTTGATTTTGAAGATCTGCCTCTCGGTAGGCAAAGGTACTGAGCAATGGAGTGGCCACATGATAGATAAAGTCACTCCACGATTAACTTGCAATGGGTACAATGTTTTTTGTACTGCGGCAACGCAAAGTCACTCTCGGCAAGAGTGACCTACGGTAGGTCGCACCTGCCGGGCCTGCCGGTTGTGACGGAGAATTGCAAAACATGGTCGCTGACAACCTTGGAGTGATTATGCAAGATATAGACGTCGCCAAGCGGTTGCAGCGTTGGACGGCCATCATTTCTCTTGCATTGCTCGCTGCAACCTACCGATTGTGGATTCCACAAACGGTTTTTCCGCAAGTGCCCGCTTTCGCATTGCTTTGCGATGCGCCAGTTTGGTGCGACTGGATCCTTTTGGGATGTTTGATAGCTGGTCTTCTTTTCGTAGCCATGGGGCGTACTGGATACTTGCACAGTTGCGGTTGCGTCTTCATTTTAGTATCACTCTGCGCGTTAGTCTGTCTTGATCAACATCGGTTGCAGCCTTGGGCTTACCAATTGTGGTTATTTACCACCATTTGGTTAGGCTGCGGATTTCATGTTGGACTGACTTGGATGCGATGGTTGATGGTTAGTATCTATTTCTATTCGGCCTTGGGGAAATTCGATTTTGAATTCCTGCATACGGTTGGGCAACAGATGCTCGGTGCTATGGCCACGTGGTTTGGTCGAGATCTTACAGAGATTCCTGGTTGGCTTCGTCTTGTCGTGGTGGCGACGTTTCCGATGGCCGAACTTGTTGTCGCGGCGGGTTTGGTTTGGCCAAAAACCCGTCGCCTCGCGGGGTTATTTGCGATTTGCCTTCACTTGACGTTGATTGGCGTGCTTGGTCCGTTAGGGCTCAACCATCGAATGGGTGTACTGCTTTGGAACGCTCAGTTCGCTGTTCAAGTGTACTTGTTGTTTGTTGCAAAGCGAATGCCTTTGGTCAATGGCGATATGGTAAAACCTACGGCTGCACCGAAGTTCTTTGTCTGGCTGAGTGGTTGTGTACAATCGTCGTGCATTGCGATCATTGCAACGGTTATTGTTTTGCCGATTACGGAACGATTTGGGGTATGGGATCATTGGCCTAGTTGGGCGTTGTATGCGCCTCACAGTAGTCGTGCTCGCGTTGAAGTGGACGCTCCGAGTCTTCACCGGTTGCCGGCCGATTTGGTCGCATTGATGAAGAAACCGATATTAGAAGATGAAGGGATGTTGGAATGGGTCCTCGTCCCAATCGACGCTTGGTCGCTTCAGTCACTAGATACGCCGATTTATCCGCAGGCCAGATTTCAGCTAGGCGTAGCGAAAAAAATCGCAAGCGCAGTTGACTCGGAGGGCCAAGTCCGCGTAACGATCTTAGGCATGGCCAATCGGTTCACGGGTCGCCGCCAAACCGAGGTTTTCGACGGGGCTGCGCAACTGGAAAAAACGGGCGCTGATCTCTGGTTCAACTCTCGTCCTCGCAAGCAGCAGCGTTCGGTTGATTTTTTCGAAATCGGCTCGCGATCATTTCGGGTAGCATTGGATCGATGAGCTGGGCCAAATCGATTGCAGCTGGCTGTATGAAACAACGACCAAATCTTTGCAACTATTTTTTACCTGCCATTTTTCTGCCTGAAGAATTCATTGCAGTTGCGTTCCCCTCTACCTTTATCAAGGGTTATTAAATGCGAGGGGGATAGGATCATTTTCAAATTGGCCATTGTCGCGCAGCCCAGGCAGAGCCAATGAATCGCAATCACTAGCTTGCGCGTCGTGCTATTGTGAGGAACCGCCATCCGCTGGCTTCGTTCCCTCGTCTAGCAGCTTCTTAATCGCTTCCTCAAGATCATGCGCGTTCTTTGGACCGGAGCCCACTTTGATCATTCGGATGACGCCCTGTTTGTCTAGCAACACCGCTTGCGGAATTCCTGAAACAGCAAGTTGCTTGTTGTACTCACTCCCCTTGGGCGTTAATACAAATCCGTGACGCAAATCATAATGCTTGCGAAACGACGCGAGCATTTCCAACTCCTGTTCATGCGAAACATCGGTACCACGTACTGCTCTCGATTTTTCTTCGTCCCATGTGTAGCCTTGGTCTGAAGTCATTCCCAGGATGACAAATTCTTTGTCGGCGTAGGCGTCGTGCCAATCTCTCAAATGAGGAAAAGTAGCAATGCAAGGGCCACACCAGACGGCCCAGAAGTCAAGCAGTACGACTTTGCCCTTGAGCCCTGCCAACGATGTTTCGTTCATTCCGACAAACGACTGAGGCATGAATTCAGGTGCTATCGTTCCGACGAGTCGCTCACGAACCATCGACGATTCTAACTTGGAGTGCATCGACTTGAGACTCTTGCCATAACTCTCCAGTTGTTTGACATCGCTGGGCTCAGTTGGGGTCGGAAATGCATCAAGTCGCGATTGCAGTTCATTGGCGACCTCGACTCCGCGAACGGGATCGGTATAGATGAGTTGGGAAAGTTGAGCAGTTCGGAACGAAACATAGGCCGCCATGTTGGTGAGGAGAGTGGGCTGAGCTTCAAGTTTTTGGATCAAGAGATTCTCGACGTACTTGCTTCGGTCACTTACTTCTTCTGCATTGTCTTCATCGAACATTCCGGAAAAACTGTTGGTAACTTTAACCAAATCTCGCAGATCGTCAGTACCCTCGATAACGCCAGCCTTTACATTATCGAATGAGGCTCGCATCAGCCTGAGGGCGTCTGCCGAATTCTCAGCTCGCTTAAGATTTCTGGCTAAGTTCGATTCCAAATCTCGGCGGATAGCACGTAATGAATCACCCGCTGCCGCGACGTTGGTCAACGAGCGCCGGGAAACTTCGAGAGCCTCAGGACCTCGATCCTTTTGCATCAACATCGCACTATACATACTAGTCGCTGAGTAGAGATTGCGAGCAGACTCGATGGTCAGCGTTGGGGAAGAGCACCATTTGTCGATCAATTCCGAAAATCGTTTTGCTGCAGCCTCTGGTTGAGCACGCATTGTTTGGTTTGCAAGTTGCATGCTGAGCGACTGCAGTTTGGACGAGTCGGGATTCTCCTTAAGTGCCGCATCGACCCAAGCGGCGGCATCGTCCCATTTTGAACCTTTGACCAGTTCATTGAATTCGCTAACATCGACGGTCGATGCGGGCGGACTCGCAGACTCTTGGGCTCCGGATTGGATCGTTGAAAATCCAATGGCTAGAAACAGACTTGAAAAAAGGATGAACGATTTCATGTGACTTCCACGGATTGTGTTAGATGGTCGTATGCCCGACGAAAACGTCGATCTTTTCCGTTGGCATTTTGTGGGACAGAAAAAGCTGCATTATCTATGATACCAAGAAGGACCTTGCTCTGCTGAATAGTTTTCAAACCACTAGTCCTGCAAACATTTGCAGCGATTGATTGCATTTTCGCTTTGCAAGCGTTACAAATCGAGGACGCGGTATCGATCTGTTGGTTAACCACGTCGTAGCGAGCGTGCTACGCTCGCCAGAACGTGGATGGTAACTTTCATTTGCCCGTTGGATATCGACTAACGAAATCGAAATTGCCTATGCCGACCGATTCAAACAGTCCACTCAGTGATTCAAGTGGACTCAGTGATTCAATTAAACTGTTAGCCGCAGCAAGTCGGGTTCGTTACGGGATGATCTTTTTGGCGATGCTGGTGGCGGTGCTTTTGTATCTTGACCGGATTTGCATGAGCATCGCTGGCCAAGCGGTTTCCGCGGATCTTTCGATTTCGAAAACAGAGCTCGACTGGTTGTTGGGGGCATTTTTTTGGACCTATGCGCTCGGACAGCTTCCCGCGGGTTGGCTTGGTGATCGATATGGTGCGCGATGGATGCTTTCTATTTACATTGTTCTTTGGTCATTGAGCACTGGCTTGATGGGATTTGCCAACGGTTGGACTGCAGTATTGATCCTTCGACTTCTTTGCGGACTTTTTGAAGCGGGTGCTTATCCGGTTGCGGCCAGCATCGTGGGTCGCTGGATGCCGATTGGAAGTCGCGGAATTGCAAGTTCAGTCGTTGCCGTCGGAGGCCGTCTCGGCGGTGCAGTAGCGCCGATTCTAACTATCAAACTTATGCTGTGGTGGACGTTGGGTGACGCGTTTTGGAGTGCTTCCAGCGATGCCGTCGCGGCTACCACGAGCTGGCGTCCAGTCATGATGCTATATGGTGTCGCAGGGATCGTCATCGCCATGTTGTTCGTTTGGCTTTTTCGCGATGCGCCTGATCAGCATCCTGGCGTGAATCAAGCGGAATGCGATTTGATTCGCGGTCGAGTTGCATTGAAGCAAACGTCGACAGAAAGGACAGCCATCCCATTCAAGGCGATGCTGCAATCGGTTCCACTTTGGCTGAACTGCTTTGTGCAATTTGCGTCGAACATGGGTTGGGCATTCTTAGTAACCAAGATGCCACAGTATTTGAAAGATGTGCATGGCTCGTCTCAATCTGCACAAGGCTGGTTGGTAAGTTTGCCTCTCTTGGCAGGCGTTGTCGGGTTGCTCCTCGGAGGAGTGTTCACCGATGCAATGACTCGATCGCTTGGACTGAGATGGGGGCGAGCTATAGCGATGTGCACATCTCGGGTCATTGTCGCCATTGCCTTTTTTGGTTGTTCGTTCGTTGCGGATTCCATTCAAGCTACCTTGTATCTGGCGGTAGTTGGGTTTGCAACGGACCTTGGCATAGCCGCGTGCTGGTCTTATGCACAGGACGTAGGTGGCAAACACGTGGGGTCGGTGTTAGGTTGGTCGAATATGTGGGGCAATTTCGGAGCGGCACTATCGCCGGTGATTCTCGGAGGAATCGTAGGCCTTTTTATAGAATCTAAGACCGGCTGGACGGCAGCATTTATTTGCTGCGCAGTGCTTAACGTGTTGGCGGCGGTGGCGGCTATCGGCGTTAGCGCAAAGGAACCGCTGCAGGCGAAGGGCAATTAGGGATCGACCCAACCAGTGAGCGGCAAGGCGCTAGCCGCCGGTTCCTATTTCATTTCATCAACATTCACGAATGGTCAAAATCGAGAGAGTATCTGCGTTGATCAAGGTGGTGTTTGCCGGATGGATAAAAAGATAAACAATGACGGAGTTTGGTTTCATGATGGGCAGAGAAGAAAAAGTCGATGGTCAAAGGGCGAACAAAATGAAAAATTTCCATCCCGTGAGCGGCAAGGCGCTAGCCGCCGGTACCACCAAACCGAGTGGAAACGCGCCGGACGCCAGAATTGATATACACCGCACCCTTGAAAGTCCCATTTCACCAGTCGCCGATGCAGTCGGGAACAACTCAAGTCAATCACATCCACCGTTAACTCTTTTCATCACTTGGACCACTTATGGTTCATGGCTCCCTGGTGACAGTCGAGGTTGGCGAAAATGGCGATCCGGACAGCGTACACCACAACCGTTGCTTGAAGATTGGTGTCGGAATCGCATGAAAGGAAAAGCGGTAGTGCTAGATCTTGGCCATCGACAGGTCGTTGAAGCAGTTTGTCGCGAGCATGCGCTGGTGCGCGGCTGGGCACTTTACGCGATCGCCGTGAGATCGAATCATGTCCATATTGCAGTGACAGCGGAGGGAGTACCGGCAAAGGTTCGCGATCAATTCAAGGCGAACGGGACTCGAGTTTTGCGGCAGGCATCGAATCCAATCACCAACGAAAAGATATGGACAAAAGGTGGTGACGTTGAGATCGTAGATACTGAAGAGGAATTGTATCGGGTCGTCTTGTACATTACAGAGGCCCAAGAACGGATGGAACACCGCGAATGATTGACGATCATCAACCTAAGCGGCAAGGCGCTAGCCGCAGGTTGCTATTTCATTTCATCAACATTCACGAATGGTCAAACCCGGGAGAGTATCTGCGTTGATCACGGTGGTGTTTGCCGGATGGAAATGTCGCGGAACACCGGCGGCTAGCGCCTTGCCGCTCACCGGGTCGATTCGCACCCCCCTTCCGCGGAGATGGGTTCTTCGGGTATTTTGTACGAGGTCATCTTTCCTTTTTGTTATGTCCCGAAGCCCTGTAAAACATGTTTCGATCAAAGGCAGCCGTCGTTGGTACAGGATTCATCGGGCCAGTCCATATCGAAGGGCTGATTCGTGCGGGGGTGCAAGTCCAAGGGGTGCTCGGCACAAGCTTGGAAAAGTCGAAGCGAACCGCGGATTTATTCGGTATCAAAAATGCCTATCGCGACATCGATGAGCTAGTAAACGACAAAGAGGTCAACGTCGTCCATTTGACGAGCCCCAACCGGTTTCATTTTGAGCAGACGATTCGGTGCCTCGATGCCGGTAAGCATGTTCTCTGTGAAAAACCGCTTGCAATGAACTCCGCAGAAAGCGGTGAACTCGTTCGTCGATCAAGACAGGCAAGCGTTCTGACCGGTGTCAACTACAACGTTCGCTTTTATCCGATATGCATAGAGGCAGCGGAAAGAGTTAAACGAGGAGACCTCGGCGATGTGTTTCACATTTCAGGGAGCTATGTCCAAGATTGGCTTCATAAGCCATCCGATTTCAATTGGCGAGTGTTGGCCGACGACGGCGGTCCGCTTAGGGCACTGGCAGATATAGGAACGCACTGGCTCGATCTGATTCAAACGATTGGTCACATCGAAATCGATTCGGTTTGCGCGGACTTGCAAACGGTTTATCCGGTTCGAAAGCGGCCCATTGGTGGCGTCGAGACTTTTTCTAGCAAAGTAAATCGCGAGGAACAAATGCTGGTCGATGTCCCTGTCGACACGGAGGACTATGGCGGGGTGATGTTGCGATTTAGGAATGGGGCTCGCGGTGTCATGCACGTCTCGCAAGTGACTGCGGGGCACAAGAACTGCATTCGATGGGAGATGGCAGGTTCCAAACAAAGCATGGCGTGGAACAGCCTGCAACCCGAAGAACTATGGATTGGAAACAGGGACGCTGCCAACCAAACAGTGCTTCGCGATCCAGGACTTCTTTCGGACAGAGCCCGAGTGCACGCTCAGTATCCGGGAGGTCACAACGAAGGCTTCCCGGATACGTTCAAGCAATTGTTTAGGTCCTTCTATTCAGCCATTGAAGCGCACGAGTTCAATGGCGAGACACCTTTTTTCAACTATCCAACCTTCGCGGATGGTCACCGCGAAATCTTGCTGTGTGAGGCCATCCTCAAGAGCGCTCGAGAACAACGCTGGATCGAACTGGGACCATATGCCACTTAGTGATTCCATTCTCATTGGTTTGTTGAATCACGAATCGGTCGGCGTCCGATCCGCATCCCTGGAGCTTCTAAGCGGCAGTTTTTCCACCGACGCGCGGTGGCTACCGCAGATTTTTGTCGCTTGGGATCGATATGGTGCGCAAGACGCCTTCCCCGAGTTCCCACTTCTCACGCACTTTGCGATTCCCGCTGAATTGGTGAGCGAGTGCATCGAGCGCGCCCAGCGCATGTCGTTAGGAAGAGCCCTCACGGATCGAGTGTGCCGATGCGCCGGGAAACTTATCGAGGCAATATCGGTCGCACCCCCTGTGACCTTCGTCAATCATGTGACTGCCATTCATGAACTCAAACTGCAATCGAAGATTTTCTTTCGAGTTAACGATCAAAAAATGCACGCGCGTTGCGGTTGGATCGACCGCGAGTTTTCCGATCTCGCAGAGACGTTGGCACACAACCCAGGCAGCATTCTGAATCTCTACGAAGTGTTAGAAAGCCAGTTTCTGCAAGGCAGAGCAGACGATGTGCTTAAGTCCTCGTTCCAATCGCTTCGATCGGACTTGCACGGTCAGCCCGATTCACAGGAACACACTTTGGAACAGGTGTCGCACGTTTGCTTGGAATTGGCAACCCGTTATCGAATGATCGGCTATGAAGCTTGGTTCGCGGATCTTTTGGATCACAGCGAATCTGCCATAGCGGACGCTGCGTCGGTTGGACTAGCTCGGTGTCGAACCGACACCTCTCTCTCGCTCATTGCCGATCGTTTTGCCGACTATTCCAAGCCCGGTCAGTTGCGGTCCATCGACGTATTGCGGCGTGGTAGGATGCCAAAGACGTCAGAGCTACTACGGTTCTTGCGAGCGCATGGTCATGGAACTCAAGTTCAAAACGCGTTGCGCGCGGCTGAAGTTCTGCAGTTTGACTTTTCTTGCTTAGAGGATTGGCTGGAGGCGTTGGTCGTAGTCGATGAATCGAGCTTTGAAAGGCTCAGGGGATCGCTATGTATTGTTGAGCCTCTCACGGATTCATTGCCCCAAGCCGACAAGGCAAGAACTTTGAACCTGTTGCGAAGCCGTTTTAAGGATTAGCAGAACTTTGAAACCAATCATGAGACGTTGCTTACTAGCGATTGAATCGACCTGCGATGAAACAGCGGCAGCCGTCATTACGGAGGATGGCAGAATCCTGGGCGAGTGCATCGCGACTCAAACGGAACTGCACGAGCAGTTCCAAGGTGTCGTTCCGGAGATCGCGGCTCGCGCACACTTGGATCGAATCCTGCCAGTCATCGATACAGCCATGCGGCAATCGAACACGACTGCTGAGGACTTGGTAGCCATCGCCGTGGCGACGCATCCTGGACTGCCAGGTTCCCTTCTCGTGGGTTTGTCTGCTGCCAAGGGCCTGGCATTGGCATGGAGCAAACCTATCGTCGGAATCAATCATGTTCAGGCACACATCTACGCATGTGGAATGGGAAAGTCGGAAAGCATCTTTCCATGCGTCGGATTTGTCGTAAGCGGTGGCCACACCAGTTTGTACCAATGCATAGCGCCAACGGATTGGATCTATATTGCGGGAACGATCGACGATGCGGCCGGCGAAGCCTTTGACAAAGTTGCCGTCATGTTGGGCTTGCCATTTCCAGGAGGGCCAGCTCTTTCCAAATTGGCCGAGCAAGGGGACCCGAAATCAATTCCATTTCCACGGCCAATGCTCGAAGACAAGACCCGACTGGATTTCAGTTTTTCGGGTTTGAAAACGGCGGTCAGGTATCGCATTGCAGGAACTGGGAAGCAGAGCTGGAATGCGTTGGCATTGGCACCCCAATTGAGAGCCGACATCGCGGCCTCATTTCAACAGGCGATCATCGATTGTTTGATTGGAAAGAGTATGCAGGCCGTGAAAAAATATGGAGTCAAGCGACTTTGCATAGGTGGAGGTGTCGCGGCCAACCGCGAGTTTAGGAGCCAGTTAGCGGACACGTGCGATAGAATGCAAATTGAATTGCATATAGCTGCACCCGAGCTATGTACCGACAATGCCGTGATGGGTGCACTGGCTTGGGAGAAAATCAAGCTCGGGAAATTCGATACGCTTGAGCTCGACGCCAAGCCAGGTTTGCTACGCCGTTGTTAGCGTCCAGGAAACCTTTCTCTGCGCCAGTCCGCCTCCATTTGCCGTTTGTGATTGCGATACAGGACTTTGAGCACAGTCAAGTCAGGTGCCTTTCTCAGTCGAGCCACATCGGCAGTTAGCAGGTAAAGCATAACTCTCCATGTTGCGTATGGTTCACTTGCTTCAGTAGAAACAAACTCGACACCGATCAGACATTGGAGACATCGCATTTAACAACACTCACTCAACAGGCAGCGGCAAATCGTTAACGTTGACGTCTTTAACGCTCAAATTGCCATATACAGCTCGATATGTGCCAGTGCTTTTGAACTTGTAATAGCACACTATCCGGTCTTTGTCCCCCAGTTGAATGCCTTTACCCAGGTAGCGAAAACTACCGGCTAATGTGAATGAATCCACAAATTCCTGAACCGGTCTATAGATTCCGTTAAGAATGTATTGTCGCGAAGTTGCTATGTATTTCGCTTCTGCTTCGGTACGTTCGGCTTCTGGCTTTTCTACAGGCTTGAGGGGTGAGACTTGAGGCTAGAGGATAACGGGATAACGGAACCTACAGCCTCAAGCCTTCAGCCTCTAGCCTGCTAAAGATCGGCTGCCAGTTACGGTTCAGCACCAGGACAGGCTTGAGGAGTGAGGCTGGAGGCTTGAGGTTAGGCCGGAGGCTTTAGGCTTGAGTGTTAGGGTTGTCATGGGGTTTTCTGAGAATACTAAGTATGCGAGATCACAAAAAGTTGTGTGCGTTTGAGCCGTATTGAGGTCATGATCTCATATCCAGTGATTGATTGCTTTTCAGATTCTTTACCATCGGGTCGTACCGCCTATCCGCTCAATCCGACAGCCGTTGAAGTCGAAGGCTATCTCGCTTTTGCCACGATTACTGAACTACCTGTTGTCCCAGAGTCTTTATTGATCGTCACGCCACTCGCATGCAGTCACGTAAGCCTGCCTAACATCCTGCGGGAAATTTTCGTTAGGACCGAAAATATGATAGTATATAAGCCGTCGTGCCGATTCTCTAGCTGCGTTGACACCGACCATAAGTAACGAAACGAGAAGTCTAGTGATTCCCAAAACGTGAGCAGAGACATCGTGAATCGAATTTGGATATTCACCCTACTTTTGATGGCGATCGTAGTTGCGATAATCTCAGGTCGCGCGTTCGTGACCAAAAAATTGCATTCCGAAAATCAGGAAGAGCCTTCGGCTAGGCAACCGGGAAATGCTGATCAACAAAAACAAAATCGCGTTCTGATACAAGCGTCGCTCCCACATCAAGTCGCTCACGGCGGATTTACTGGCTCCACAGCATGTCGTGATTGTCATCGGGAGCAATACGACAGTTGGCATGGTTCGTTTCATCGAACGATGACACAAGTCGCAACACCAGAAACTGTAGTGGCGCCTTTTGATCGAGTCCGTTTGTCTTCCAGAGGCCGAGATTATTTGTTCACTCGAGAAGCAGACGCATTCTACGTCACGATGGTGGATCCAGATTGGGAGGCCGGTGCGCTTGCGAATGGAGTCGATATCGATAGGGCTCGACCGCCTGCCGTCAAACTGCGGGTTGTGATGACGACAGGTTCGCATCATATGCAAGGCTATTGGGTATCCAGTGATGTCAAGAACATGTTACGCCAAATACCGTGGGTGTATTTAATAGCAGATCGGCGCTGGGTGCCAAGGGAAGATATCTTTCTCGCGCCGCCGGATGCAGGACGGCACTTCGCCGTTTGGAATGACAACTGCATCGTTTGCCATGCGGTGGCTGGAGCGCCCAAATTTGATTTAGTGAAGATCCAAGTTTCTACCGAGGTAGCCGAACTAGGGATCGCGTGCGAAGCTTGCCACGGCCCTGGCCAAAAACACCTGGACTTTCATACTCCCGGCATCGAGCGATTGACCAGCAAAGATCCAGTGGTAAACCCGGCCAAGAGTGATCCTCGGGTGTCTGCGGAGATTTGTGGTCAATGCCATGCTTACTTCAAGCCGCCAGACATGGAGACTTTTAGCAAGACGGGCTATGCATATCGGGCCGGCGGCGACCTGAGTAAGACGCACCACATGATCACGCACGCCGAACTCCAGTCGCGACCGGACGAAGGCGAACGTCCATTTTGGAGCGATGGGACATGTCGCGTGTCGGGAAGGGAATATTCGTCGCTCGTTGAGTCACCTTGCTATCAGCGCGGCGAATTGAGTTGCGTTTCTTGCCACTCTTTGCACTCCAGCAAGCCTGATGATCAACTGGCGAAAGGTATGGAAAACAATCAGGCTTGCATTCAATGCCACACCGATTTCGAGAATCGAATCGAGGCGCATACGCATCATGCCTCCAGTTCAAGCGGCAGCCTTTGTTATAACTGCCACATGCCGCATACCACCTTCGGATTATTGAAAGGTATTCGCAGCCACCGTATTCAAGTTCCGAGGGCCATGGGCGCTGACAAGTCCGACCATCCTAATGCTTGCAACCTTTGTCATCTTGATCGCACGCTAGATTGGTCAGCAGAGAAACTGTTTGATTGGTATGGTCAACCGAAACCGATCTTAACCCAAGATGAACGCGAGGTAGCTGCCTCATTGATTTGGTTGTTGCGTGGAGATGCTGTTCAGCGGGCGGTTGCGGCGTGGCACATGAGCTGGCCACCTGCACTTGAACCGTCGGGAAAGGACTGGCAGATGCCGTTTTTGGCTCAACTGTTAACGGACGACTATTCAGTCGTACGTTATGTAGCAGCTACTGCGATGAAGCGATTTCCAAGCTGGAATCAAGAAGCGTATTACTATGTCGGTCCACCCTCGAGCCGGGAATCCGTGAAGAAGGGGGTTATTGCTGCCTGGACATCGACCGCATCGCCGCTTCCTGCCGACAGAGCTGGTCCAATTCTGTTGGAAGCCAAGGCGGGGAGCTTGCGACTCGAAAAATTGATGGAACTTTTAAAGCAACAGGACAAGCGACCAATCTTACTTCCTGAGTAGCCGGTTGTCGGCAACGAGTGAATCACTTTTGACTTCAGCGATCAAAGGCATGTATGCAAGACTTGGAACTCGCTCTCTATTACATTGCGATATTCGGTACAACCGCATGGCTGTGGGCCATCGCAAGGGAACATAGGAAATGGAAGCTACTAGTATTGCTTCTGCCGCTTGCCGGCCTCATTGGCTCATTTTTTTGGTTTCCCCCGGATAATGATCTCCAGTTGCTCAAGCAAGAGGTGCCAGCGGTTGGACGCCCGGAATTTGCAAGCTCGGACGCATGCCGACAATGCCACATCGGTCACTACGAAAGCTGGCATCGTTCGTATCACCGCACGATGACCCAACTTGCGACGGACGAATCGGTCCGAGCGCCCTTCGATGGACGATTGTTAGAATCGAATGGCTCGACGTGCAAAGTCGATCGAAATGGCGAATGGTTTTTTGTCGAAATGAAGGACCCTGAGAGAAATTTACAGGAGGCCAATGCTGAATCGCAACAAGTGAATTTGCCCGTCGTGATGACGACTGGCTCGCATCATCTTCAGGCCTACTGGGTGCCCAGTGAGCATGGCAACAAAGTCCGGCTATTTCCGTGGGTGTATCACATCGATTCCGATCGTTGGATTCCAAACGGCGATTCTTTTATATTGCCCCCTGAATTCAGTCGACTCCCACCTGACTCGAAACAATACGGGCAAGTGTGGAACAACAACTGTATTGTTTGCCATAGCGTAGCCGGTGACGTTGGGTACGAATCGGGAAATTGGCAAAGCCGCGTGGCGGAACTTGGGATTTCGTGTGAAGCATGCCACGGTCCTGGTGCAGCTCACGTAGCGCACCATCAGAATCCATTGACGCGATACGCACAACATTTAAGCGGACGCGCCGATCCCACTATCGTTAATCCTGCGAGGCTATCGGCTCACAAGTCCTCCGAGATATGTGGACAATGCCATGTCGCGTTCGACGAGCAGGCTCCAACGCAATACAACAAGTATCGAGCGGGTGGCGACTATCAAAGCGCATTCAAGTTGGCCGACAGCCACAATCCAGAAGATATGCGTTTCTGGCCGGATGGCACCATGCGTGTCGGTGGTCGAGAATTCTCTGGCATGCTGGAATCTGCGTGTTACCTAAAGGGCGGAATGTCCTGCTTGTCCTGTCATTCGATGCATTCGAGCGACCCAAACAAGCAGATGCGAACGGACTTGTTAAATGATCAAACCTGCCTGCAGTGCCATACGAAGTTGGCCGACGAAATTTCTCAGCACACTCATCACGCCGTCGATTCTGATGGGAGCCGTTGCTACAATTGCCACATGCCGTACACAAGTTACGCGCTCTTCACAGCGATACGTAGTCACCGAGTCGACTCGCCTAGTGTTGCATCGAGCGTGGCGACGGGCAAACCTGTTGCGTGCAACCAATGCCATGTCGACCAATCTCTTGGCTGGACGGCCGATTATATGGAGAAGTGGTACGGTACACCGCGTCCTGAGTTGGACGTTGATCAATGCGACGTGGCTGCTTCCGTACTTTGGATGCTTCGAGGTGACGCCGTACAGAGGTCGTTAGCGGCTTGGTCCCTTGGTTGGGAACCAGCCAGGATCGCCACGGGGGAGGGATGGCAAGCTCCATTCTTGGCCCAATTGCTCGACGATCCCTACTCCGTCACACGGCACATTGCTCAACAGTCTTTGGGAAATCTCGGAATGAAATTAAAGGAATATGATTCTCTCATTTCGCCAGGCGAAAGAGCCTCCATTGCCCCATCGCTTCAAAAGGGGACGTATCCTGCTCACTCAAAAGCACGGGGGCTAAAGTCATTTTTTGATGCGGAACATGGTATAGACACGAAGATGATTGAAAAATTCTTGAAGCAGCGAGACGACCGCCCGATAACACTTTACGAATAGTTTCCAAACTCTCCGCCAATTCAACGGGAACGGACATGACTTTGACCAAATCGAACCCAACAGCCTCGAACCCAACAGCCTTGGATGGCGGCTCGCGGCTGGTCCGTAGGCACCTCCGTTTCGGATGGTGGTCGTTAGTGGTTTTTGTTGGGCTAGGAATAACGCTTGAAACACTGCACGGCTTCAAAATAGTTTGGTACCTTGGGGTGGGCGCCGAAACGCGGCGGCTCATGTGGACTTTGGCACACAGCCATGGAACTTTGTTGTCAGTCTTGCAAATTATCTTCGCGCTGACGGTACCCAAGTTGTCGGCAAGGACCAGCAGCAGCCAAGTCCGGGCGTCGATGTGCCTTTTGGGAGCCGGTCTACTAATGCCGTTGGGCTTTTTTCTAGGGGGACTGTTCTGCTATTCGGGCGATCCAGGAATGGGGATACTACTTGTTCCACCGGGCGGACTCCTTTTGCTGATCGGAGTTTCGTCCGTTGCCTGGTGCGTTCATTCGGATGTCCACTAAATCCAGCGGCAGGCTGTATTTAGCCTGACACGTCTGAGTACAACAGGTGTTTCAACTGTTTCCATCTGCGTGGCCAACTCAAATAGGCGGTATCGGCTGATTCTGGGATCACCGCAAGAGTTTGGCAGAAAAATGGCAGGTGAAAAATGGGGTCGTAGATTTGGTTGTTTTTTCGGACAGCCGACAGTATTCATTTTTTACCCAACATCTATCTGCCAAATCGATTCTCGAACGAGAACGAAGAGCAAAACTTTTTTGACTACACCATAGCCAAACACATGCCACGAATGTAACCGTTGTAAAGATCCCACAATAAGAAGACTGGAGACTAAAATGAGCTCACCGATTTGCACTATACTTCGCGTAGTGTTCAATCTCGCGACCTGTTCTGCTACACTTAGGTAGAATTGCATTCAATTTCCATAGGTCTGCACCGCGTTATTTTGATCCCCCCGCCTCAATTGCAAGGAGAATATCTTGTCAAATGCAAACGGCTCTTTAGCCTCTGAGAGTAGTCTGGACGTTGATTCTATTACGGTCGTTCCCAATTCCCGAGTCCGTTGGATAGTTGCTATTCTGTCCGTCGGGATCATTGCATGGTTTGGATTTTCGTTTCCCCCGAAAGTTTGGCAAGTTCCCGATGAACTCTTGCACATCGGTGCCCTAAGCCCAAAGGCGGATCAAGACAAACTGGCCGCGGTCAACAACGAAAATTTGTGGAAGAATACTCTTCTGAAATTCGGCATTGCCGGATCATCCCTTGGGCTGATCGGCTTTTTTTTGCTCGGCGAAGCTCGCAATGGATTCGGAGCAGCTATCACTTCATTTATTTGTGGAGTGGGCGCTGGCTTGGCTGCGGGAACCATTGGACTATTGGTTAGGCGTTATCTAAACCTCGATCACCCCATCCCATTGATCTCTGAGCAGTCGAGGCCACTTTTTTGCGATACGGTCGTATTTGCCATCTTGAGTGTTCTGCTATTGCTGCCAATTTCGGTTCAACTTCGATTTCAAGCAGATAACGCGGATCGAAGCAAGGCGTTTTCGCTACCCTTCGTGGGATTAGTGACCGGCGTACTAGTACCAGTCACCAGCGCGATCTTTCTGCATGGTTACACCAACACCAGCCAGTTCCCTCCCGCTCCAGCGAATTTGACTGCGATTTGGTTCGCAGTCTTGACAACTCTAGCTTTGATATCGGTAGTTTTCATGGTGAAGAGACCAGGATCGAATCCCTACGCAACCGCTAGTTAGGAGCTGGTTATGGACGAGTTTTTGCGATTGGCCATATTAATACCTTGTTTGTTGGCTTATGTAGGCTGCAGCGATAACAAACAGTCAAATGATCCGTTGGCTGCGGCGGCCAAAGCGAAAATTTCCGAGATAGTTTCCAATCCGCCTACAAAAATTGAAGCCCCATCCGTGGAGCCGAACAATGGCATCCACGCAATCGACCAAGTTCCGCAAGGCAAACAATTCCGACTTGCTTCTTCGGCAGTGGATCGCGGTGACTTCGCAGAGGCGGAACGCATCGGTTCCGAGCTCGCTACGGATTCGCAGTACAACGTTTTATCCACTGCTATTCGCGGTCTGATCCTGGCGAAGCAAGGGAAATTTGATGAAGCCATACGCATCGCCGAAGAAATCTCTTCTGTGCCGGTAATGCAATGCGAGGCTTATGTTATTGCGGGAGAAGTGTTTCAGCGTCAAAACCGATTGAAAGAAGCCCTGGGTGCTTTCCAAAATGCCCTTGAATTAAACCCCAGGCACATGCGAGCCAATCTTTGGCTTGGCGCAATTTACTACGACACTGGGGCTATGCGACTTGCCACTAACCATTTGCGTGCGGCGTCGGAACTGGATCCGGTCGATGTGAATTCACTGTTGTTGTCGGCCAAGATTTTTAAGGAATACGAACAGTACGACGAAGCCATTCGCGACTACCGTGCATTGCTGAACCGCGCTTTGAAGCCGGATGTCCAACTGCTCGTGCGTGTTAATCTAGCGGAATGCCAAGTCGCGCTTCGGAATTTGGACGAAGCCCGCATTACGCTTAAAGATTGCATCGAGTCGCCTGGTGTGCTTGCGACCCGAAGTGCTATAGAAGAATTTGCAGGAAACAATTCGGAAGCACTGACGTTAGCCCAATCGGTATTGAAACAGATACCATCAGATCGGGCGACGGGCTTAATCGCGGGTCGAATCCTCCTGGTACAACGAGACTGGAACACTGCGCTACCGCTTCTAGAGCAATTGACACAATCAAATCCTTACGATCATGAGCCGCGTTTGCTATATGGAAGAGCATTAGTGGGATCGGGAGAAAGAGATCGCGGCGAACAGGAGATTCGAAAGGCGACTGAACTAAAGGACAAGTTTCTCAAGTTTGCAGACCTACATCAAGAAGCGATTATAAGCCCGCAAGATGCTGGACTGCGAGTGGAAATTGGTCGACTCGCAGAGCAGCTTGGAAAGTCCGGACTGGCTAGGAATTGGTACCGTGCGGCCTTGGGTCTCGACGATCAAAATGCCGAAGCGGCATCGGCTTTAAAACGCATGAACAATGCTCCCTAGTTCTTGTGCCATCCTACTTTTGCCACCAAAGGTTCAATCGTGGCAACTTGGATGCTGGGCTATCCGGTGGGTCCGTCCCGAAAAGTTGAACACCTACCACAAAATCCATCTTGCCGTCAGCGTTGAAATCAGCGGCTTCCAACGCCGGATATCTTGGAACACCCCGTTCCAATACATGAACCCGGAACTCCAACTTCGAAGATTGCTCAAGCAAAACAATCGAGGCTGGTGATTGATCGTTCAACGAAGTCGGGTAGACAATCGTTGGCAGATTCGCCACCACGAGAATATCTAGATCCGAATCGCCGTCTATGTCCGTTGCTACAGCTTTATATGCACCCGGCAACTCAAGCAAGCGATGAAGGCGAAACTCGAGGTTTTCAACATTCTCAAGCCACTGCAGGCCATGAGAACGATTGGCAAAGTTATTGTCGAAAGTATCACCGTTTACATATAGGATATCTTGATCCCCATCTTGATCAAGATCCACCAACTCAATGCCAACCGAGCCGAAGGTGAGATCGCCGCCCGCTGCAGCTCGATGTCTATTAAAGTTGCGCCCGTGATTTAGATAGAGTTCGACACACTCGAACTCTTGGCTGATAACAGATGCAAAGTCCATGGCTCCGTCACGGTTCCAGTCATTTGCCAAGACCTGCATTGCACCTGGTCGAATGTCGATCACATTTTGAACAAAGCGAACGCCCCTTTCATCTGTTTGATTTGTAAGCAAACGAATACTGCCTGTTTTTCGGTGCCCAAATTCTGCAATGACCAAATCGGGCATTCCATCGTTAGTAAAATCGGCGACCGAAACATCCGCCACGCGTCCAAGTTTTTCAGCAATGGTGATCGACTGAAAATCGCGGCTCGTAGCATCGCGTTTCAGCCATACCGCTCGCCCTAATGCGTGATCGTAAGGATTGAAACTGCCTAAGTCAGCAACCACTAGATCTGTTCGGCCATCGGTGTTTAAATCGCATGGGGTCACGCGGGCCGGTACCCCCACACGATCGATCAACGTCCGTGTTGTTTTCTTCGGCACAGGTGTTACAGAATTGATGCTTCCCTCCCGCATGTCCGTAACGACCAGCCGCCGATCTCCCTCCGGTTGAAACTCGACCCATCGGATCGATGATATGGCGGGAGTAACATAAACTCCGTCCTTCCAATCGAAGCCCTCGCGATCGAAGCGCGCGACCCATTCGGAGTCAACGAGGGGCGGCTCAGGAAACGCAAATTGGGCCGGTGATCGCTCGCGATAGAACTTGAGAACCTCCTCGAGGGGAGGTGGTTGCAAGTCGGTTCTGCCGGAGCGAGCGTAAAACTCAAAGCCCTTGTGGATTTCGTCATACCATACTTCACGGATGAAGCTTGCCGGATTCGGTAGTTCGTGACAGTCGCCGCAGAATCTTTGGATAACTATCGGTACAGGCGCTTCCACATCGCTTCGGCCTTCCGTGGGTTCATTCAGAAGTTCCAACTCCCTCCGAAGAGAATCTCCGGACTTTCCATTTCCATTGCAGCCTGAAAAAACGATCGCAATAGAAAGTAAAATCAAGATTCTTAGCCATGGCATCAGGGATTGACCTATGTTCTCAAAAAAGCAATCGACGTCGACTCTCAAAGGAAATATATCGTCCAATCTCTGTTAACCGCTTACAAGCTCTTGGAGATCTTCCCATTTTTCCACCGAAGTTGAGACAATGTTCTAAATAAGCACTTTCCGAAACACCACCTTGTCGACAGCCGCATCGTAGAAATCTCGAATACGTGGAGTTCAATCGGTCGTGCCTAAACAAGAAAGGAAAAGAAGTCACCAAGCGAATCGTCCTGCCGAGTACAATTGCACTGAGTGCATCGGTCGTATTGTAAAGGATTCCGAGGTGAGCGTTTGAAACGTCTTCTCTTTTCGTTAGCCATCGCGGTTGCGGCAGCTACATGGTTGTCGTTGCTTTTGGGACGGAGCAATTCCCGCGGTGCGATCCAAGCTAGCTACATAAAAGGGGATCTGTCGCAGACCCTCGCATCGATTGACGCAGTTCATGAGAAGTCACTTACGGCGGATCTCTGCTTATTGGCTGCAAACTGCTACCGCCAGCTTGGGCAAGGAACCCAGTTCCGAGAACAAATTGAAAAATCGCAACGACTAGCGCAATCGAAAGACGGTGTCGAGTTGGCCATTGCGATGTACAAGATCCAGCATGGCCAACTCGATGTCTCACCACAACAGATGGTCGAAGTGCTTCAAAGTGCAGGGGCTCCTCAAGCAGACGCTTTCAGCGTGGTTGTGCAATGGGCGTTCGCGACTGAGAAACTCACGGTGTCTAAGGAATTGATCGACAACTGGCGTACCAAGCAGCCCAATTCCGCACAGTTGCATTACCTAGCAGCCGTACAGCTAAACCTGTCCGGTTTCAAAGAGGAAGCGGCCGAAAGCTTAATCAAGACGATCGAACGGTTCCCGCGCCACGAATTGTCTTGGCTCGCGTTGGCCGAAGTTTTCACAAGGGCGCCGAACGTCCGTTTTCAGCAGAGCGAACTTCTACTCGAACGATTCGCTTCCCAGTTTCCGCACAACTCGGAAGTTTCGTTTCGATTAGCCAAGATCCGAAGACGCTTGGGACGTTCTCGAGCGTCGCAACTCGAGTTGACGTCGGCAAAAACCGACAGCGAATTTCTAGAAAGGGCAAACGTGGAATTCGACTTGGGCAACTACCGAGAGTCCGTCGATGCATTCGAAGCTGCGAAGCTATCCAGAACGGATGATTTCAAAAAACTAATCGACACTGCGTTTACCAACTCCCTCCAGGGACAAGGGGAAGCAGGCAGTTTGCTTAACGATCGTGTCAGTTTCGGAGCGACTGCGTTGGCGCTCGCGGGAGACGTAACTACCTCCCAAACGGTGTTCGAACTAGCCGCAAATCGGACCGCTCGACTCCGACGACTGCAGGACTTGCGAGCCAAACAAGCCTTAATGCCAAACGACCAGTCGTTGGTTCGTGAAATCAACTCAGTCACCTCGCTTTCGGATCTGTCACCGTTAGATATTTCATCGACGGATTTGTCGCCTCAGGATAGTCCCAGCGCTCATTTAGCAGGAATCAAACTTTACCAAACCTATTGCGCCAACTGCCATGGCGCAAACGGTGACGGCTTCGGACGCGCTGCGGGCAATCTCTTCCCGCCGCCACGTCGATTTCGCGATGAACCGATGCGAATGATTTCGTCCAAGAATGGTGTGGCTAACGACGCCGATATTGCACGATCAATTCGGCGCGGCCAAACAGGAACATCGATGCCCGCCTTTACGCAATTTTCAGAAGCACAGGTTGCTTCGCTGGTCGAAGTATTGCGACAATTCATGGTTCTCGGACTTCACGAAAAATGGAAGAACGAGGTTGCATCCGATGATGGTTTGTACAGTTTGACGGAGGCACAATGGGTCGCTGCAAGGTCCCATGCTAGCGAGCCGATTGCTATTCCAAGCATTTCGAACTTTGCGGGATCTGCAACTCGCGGACTCGAAGTATTTCGCGGGGCTGGCTGTGTTGGCTGCCATGAAGTTCCTGGCGAAGTCAATCGACCTAAAAATCGATTGTTTGATTCCTTGGGACGCCCTCTTCATCCCCCCAATCTTAGTCTTGATGCATTTCATGGCGGTGACGAGCCTAACGAAATCTACAAGCGAATCACACTAGGTATCCCTGGAACACCCCACCCGGCACTTGCGCCAGCGCTCGATGGCGACTTAGAGAGTTTAGTTGCTTACATTGTATCCATACGTGCGACAAAGCCGGTTGTCGAAACCAACAGAGAACGCAGCAATAACGCGATGAAGTAATGGGTACTTTCTAACGCAAGCCAACTTGTTATGTTGAATACCGTGCGGCTCTGATTAACTTAACGAGTTCTCCCGAACAAGGGTTTTTTTTATGGTGCTTCTTTCAAAAATGGTAGTCGCGACCTTGTTGTTGATTGGAACATTGGGTGCAACGGTATGGCTCCATGCCTCTCCAAGGCCAATACCAAACGACGTTGAATCGAATGAAAAAGTATTGCGAGAAAAACTGGTCGGCTCATGGAAAATTGTATCCGCTTCGTTTGACGGCAAACCGAGCGAATTGCATCGTACCTCGATCACCATCAAGCACATCACGCCCGTTCATATCCTTTGGATAGGCTACCAACCGGAAGATCGGCGAATCTTTCGAAGTTCTGGGGGCTCGTGGACCATTCAGGACGGTCGCTATGTTGAAACCATGCGTTATGGTATCGGAGACAAGTTCAAAGAGGACACTTTCGGTAAGTCATTTGCATTCGATTGTCGATTCCAAGATGACCAGTGGATACAGAGCGGCAAAATGCCC
>JANLRK010000224.1:0-7427 GCA_031361585.1 Pirellula sp. | reverse complement strand
AAGTCTTTTGTTGAGGAAGCCCGTATGGAAAACGCGGCCTTCGATCGTGGAAAAACGAAACTGGCTGAACTTGTAAAGCAACGTGCAGACAAGTACGAAGTGGGGCTCATGGAACAGGTCGATGAGACTTTCCGAGAGTTTCAGCGGATCGACAATCAGTTGTTAGACCTAGCGATCCAGAACTCGAATCGCAAAGCCTACGATCTTGCGTTTGGCCCTGCTCGAAAAGCTCTTCAGGAGATTGACGAAGAACTTTCTAATCTTATCGCAGCACAAGGAAACTCGGTGTCCGAAAAGGATTTTCAGGTGCTGAATCTGGCAAATGATGCGAGGATTCGTGGCCTTCGAATTCAACTTTTACTCCTACCACACATCGCTGAGCCAAGTGATAAAAAGATGGACGAGTTAGAAGCCCAAATAGCCGAGGAAGACCAAGGGATCCGAAAAAACCTAGAATTGATTGCGAAATTGCTATCGCGTGGCGATTCGACGGGGATTGCGACAATTACAACTCGTTACCATGAATTTGAGGAAACTAGAACTCGAATCATCAATTTGTCGCGTGAGAACACAGACATACGTTCCGTTGCAATTATATTGAATGAAAAGCGTAAGGCAATGTTGGCCTGCGAAGATGCTTTGGCCGCCCTAGAAAACGCCATTCGGTCTGAACGCATTGCAACCACATTGCCGTCGGGTCGTGGCCAATAATCGTTCTTTCGACGGATGATCGACAGCCAATTGAACATTCTGTGTGGTACCCGTAGTTAAGTCCCATCCAGGTAAACAGCGTGCTCCTTCCACAGTCGTTGATTCATCAAGCATTTCTCCAGCTAACGCCGCGAATGCGATCCTTAATCTCACTTTCCCAAAACCCACCGGCATTCGTTCGCTACCAATCGTCAAACCTTTAGCTCCGGATTTGAACATCCTACCTCCGTGTTATGAAGCGTCCGATTCTTTCCGACACTCTTCTTTGATTTCCACAGTTTGGACTGAGGCTGGATTCATAGCTGGTTCATCAACTGTGGACAGGTCGTCGAAGCGGTCATTTGGTATACTGATTTCCTAAGAGATTCCTATCTCGCACAGTGGATTGGTCCACCGTGGACTTCACCCCAACAATTCATGACGGGCGTACCAATCCGATACACCAAGCGGCGGATCGACCACTTTCGCTTTTAGAAACGTTACATGACGCCGCTTGGGCATTGGTATCGTAAAACCATAGCCATGAATCACGATTGCATCCTGTTCGTCGATTTTCATCGCGATTTCTTGGAAACAGGTGGACGGCTGTCCATCGGACAGAAGCGCGCAGAGACGATCCTTGGCGAGGCTAGCCGTTTGCTCGAAGCAGTACGGGCGAATCAGATCGAGGCTCTTTTTATCGGCAGCGAGTTTTCCCCGAATGACCGGCTAGGTAACTTTTTTCGACGGTACTCGGCTTTGCGTGGGAGTTCTGGAGCGGAGATTGATCCGAGAGTTGATGTGGATGGATTTCCAGTCTTCTCGAAGGCGACATCCGACGCCTTTTCCAATCCCGAGCTATTGGTGTACTTGCGCAAAGGGAAGTTCACGCGGCTCGCTATCACGGGAGTCATGACGGAAGGTTGCGTGCGGGCAACGGCCAACAGCGCAATTAAGCACGGTTTCCAAGTAACTGTGATATCTGATGCCGTTGAATCGGATACCGAATGGAAGAAGCGCTTCGGTCTTTGGATGATGCGACGCAATGGTGCTTCAATATCGAATTGCGCGCAGTATCTCACAGAATTGTCGAACAAGTTTCCCAAGGAAACAATGGCGTAACCATGTGCTTTCTGGGCATTCCCGCTGGACCACTGATAGGAATGGCATTGGCTTTTTTCTTGCTTGGGCGATTGGTTTTGGGGGTCAAGCAACCTTTGGCTTGGATTGTCGTTGCCTTCATTGCCATCTGTAACGGTGTCGGGTGTGCTAGGTATGGTGTAGCGCAAGCGCGGCTCGGGAGCAAGCCCCGTACTACTCAGCAACTCGAATGGATATCGAAAAGAACGAAGCGGAATGCATTTGACGCATGGACGCGAGCGACTTCTCATACGAATAACTTTATGGACTTAGTTGTCGTATGGTCACTGGCGCGCCATAAATCTCATTCCCCTTAGCGTTGGCCGCATAAATGGATGCCGTGCCGTCAATCACGGCCGGGACGGTACCCGTTGTGCCAATTTTATGGATGCGGAAACTGCCTGCCGTATTCGCAGCAGTGGCATTGATTGTACTCACTGTGGAAACATCGACCATTACCGTGTAGGTTTGCGACGTTGTGGCGTTGTTCACTACAGTAAACTTCCAGACATTGGTAGCATTGATGCGTGCAATCGGCCTATAGATGCGAAGCGATCCTGCGATGAGTTTGGTTACATCGATATTGGCAGTTTGTACAGTTCGAACACCACCATAATTCTGCTGAAAAACTGACGTTGGTCGGCTCGCAACTGCGGTGTTCACCGTCTTTACTACGGACGTGTGATTGCTCGCATAAGTCGTTGTTCCAATCTTTGCCGAGCCGCAATATTGAATTACGTCACCTGGCAACACGGCGACGGTAGGAGCAGAATCGGTCCAAACATTGCTGGAATACGAGATCACTGTTACTAGCGTCCCCCACACGTAATTCCCAGCACTCGGGTAGTCCGCACCTAAATCGCCCGGAAAAAATTCGCCGCCGTTGGCCCTCAACGCCTCGGTAGCCATATGGGCACATTCTCCTCCCCCTAGCCTTGTGCCAGTTTTGCCGCCAAGAAAAGTAACCATCGATCCACCGATCGTCTGGGCTTGGACCTCAGCAGTTTGTCCGGAAAATGTTAAAACGGCAACTGTACAAAGCACCGTAAGGTGCGTTCTGAAGAGATTCATGAGCGGACGTTCTACTTTGATAAGTTGGATTGCTGAAGGTCAATTATTCAAAAGTTCAACACGAAAACCATATATTCTCGGTTGAATGGAGTCTAAAAACGGACTCAACCTAACCGTAGTTCACAAAAAGGTTGCCAGCAACGAGAATTTCTCCTTCTGACAGCAAACGGAAAAACACTCAATGCCCGATTTGACTTCAGACATACTTGACCTAAATTTCATGTGAGTCAAAGCTAACTGCGAAAGTGCGAAATCATCAATCTATAAAGAACAACTTGTGCCATCATCCATACGGAAACGGAGCAAACTAAATCATGATCGCCGAAAGGCTCATTGCGGAGCCTTGGTCGTCGAAATGGCGTTTGCAATACCCGTACTAATCTTGATGGTATTTGGTTTATTTGAATTTTCCCGCATCTACATGATTCAGCATTTACTCCAAGATGCGGCTCGAGTGGGCTGCCGGAACGCAGTCATGCAAGGCAGCACGAATACAAAAATAATTGGTCAAGTTACACAAACGTTGAGATGCTACGGCATTCAAGGCGCTGAGATCAACCTTTTGGTGAACAATCAAAAGACTGATATCACAAACGCCATCCCGAATGACCAGATCACTATGCAGATTTTGGTGTCCTCATCGTCGGTCACAGTCGTCCCTAATGGTTTTTTTTGTGGGTCCTTAACCGCCACATCCTCGCGTCGCAAGTACTGACCGAATACGATGGGATTTCAATCCAACATACGAAAGCAAAGAAAATGATTGCGCTATGCCGAAATGTTTTTCAAAATGGAAAGCGCGATGGATCCGCTTTAGTGGAACTCGCAATATTAATGCCGATCGTTAACGTGTTGCTTCTTGGTGTATTAGAAGTAAGTCAGGCAATGCGAGTGTCAGAAATCCTCACGGAGGCTTCCCGAAACGGTTGCTCGACAGCAAGTTATCCTTGCCAAACGAATGCAGATGTTATCGCCGAAGTGCAAAATGCGTTAAAAAACAGCAGACTAGATGTCCAGAATGCGACTGTAACGATTCTGATCAACGACGTCCAAGGAAGTATCGGCAGTGCAAAGCAAAATGACAAAATTACAGTCATCGTCTCGATGCCTTGGTCGAGCGTGAATTACTCCAAGACCAATTACTTTTTTGGCAATTCAACGATTACTGAATGCACTACGATGTTGAAAGCATCTTGATTAAATAACCTGCCGATTGGCGAGTTTTTTTAACCTTAGAGGTAGCAATAGCCCTTAGTAATAGCGAAAGATGATTTATGCAAACACAACAGAAAAAACGTACGCGTCGAGTTAGCAAGAGGAACGGAGCGATTGCGGTTATCTTAGCAGTGCTACTTATACCACTTTTGTTATTTGTCGCCCTAAGCATCGATATCGGCTGGATTACCAAAGCAAAAAGCGAGCTCCAAAATGCGACAGACGCCGCTGCTGCAGCAGGAGCTCGTCAGCTAATTGATGGCTACGGCTCCTATGCTATGGCCGCAGAATCAGAAAAGGCACAGATTCTCAAGCAAGCAGAGTTCAATGCAACGAATTACGCAATTCGCTATGGACAATTCAATGAAGCCGGAGGTGTAAAATCGATTTCAATTCTAGCTGGTGATGTACAATTTGGATTTACGGATGTGAACGGAAATTTCGACCCATCGTATTCTGGATATCCCAATACCGTTCAAGTTTTGTCTCGCCTCGATTCCAAATCAAACAATCCTTTGAGATTGTTCTTTGGTGGCGTAACCGGGAAAAGCAATCAACCCATCGTCGCGACGTCGTCCTCTACAATTTTTACGGGTCTGATTAATTCGTTTGATCCAAGTGGCGCTGCATGGGGATATGACTACGGAGGTTCAGGCGATGGATCAGGCTGCTCGCTATTGCCAGTGGCTTTTGATGTAAACGATTGGACTCAGTTCATCAAATCAGGTGTCTCACCCGATGGTAAAGCGCATACGGATTCTAATGGTGCTGCACAAATCCAAATCTACCCATGCCCAGCAAACGCCCCAGGCAATTTTGGACTGCTTTGCATTGGGAACTGGACGAACTCCGAAAAAAAATACGGCGACTGGGTTGTGAATGGTCCTTCTTCCGATGATATACAATTCCTCCTTGACGACAACCAACTACCTGTAAGTCCAGATTCCCCCAAAGCATTTAAGGGAAGTCCTGGATTGCGGAGCGCATTAAGCAAGAACTTTGCGGGAATTATTGGACAGCCACGCTTACTCCCTCTGTTTGAGCCGGCGTCTACAACTCCGTACCAAGCTGCCTCTGGCGCCGGAAGCAATGCGTCTTATAAAATCGTGGCCTTCGTTGGGGTGACCGTAACATCTGTATCGGGCCATGGCGGCAACTTAGACATATCGGTTAGTCCCTGCGATGTGATGGACCCGACTGCTGTATTCGAACCATCCAGCTTTTTCCCCGCAGGTGCGCAATCACCTGGCCAATTGAAGACCTTTACTTTTGCTGCGCCAAAATTCACTAAATGAATCAGTGGATTCGCTAGGGAAGCAAAGTCGCTTCAACGCGAACAAATGACCGCATCAAAAAAGACTGATCAAGATAGAGCTATCGTGCTGTCCGGGTTTGCGTCCAAATGGGGTGAGGGTGGACTGGATGCATGGCAAACGCATCAACTGTAGATATTGCGATTCCCTCCGAGACGCTTCTGCGATTTCCACAAGGTAATACACTTAGCGAGATTCCCGAATTCGGCAGGATGCGAAGCTTGCTCATAAACTGTGAAAGCGTCGTCGACTGCGACAGAACGATTCGGCTGGATTCCGGTTAGAGTGGAAGTGCTGCGGCGGCTAGAAACTAGAGTACTCTTGCAGACCTTTCTCGATGTTTGCGAGGAACTCTATTACGGCTCGGTGCCCCCAAAGGAGGGTATCCCTAGGGTGCGATCACGAGTACGAAGGCTTTCTGACGATTGGCGGACCGGTGTGTAACGACTTTATGGTGTTTCGGGATGTTCAGAATCGCTATACTGCTTTTCGTTGCGGAGTTTCTGGAACGAAAGAGGTGGACACGATGCGAATTCAGCCCAGGTTAGTAATCATGTTGGTGATGGCGTCCTCGAGCATGATGCCCGCGTGGATTCATGCTGCCGACTGGCCGATGCTCGGTCGTGATAATTCTCGAAACGGCGTCAGCACAGAAATCAATCCACCCACCTTCTGGAGAGTGGTGGACACGACAGACCAAGAACAGCAACTACTTGCGCGCAATCGAATGTCCGGAAACATTAAGTGGTCCGTGCCGCTTGGCTCAGAGACCGGCGGCGATCCCGTGGTCGCCAATGGTCTTGTGTGGATAGGGACAAACAACACGCCTCTCAACGACTTTAGGCAGCCAGACAAAGCGCTTAGGCAGCCAGACAAAGCGGTGTTGATGTGCGTACGAGAAATGGATGGAAAGATTGTTTACAAGTACGAATCGGATCGTATGCCATTAAGAATCTATGATCCTCCGTATGGGCCCATGGCCTCGACGCCTCTAATCGATGGTAACCATTTGTGGTTCATGACTAATCGCTACAGTATTGTGTGCCTTGATGTAGGGCCCTTGCAGCGCGGTGAAGGGAATCCGAATGAATTATGGAAGAAGGACATGATCCAGGAGTTCGACGTGTCCCCCCGTGCGTCATACATGAACTTTCATCACTGGAGTTCTGTAGCATTGTACAAGGACTGGATTTATGCGATTACCGGTAACGGCGTGGGTGAAGACTATGAAACTGTTCTAAAGCCGAATGCTCCGAGCCTCGTGTGCCTTGAAAAACGGACTGGTAATCTTATTTGGCAGGATAACTCACCAGGAAAGAACATTCTTTTTGGGCAGTGGTCCAGCCCCGTAGTTGTCGAGGTAAACGGCCGCGCTCAGGTGATTACAGCACAAGGCGATGGATGGGTTCGCTCATTCGACGCTTTTAGCGGAGAGTTGATTTGGCAATTCGACATGAACCGAAAAACGCGAAAATGGCAACGCTTCGGCGGAGGCAATCGCAGCTATTTCCTCGCAACTCCAGTATTTCACGACAACCGAGTCTATGTGTCTATTGGTCAAGTATGGGAGGATAAAATGTATGATAAGCAATGAGGCACTCTAAGCGACTGTTCGATTCCGTTCTTCAAGAGCTTGTGATTGATTGATCCTATCCTTCTACATGCGATCGCATTGCGAATTCAAGCGATAAAGCGAGAGTAGGGAAGACTTGGCTATGGGAGTTCCTAGCGCTTTTGAGTAAGAATGCGTTCGAACGCCGTTTCTATGATCCTAATACCACCGTGAGTCAGGCCGATACTACGCCTCGGTGGGGCCAGCTTAAATGCATCGGTTTTAATAACCCATGGCTCGAGCGTGGGTGGACTCGAATGAGATCCAATTGTCGAGGAGTGCCAAAAAATGAACGACCACCCGTCCCATGCAGTGTTTGTGGTGTCACCGGCTCGCATCGGGATCTTCATCGTCGCCCGGCTTAGGCTCCAAACCGGCACTTTTGT
>JANLRK010000206.1:0-3320 GCA_031361585.1 Pirellula sp. | reverse complement strand
CCTTCCAAGCCGAGTTTGCTCCCCAACGTATTTCACTTCAAGATTTACAACAATTCGTCGGTATGCTTCACCGCAGCGGTCTTGTGATCTCGCATGCGGGTGGCCAAGGCCGGCAATTGCGGCGACGCGGCGATCAAAAGCGAAAGAAGGAGTTGCTTGGCAAGTTTGTAAACATATTTGCCATCCGGTTCCGAGGCATCGACCCAGAACGCATACTCAATCGATTGCTGCCATGGTTCGGCTGGTTGTTCACGACTTGGTGTTTGATGTTGGTAACAGTAATCGGCCTTATGGCAATTACGCTCGTGCTCGTCAACTATCAAGAGTTCAAAGGCAAGCTGCCGACGTTCCAACAATTCTTCGCCGCCAACAACTGGATCTGGCTCGGTGGAACGATGGCCGCAGTGAAGATTTGTCACGAATTTGGGCACGGTTTGAGCTGTAAGAAATTCGGGGGTGAATGCCACGAAATGGGCTTCATGATGCTCGTGTTTACTCCATGTCTTTATTGCAACGTTTCCGATTCGTGGATGTTGCCCAACAAGTGGCAGCGAGTGTTCATCGGTGCGGCGGGCATGTATGTAGAACTGATTCTGGCCTCGATCGCCACCTTCCTTTGGTGGTTTAGCGAAGACGGCATGTTTCGATTCTTGTGCCTGAGCGTTATGTTCATTTGCTCGGTTAGCACGGTGGTCTTCAATGGAAATCCATTGCTGCGTTTTGACGGATATTACATCACTATGGACACTTTGGAGATCCCGAATCTCCGGCAAAAATCGAGCGAGATCCTCAAGCGATGGTTCCAAAAGAACTGCTTAGGGCTCGAATTGCAAGACAATCCGTTCCTACCGACTCGCAATAGTGCGATGTTTGGTATCTTCACTATCGCTTCGTTCATCTACCGTTGGGTCGTGGCATTCGGAATCATTATGTTTCTCAACCAAGTACTAAAACCTTATGGATTGCAATCACTCGGTCGAGCCTTTGCCGTGGCTGGAGTGGCAGGGATGGTCGTGCCGGCTGTATCTGCAATCTATAAGTTTGTGAAGACGCCAGGACGAGTAGGCAAGATCAAGCGTGGCAATCTGCTCTCCAGCCTTGGCATTGCCATTGCGGTCTTGTCCTTCCTTTGCTTCTTCCCGTTACCCTACCACGTCTATTGCCCCACCGAGGTCCAACCCGAGCAAGCAAAGGAAATGCATACGTTGGTCGCGGGAAAACTTCTAAACTGGAAAGTCCAACCTGGGCAAACAGTTGAGAAAGGAGGATTGCTATGCCAACTTGAGAATAGCGATTTGGCCCTCAAGATTCAGGAGGCTCAAAGCGATCTCCGGTCAACCGAGTCCCTAATCAAACAGGCGAAGTACCATTCCGCTACAGACCCTCGTCTGGTTCGCGAATTGGAGGCGCAGGAAAGCGAACGGAAGAAAAAACAAGCCGTGCTGGATACGCTAGTCGAAAAACAAAACAATTTGCTCGTCCGAAGCCCGATCGCAGGCGTGGTGTTTCGGCCACCCGATAAAGAAGAAAGTAAGGCGGCCAAAGCTCAGGAACAACTGCCGGGCTGGTATGGCAATCCGTTTGACCCCTCGAACGCCGAGGCCTTCTATACCGAAGGAGAACTTGTTTGCTTTGTGGCACCTTCAGCCAACATGGAAGCTGTGATCATTGTCGATCAACACGAACGCGAATTGCTCGACGTAGGAAATGAAGTCGAAATCATGTTCGACGCCGCGGCGCTAGAGTCCGTCAAAGGGAAAATCATAAGTTTTTCGGAAGCTGAGATGAAGGAAAGCTCAGCCAACCTGTCCATTACCTCGGGTGGAACTCTCGACACGAAAACCGACGAATTAGGTAGAACTCGGCCAATCAGCACGTCTTACCAAGCACGGGTTGAACTCGTGGATTTGAATGTACCGTTGAGACCCGGGTATCGAGGCAACGCGAAAGTCCACTTAGCCTGGAAATCCCTAGGCTCTCGATTTTATCGTTACGTCCTGAAGACCTTTAACTTCGAATTTTAGCCAGATCCTGCACAGCCACTAGTTACGTGGTACATTAACCTTTGTCCGGAGAGTGGCCTGAGCCTTCTCAACCTTTGTTTCTAGGAGAACTTAGTAATGTCAACAGATCTACAAACACCAGAAGTCACAGAGGCTCAGCGTCAGCAACCTCAAAACGTCCAAGTCCAAGTGCGAGACGAAGACGCAATTGCTTGCTATGCCAATTTCTGCCGAGTGACTGGCTCACCCGAAGAGCTAATCGTGGACTTCGGCCTCAATCCACAGCCCGTTGGGATTCCAAAGGATCCGATCCATGTTAAACAACGAATCATCATGAATTTCTTCACTGCCAAACGATTGCTCGGCGCGTTGCAGATGTCCATTCAAAGACACGAAGCGGTCTTCGGAGTACTCGAAACGGACATACAGAAACGACTACGCGTTCAACAGTAAATTGTTATTTTCGTATGCGGACGCTAGCAGCGTCCACCACGTGGCGGACGCTGCTAGCGTCCGCTTTTTTTATTGCACAACGCGCAAGCTAATGAAAAAATTCAATTCACTAGCTTGCGCGTTTTGCTACTTGCGCGTCGTGCTATTCGTCACTCCCACTGTTCCAATCGTCGTTCGGTATCTCCAAGCTCGCCAGGCCAGATAGCCCTAAAAAATTGGCTAGAACTCGATAGCCTTCGCTAGTCAGTATCGACTCCGGATGAAACTGAACTCCATAGACGCGATGCCGGATATGTTGGACGGCCATAATGGTTCCGTCATCGGCCCATGCAGTGGCTCGAAGCGAATCGGGTAGGCTGGTCGGTTCTATAACCAGGGAATGGTATCGCCCAACTTGGAAGCGAGTTGGAATTCCCTCGAATAGGGCGGAGCCATCATGGTGAATCATACTGCTCTTTCCGTGCATGGGCGCATCGGCTCGCACGATGCATCCGCCGAAGGCTTGCCCAATCGCTTGATGTCCTAAACAGACACCAAGAATGGGAGTCTGCTCCGACATGCGACGTACCACCTCCATCGAACAACCAGCTTCGTCGGGTGACTTTGGTCCGGGCGAAATGACAATCGCATCCAACGACAAACGACTCACTGCATCGACAGTGATCGCATCGCTTCGAACGACCAGCGTCCTTTGACCCAAACGTTGCAGATAACGATCCAGGTTGTATACAAAGCTATCGTAGTTATCGATAAGCAGAATCATGATCCAGCCAGTGCCTTCTCGCCGGCCTCAAGAACTTCAATGATTCGATCCACATCATAGACGCAACCTCCCCACGTTCCGCCGCTTACCTTTTGAAGTGC
>JANLRK010000198.1:0-28682 GCA_031361585.1 Pirellula sp. | reverse complement strand
ACGTTTTGAGGGTCATGCGATTGAGCTGAATTTTTTGGCCGCGTACTAACCACCAATAAATTTTCGACGCGACGAAACTCTTGTTCCAATAAGCTCAAGGCGGTGTCGATTTTATCGTCGGCGCCGCAGTGAGCGATAGCCAGTCGATCAAGGAGTCCAGAACTCTGAGATCGAGACTGAATTCGGCTTGCAATCGTTGGTTCCGAATCAGCGATCGCCACGGTGATCACGCCAAAATTCGAAGCGGCGAAGTGATTGACCAACGTCGCTACGAATTCGATGGCCAGTTCCGTCATTTTTTCATGCGAATCGCTATCGTGTGGGTCGCCCCTGGTGTCAGGGAATATGTCTAGCAGAACCGTCAGCTCTTTGCTGTCGGCTTGTTGAAACTGCTTTATCATCAGTTCGCCTCGCCGGGCTGAGGATCGCCAGTGGATCCATCGCGGACTATCTCCTGGGCGGTAGGCACGCAAGCCAAAAAAATCTCCCTCGTCTGACAGGGAACGAGCCTGTTTCTGTCTTGCGCCGGACGTTCGAACACCGAACAGCTCAATCCAGGCGGGCAACAATTTGCCGATTGCTGGCTGAACAATAATGATGTCACCCGATTTATGAAGCATGATTCCCCGTAGTAGGCCAAACGGGAATCGGGTTGTCAGCTCCGTTCCAAGAAACTGATATTGGCCGCAGCGTTGCATGACACAACGATATCTTTGGATGCGAGTTGTACTCGGGGCAATAGAGGTATAAAGCAAACCAATACCCTGAGAGATCGGTTCCGTTGAAGCATCGGGTGAGACATACTTCAATCGATCTTGCGCCAAAACCAACCAGGCACCCAGCCAGCGCTTTGGATTGGTGATAACCAATTCAATTTCAAAGCCTTTACGTGCGTGCATCGATCTTGGAAGCCGTCGATAGGTAGACAACCCAACTAACGTCTTCGCGCAAATCCGCCATTGAATCAGAAGAGTTGCAAGGAGTGTTCCGGCCAGGACAATTAGCAGGTTTACGTCTCGCAGGATGGCGCCCAGCAAGACGAAAATGGCCATAAACATCACCTGCATACCTTCTCGAGTAAATCGAGTGGAAACGGGTGGGGCTGAGTTTTTTGCAGATTGGAAAACACGAAAGGGAACTCGAACCAGTCTTCCCAGAAAGGTCCAAAAGGAGGGCGACATCGATTCAGAGACTTGCTGGGGCATGATTGCTCTCGCTTAGGATGGCACTCGAACCGATTCCAAACATTTCTGGATAATCGCTTCGGCTGCATGCCGCTCGCTGCCAGCTGCAAATCCGCGCGGCATCACTCGGTGTGCCAGGACCGGGATCGCCAACTTCTTAACGTCATCGGGTACAACGAAGGAACGGCCCGCGAGCAAAGCGGAAGCTTGGGAAGCCCGATAAAATGCTAGCGCGCCACGGGTGCTAACACCAATTTGCAGTTCATGGCTGGTTCGCGTTTGCTCGACAATGTCTTGCAGGTAGTCAAGAATGGAATCTTCGACTTGAATAGTCCGAGTGATCAACTGGGCTTCGCGAACCTCAGCCAACGATACGACCGGCTTCATTTGATCAACTGGCTCCCCATCCCGATGAGATCGAAGAACATTACGTTCTGCATCGCGGCCGGGATACCCAACATCGATTCGCATGATGAATCTATCCAGTTGGCTTTCGGGAAGAACGTAAGTCCCCTCGAATTCAAAGGGATTTTGAGTTGCAATAACAAGAAAGGGATCGGGCATGGCATGTGTTTTGCCGTCGACGCTCGCTTGACGTTCACTCATCGCCTCGAGCAAAGCACTTTGTGTTCGCGGTGGTGCTCGATTGATTTCGTCCCCTAACACCACGTTGGCGAATATTGGGCCTTCACTGAATTTGAATTCACCTTCGTGATAAATACTGCTCCCAATAATATCGGTAGGCAAAAGATCCGGCGTGAATTGGACGCGTGTGAAAACCCCATCAATGCTTTTGGCAAGGGCTTTGGCGACGAGAGTCTTTCCGACCCCAGGAACATCCTCGAGCAGGATATGCTCGCCAGCCAGCAAGGCTACGATGGTTTTGCGAACGACTTCCACTTTTCCTAGAACGACTGATTCCATATTGGATTCAAGTCGTTTGAGAACGGTTTGTATCGACGAATTCATGCAGTTGTGTTTCCAAAGATTGCTTTCCGAACTTTGGCAGGACGATTGCCAGAGTGCTTGCCAGAGTGCTTGCCGTAAGCGTCTCGGACTAGAGTTATCGCGGAAAACGACGTCGCGAACAATGACCTAGCCCTCTGATTGCAAAGCCTACTTTGAAATGGTCCGGCTTAGTTGACCGTAAACGCCAGCGACAATGAGCGCAAGCGAGATGAGTCCAAATCCGTACCAAACCGTAGCCGGCACCTCCCAAAACGTCAACGCAGCAAACCACGAATTGGCAAATGCGCACAGAAAAATAAAGACAAAGTAAACAAATGAGAAGATCGCGAGCAGTATCAAGCCTACGCGTTCACGTTTGGCAATCGTTTTGGCAGACTCCTCGTCGACGCGGTTTTCAGAATGCAGCATTAGAATTTTCTATATGGAATTATTTGTTGCGGGGAGGCGATTCATTGTTCAGAACCTTGATTGTAAGCTGGAACAGGCACGGGAATACGACCGGACGACTGCGAAATCAAGAAATAAATTACGCTGTTAGCATCGGTGTCCGCGACCTTGGCAACTCTACTAGGCTTCGATAACGATAGCGGTTGCATTGTCTTTTCCAGATTCCGCGACAGCGTTCAAAACCAATCGTTGCGCCGGAGTGAGGTCCGACATGGAGGACTCCGGTTCGAGCACTAAATCGCCAATCGCCCGGTCCCACAACCCGTCCGTAATTCCGTCAGAGCAAAGAACCAATTTCTCGTTTTGCTTTAGGTCGAAACTGCCAAACTGCGGTTCGGCAAATTGATTGCCTGCCCCCAAAGCTTTAGAAAGAACGTTTTTCCTGGGGTGAAAGCGAGCTTCTCGCTCGTTTAGTTTTCCTGTTCGTCGGAGCCAACCCACGTAGGTATGATCGTCGGTTAGTTGCGCCATAATGAGCTTGGACTGGCCAAAAAAGGTCGGATCTGGACTCGCTCGAAAATGATAGAGTCGGGTATCGCCAATGTGAGCGAACATTACCGTGCTGCGATGTAGCCAAACTAAAGTTAGGGTTGCGCCCATATTGGTACACATCGAATCCCATCGACCTAACGTGACGAGTTCCTCGTGAATGGCGGCGAAGAGCCCCTTTAGAATTTTGGGAGCCGTTTCTATCCAATGCTGGTCTGACATAAGGTAAGCTCGCGGCAGTAATTTAGTGATATTGTCGATAGCGATTTTGCCGGCGAGCTCCCCTGAGCGTTCGCCACCCATCCCGTCCGCCACCGCAAAAAGCATATCTGCATCCTGCGTGTTCGATTGCCCGTCCTTGCCTAGATATCGAACCCCTCGTTGGTCGATGAGCATTGCGAGGAATCGATCCTCGTTGTTGGTTCGGAACGAGCCTGAGTGGGTCATCGCAGACCAACGCACAGCGATCGGCGCATTGACGCATTGAACGATTGGGGTTTCTAAACCGCCCAGTGCCGCATTGGCTTGGACTTCATCCAGGATGGTCGAAAACTCGAAGTCAATGACACAAAACCTTCCATCTGAAGCTCGGTAGGTTATATTTCTTAGAAACGCATCGTCGTGCCTGACGCCATACTCCTCTAACTCCGCAAAAATGGATTTGATTTTGTCATCGCCGAGTCTTTCGACGCGAGCGCCACAATTGCTGGTGATCATCTCCAATGTGGTTCGATCTGCGGCAAGGAGCCTAGGAACGAAATCGCATTTGCGATTTTCTAGATAAATCAACACGCGGCATTCGTTGTCGAACCGCTCCTGAGCATTTGGGCCTTGAAAGAATTTGTGGACTCTTCCATCATACCCGATTCGAACGATGGCTCGCTGTGTGTTTTTTGCTTCTATCATTAGGTTGAATTAAGTTAGTCGCCATCCAACTATTGGAACGCATGTGGGTGTTTCTCGTGCATCCACAGCCCAAGGCCGGGATTGCGGATGAAGAAGAATGGTTCGCCACTTTTGCTGGTATTCCAGCCGTCTTGAATCTGGTCTATGGCGTATTCAGATCGTGCCGCCTCGTGTGAGCCGTAGCCATAACCGACCGATTCGATTTCTTGTTTAGTTAGTTTGCCAGGACAATACTCCACTTGGAAGCGATTCTCAGTTGAGGCATGCATCAAATGCGCGGCGGCTGACAAGTTGCTTCGTAGGTCAGCGTTCTTGGCAACCAAGTCGACGACCTCGGGGGTCGTACGGTATCCATAGCGACGGATAAGATCATCGACATCGTCATGCTCGCCAAAGCGGTCAACACCAGGGGCTATAATGACAAGTGTTCCACCATCTGCGATGGCCATACGAGTTCGGTAGATCGCTTTGTTCGCAACCCAAGTCTTTTTGTATTTGCTGGGGTCCATCCAAACAACAATCTTCTTCGGAGCCTCGGGAATGCGGAAGCAGTTGACTTGTGCCGAGAGTTCGCCAGCGCGATAAAATACGGAATGATCATCGCCGACGAAGAGCCCGCGAACTACAGGCCCTTGATCCGGAGTCGACTCGACCACGGTCAAAACATAGACGATTGGTCGGTTGGTCAAGAATAAATCTGCTGCTCGGTTCAAGATTTTCCGGAGAGGCGTTTCACATCGCCCCATGACTCTTTCCATACCGAAAAGTGCACTCAAGTAATGACTTTCGTCTATCCCGGCGTTGCCACCCGTTCCGACGAAGATGTTTTTCGTGTAGTTGGCCATGCCTATTACTTCATGTGGAACCACTTGTCCTATTGAAAGAATCAGATCGTGGTCACCCGTTGAAATCATTTGATTGACTTGAGCCGGCCATGGGCGATGGTAATGTCCCTCGGTGACTTCATGAACATAATCGGCGTCGACGTAACCAAGCGTATCGACTTCGGTTCTAAAGTGATGGACTCGAATTAGCTCTCTTGGAAAGTCGCCGTACATCTTGGAAAGCTCGGCTTCGTTCATAGCGGTATGTGTCCCGAGAGCAGGCATAACGTCCGTCAACTTGTCTCCAAGTAACTTCAGAACGGCATGCATTATCGGCCCCGCTTGGGAGTCCATCCGCGTGTGATCGGGTGGTACTGCTAGCACTTTCCGAACCGACGGATAATGTGATAACGTAGTTGCGATTGCTTCAAGATAGTCCTGCATGCCTAGGACTAGTTCTTTTCCGCCTCGTGAAAAATAGATTGCCATGGTTAATTACGTGCCCGAATAGATTCGATGGTGTCAGGGCGGTAATTTTAGCATCGAGCACGATAAGAAAAAGACGATGCAGCACTAACAGCGCAAAGTCACTCTCGGCAAGAGTGACCTACTAACAGCGCAAAGTCACTCTCGGCAAGAGTGACCTACTGTATTTTCGGTCGCCCCAAAAAATCGTTTGCCGTTTTTGGTACATCGGATTCTTTTTTATCGAACCAGCCTGAAAACCATCCGCTCTTGGATTTTGGCGATTCGGAACTACTGGAGTAATAGGTTGATGGCTTGGGGTCCGGATAGGGATCAAGCATCTCCGCGGTCTTACTAAACCATCTTTTAGAAGTCTTGCTCATCTTCCCCCAGGTGGAGGTGTTGGATCTCGAGTAAGACGTTGTACGAGGCCCACTATTGGATCCGGGCATTCTCGGCAATTTCATGGTCGGCAGCCAGGATGACTTGGGTTTGTTGGCGTTAGAATAGAGTGGACTTGAATCTCGAGAAGCTTCCGATTTAGAAAAGGGTCCCCATGTCCAGCCATCCGCCAAACCAACATTTGGTACCGATGCTAGCGTTAGAAGAACAGTTAAACCAAGGATTCGAGTAGATTGGTTAAATAGCATATTGATGTATCCCGTTTATTGAGCCGAATCGCGAACCGAGGCATATTTCATAGAGGATTATGGAGCAGCTCGTCCAGACGACTTTTCGAAAATCAGGGACAGGGATTCTGGAAATGCGGCGATAACGCCCTTGCAGAGCCAGCACTAGGTCTTATAATCTGCCTCCCGCTGAGGGAGCTGGAACCACCGAACGTGGTTTAACAGTCACTTACCCCCTAAAGTGATTACGCTTCGGGCAGGAATATTGACGCAACGGGCATAATTGAACAGGTTCGTTTGCGGGTGTAGCTCAGGGGTAGAGCACAACGTTGCCAACGTTGTTGTCGTGGGTTCGAATCCCATCACCCGCTTTTCTGTTTGATTGTGCCCTTTTTTTAAACCTACTTAGGACGTTGTATCCGACATGTCGACCGTGGAAACCAAGGCGCCAGATTCTAAGTTGGAATTGGTAGTAAAGATTGACCAGCCCAGCACTTGTCAGAGGCACGTGGTGGTTACGATCCCTCGTTCGGAGATGGAACGCTACTTCCGTACTGCGTACGATGAAATCGCACCGAAAGCAGACCTTCCCGGCTTTCGAGCAGGGAAGATACCTCGCAAGCTTTTAGAAAATCGATTCCGAAAGACGGTTGCAGACCAAGTGAAAAGCAGCTTGGTAATGGATAGTTTGCAGCAAATCACCGAAGGCGGTGAGTTTTCAGCTATCTCCGAACCCGATATGGATTTCGGAGCCGTCAAGCTGCCGGATACTGGCGACTTTACGTTTGAATTCAATATCGAAGTGCGTCCAGCTTTCGATACGCCTGATTGGAAGGGGCTCGATCTTGAAAAGACGGTATACGAATTAACGGACGCTGAAGTCGATCATCAATTGGCCCGAACTCTCGAACGTGTAACGCCGGGCGAAGCCTATGACGGCGAAGCTGCATTAGGCGACCGTTTGATTATCAATGCTGTATTCCGTTCCAATGGACGCCAAATCAGCGAGATTGAAGAGGAGTTGATCACCCTCCGAAAAAGATTGAGCCTAGCAGACTGCATCATTGAAAACTTCGGAGAGCTTATGGTCGGGGCCAAGGAAGGTGACAAACTGAATACGACGGTGAAAGTCCTTGACACATCACTGAACGAATCTTTCAAGGGTGTCGAGGTTGACGTCGAGTTCGAAATTGTTGAAATCCGACGGGTCAACGTCGAGGGACTAAACTCGACAGTTTTGGAATCGGTAGGATTTGATTCGGCAGAAGAACTGCGTGCGTTTGTTCGGTCTGAACTAGAACGTCAAGCAGAGTATTATCAAAATCAGTTGCTGCGTGAACAAATCACTAAGAAGCTAACAGCTGGAGCTAACTGGGATCTTCCACCGGCTTTGGTGCGCAAGCAAGCTGAACGCGAACTACAAAGACGCGTTTTGGACTTGCGCCGGAACGGCTTCACCGACGATCAAATTCGCTCGGTCATAAACAATATTCGGCGCAACACCGAGGAGTCGACACAGGGCGCATTGCGTGAGCACTTTGTCCTCGAAAAAATCGCGGAAGATAACTCGATCGAGCCAAGCGAAAAAGAATACGAAGACGAAATCCAACTCATTGCCGACCAAAGCGATTTATCGGTACGACAAGTTCGTGCGAAACTCGAACGAACGGGTCAGATGGATGCATTGCGGAACCAAATCTTGGAACGCATCGTCATCAAGCAAATCGTCGACGCTGGTAACGTAACAGAGATCAAGGGGGATTCTATCCTCAAGGCGGATCCAGACGAAGCGGCTGTAGAGTTCTTGGTCGCTCCGGTCTCGCAAGTTTTGCCTGAAGCAAAATACGACGAAACACCGGACGACGTCGCTCAAGAAGGCAATGTGAAGCCAACCTAATGTAGCTCGGCACTCCGTGCCGAGAAAAACGGCACGGAGTGCCGTACCACAATGGGGCAACATCGTAGGTCCAACATGTACCCCTCCGCGACCGTCGCAAACTTAAAGAAGCGAGCTGCGGTCCTTTGCCAGCTAAGGTTATTCTTCGACGAACTCGGATTTACCGAAGTTCAAACTCCCGTTCTGTCACGCGATTCGATTGTCGACCGCCATCTAGATCCAATCGAAGTCATTATGCAGCTTCCTGGCGAAAAGCCAGCGACTTGGTACCTGCAGACCTCTCCAGAACAATCGATGAAACGATTGTTATCCACGGGTATAGGCAGCATTTATCAAGTAGGTCCGGTTTTTCGAAGCGGTGAGCGAGGTCGTTTCCACAACCCTGAATTTACCATGGCGGAATGGTACGATGTCGACGCAACATTGAACGAAGGACTCGACCTGTTGGATCGATTGCTAATGCGTTTGCTAGGGACGCAACGAGCTGAACGGATCCGGTTCGACGACGCCTTTGAAGATGCGACCGGCTTGAAGCTCTTTGACATGAAGCCAATCGATTTTGGACGATGGGCCGTGAAGAAAGGGTTGGTACAAAATGAGCAGTGGTCGTGCGATTGGGATGATTGGGTTAATTTGATCTTTTCCATTCGGGTACAGCGCACCCTTGGAATGCAAACGCCGGTGCTAGTGACCCATTTCCCAGCTTCGCAAGCGGCACTTGCTCGTGTATGCGAAGCGGATCCTCGAACCGCAGAACGCTACGAGGCGTTTTACCGAGGAGTCGAGTTGGCAAACGGATACCACGAATTGGTGGATGCAGACCAACTCGAGATACGTTCCATTCTCGCGAATGAACAACGGAAGGCTGAGGGCAAAAAAATGCTGCCAGTACAAAATAGATTGTTGGATGCAATGCGAGCAGGAATGCCTAGTTCATGCGGTTGCGCGCTTGGGTTCGATCGAGTGGTAATGTTGGCTTGCAATGCCGGTTCGCTCGATGAAGTGATTTCGTTCTCTGCAGAAAATGCGTAGTGCATCTTCATGCCTAAAAATAGGGTTAGGCTCAAAGTGTAGCTCGGCACTCCGTGCCGAAATGCTTGCCGCGAAAAACGGCACGGAGTGCCGATCTACACTGGATCCTACTGCTGCCCACGCCTAGCTTCCATCCGTCGCTTAAGATTTTCCATTACTTCCGTCCAACCCTCGGCGGCCTTTTGGAAATCAACGTCCGCCCATCGAACCTCTTGCGCATCGTTAAGCCTCGATTTTATCTTGGCATTAGGCCATACAGGAAACTGCGCACTGTTTCCCATCGTAAGCCTTGATTCGGACTTCTCACTAACCAAATAGTCTGCCAACAAGGCTGCAGCGGTCGGATTTGGCGATTTGGAAAGCAGGCTGATGGTGTTAGGGATGAACAAAGTTCCGAAACCACCTTTGTCTTGGTCTGGAAAAACAATCGCAACAGGATTACCTGACTCTTTTTCGATGATGGCATCGTCGGTATCGGTAAGGCCCCATGCCAGTTCGCCGCTACTAACGGCCAAGGCAACCTGTTTGTTTCCTGCCAATACGATTGAATGTTGTATCCAGGCATCGGACCAAACTTGCCAGTCAAATGTTTGGTCTTTAGCGTCATGGGCGCGGTGGGATGCGATGACAGCCATATGCGTGGCGGTTGTTCCGTACACAGGATAGGCCAGCCCGCAACGATGGTGCCATTTTTCGTCCGCAAGTTCGAAGACACTTTTGGGCCATGTCGTTGGATCGGGCAATCTATCTTTATTGACGAGAAGAACACGGGCGCGGGCAGCAAATCCAATCCATGATCCGTCTTTGGCCTTAAAGGCTTTTGGCCAATTGTCGGGCACTTTCCAGCGACGACTCGCGAGCAGCCCCTGCTTTTGCAAACGGATAGTGTGGATAATCTCATTGTTCCAGAACAAATCGCAGCGTGGCCGCTCTCGTTCCCTTTCGATCCGAGTCACCAAACCCAGGGTCTTCGAGGCCTCCACGTCAAATTGGCGAGCAATTTCAATTCCGGGATTGGCTCGTTCAAATGCGTCAAGAATCGGTGTAACGTATTCGCGATCGGAAGCGGAATACAGAACAATGTTTTTCTCACGCTGCGGAATACATCCAAGGCAAAGAATGGCCAATGCCGCCATAGCAGCTCTTTGCCAAATGGCAAAGCCCTTACAATCGATACAGAGCATCGATTCGCGGGCGAAATTAGTGGGCAAGATGGCTATTTCCTAACGAAATCTTTGCAGGTAAATCGCCGTCGACTTAAGTTAGTTTCTGGGACGTGGCTGCTGATTTGTAGCCCGTCTCAAATCTCCCTTCCCCCGTGGCGAGGTTAGCTCATGTTGAGTTAATCTCGCCATTTTCGTTTCGGCAGCCATGGAACGCAATCGCAATCACGTTGTTTGCGAACGTTGCCGACGCTGCTAGCGTCGGTACGGATTTCGGTACGGATGCTGGCAGCATCCGCCACGGGGCAACACCTTGAAACGAAACAGGGCGTCCGTGCCCAGTACAAAATCATGTCTGAATGCTTCCAATCAATGGGCGAACAAACACGCCATGCACCTTGCATCCAGTGCAAGACATTTCGTTTCGATGTGGGATAGTCTTCTAGCCTGTCGTACGAGACTAAGCTGCAGCTAGTTGAACTTGTCCCGTTCTTGCCATGATGCCTTCGATGAATTCTTCGAAGATTCGGATGTCGAGCGCACTTGCCGCGTGCGACTCAGGATGGAATTGGCATCCAACGACGAACCAATCATCGCTGTTGCTTTCGATACCCTCAATAACACCGTCTTGACAACGAGCTGTTACGCGGAAGCAATCTGCCAAACGGTCGATTGCCATGTGGTGCCGACTGTTGACGCGAATTTCACCTTCGCCGTAAACACGCCCCAAGATAGAGTTCGACTCAACCACCAAGGAGTGTCGATGATTGGGGTCGTGCGGATCCTTGTGAGGGATTGCCGATGGCATATCGATTGGAAGATGGTAGAAGAGATTGCCACCCTGAATGACATTGATGAGTTGAAGTCCGACCCCAACCGCCATCAAGCTCATTTGGCGATTTGCGATTTCTTGAGCCAATCTTCGATCGAACTCTTCCCGTCTAGCTTCCATCGGGCGAACTGAGCTGTGCAACATGTATCCATCGTTTCGAGGATCCAAATCGCCACCTCCGATGAGAAAGAAACCATCGAGTCGATCCAGCAGTTGTTCCAAACTGGATTGATCTTTCGTAGGTGGTACCAAGACTGGAATTCCACCTGCGTTAGCAATTGAGTCAAAGTAGCCTGCGGCTAAGTAACAATAAGCAGGCGTACCCTGGTTAGTGGCACGAAAATCGCAATTCAAACCAATGAGCGGCCGTTGGTTCATTCGATAGGATCCTCCTAAATGAAAAGTGACGTGTCGCAAATGACTGAGTGGATCGACGGTTGGACCGCGAGAAAAGGAGATGGAGATAGCGTCATCAACTTGGATTCGCGAGCGATCTAGGTAAGGGACATAGGATTCCATCCAGTGTTTCTTACAAACTAAATCGAAAGAGGACTTCATGCCACCGTGAAGTGATTAAAGGCCGTTAACGAATCGTTCGTTTGCGTTTTTGCCTGGAACTCAACCTCTTGTTGCTCGATTTCGATCCCTCATTCTCGCGAACTAGTGACGGGTACTAATCCGCGGGGAGATAGGGAGGAAAGTAGTCGGAACCCATCCGAATTGCAAACGCGCAGCTACATTTAGTATGTTTGATAAATGCTAGCACGAAGTTGTGTGCATGCATTCGGCAATCGCACCTTGCTCTTGGATCGCAATTAGTTCAAACTAGTGCTGCATAGATTCTGAGAGTCACGGCACGGAGTGCCGTGCTACACTGAGAGTCACGGCACGGAGTGCCGTGCTACACGGGCCGAACATACAGACCCTCGACCGCTTGAAACCATTGATCCATGAGCACAGCAACATTTCCACAGCCCATTCAGCTTTTGCCTGCGAAGACGATCGATGGCAAGAAGCCAACACGTGAACAGGTCCCAAAAGGAGCCTCTTTGTGCGAATACTGTACGGCTAAGTGTTGCCGGTATTTCGCTTTGCCGATCGATGTACCGACCTGCGAGCAGGATCTGGACTTCATCCGCTGGTATTTACTGCACGATCGAGCGTCAGTATTTATTGAAGATGGCACTTGGTATCTGCTGGTTCACACGGATTGCAAACATCTTCAAGCGGATCACCGATGTGGTATCTATCACACCCGACCGCAAATATGTCGCGATTATGCTACTGCGAACTGCGAATTCGACGAAGATGCTGTGTATGAAATGTACTTCGAAACCTCAGAGCAAGTGGCCGAATACATGGAAGCGCGTTTCCATTCGTCGGATGCTGCGTCGCTTAGAAGCCCCGAACCTTCGCTATTGCCGATTCTCTAGATCGATAGCCCCACGCAGTTGCCAGAGCAACGTCCGCGAAGTGATCGGCCACCCTACTCGTTGAAACAGCTAATTCGATGGCCATAATTGAACCTAGAACACTCAAGGGATTCCGAGACTTCTTACCCGCGGCGATGATTCCTCGCGAGAAACTCATGGAAATTGCCCGCGGAGTCTACCGCCGGTATGGCTTTGTCCCAATCGATACGCCCGCCCTCGAACTACTGGAGGTGTTGACGGGCAAGGGATCGGATGAAACCGATCGGCAAATGTACCACTTCATCGATGCTGGCGGACGGGCCGTCGGCATGCGGTTTGATTTGACGGTTCCTTTTGCAAGGTTCGCAGCCCAACACATCAGCGAACTGGGTACCCCCTTCAAAAGGTATCACATCGGCTCGGTATGGCGAGGCGAGACCCCTCAAGCAGGACGCTTCCGAGAATTTGTCCAATGCGATTTCGACACGATTGGAACCACAGGAGTCGTCTCCGATATTGAGACGGCGTTGGTCATTCATGAACTGATGCACAACCTAGGAGTGAATCGCTTTAAGATTCGAATTAACAATCGACAGGTTCTTTCAGGTCTATTGCAGCAAATGGATTTACAAAGTTCCAGCACTGTGGTGTTGCGAGCGCTCGACAAGATCGAAAAAGTAGGTGCGGAGCAAGTCACGAAGGAATTGACGGTTGGAGGCTTGAACTCAACCCAAGTCGATCAGGTCTTGGCCCTAGCAGCGATCCAGGGCTCGACGGACGAAGTGCTCTCGAAGTTGGATTCACTGCTCCAAGGTTCCGAAGTCGGACAACAGGGGGTCGAGCGATTGCGAATCATTTGTGGCGCGATGAAGGCAGCCGGTGTGAAGGACGAATTTTATCAATTGGATGTTTCCATTGCACGCGGGTTGGATTATTACACGGGTGTCGTCTTTGAAACAATCTTAGGGGATTTGCCGAGCATTGGCAGCGTTTGCAGTGGCGGTCGCTATGACAATCTGGCTGGCCTTTACACGAAACAGCATCTTCCAGGAATTGGTGCTTCGCTCGGCTTGGATAGATTGCTGGCGGCTCTGGAGCAATTAGGTCTCATTCCAAAGACGATTTCATCGGCAGATGTTTTCATACCGCTGTTCGATGCCGATCGGATCAATGATTATTTTCGATTGGCCCAGTTGGTTCGCAATGCAGGTTGGTCAGCAGAGGTTTACCCTGAGGCAAAGAAACTCGGGCAACAGCTCAAGTACGCGGACCAACGAGGCTTCCTCATCGCTTTAGTTGCTGGATCTCAAGAGCTCGACGCGGGCGAAGTGCAAATCAAGAACTTGGCGACCAAGGTGAGTACAACGGTCGCATGGCGAGATTCGCCAGACGCTTTTGTCGCGTCGCTGGCCAAAATGATGCAGCTTCCAGATCTCCTGGCTTAATGGTAGGTCAATCTTGCCGACTAGAGTGACCCGCAGTGCAACAGCGAAAGTCGCACGCGGCAGGTGCGACCTACAGTAGGTCACTCTTGCCGAGCGTGACATTATGCTACCAGCCCTTTGGTGATCAGCATGAATACATCTTCGAGGCTAGGGTCTTTGTCGCTGAACGACTTCATCTTCACGCCCCCGGCCACCAGATGCTCAAGCAGTGTGGCTAGGCCCTCGTCGTCGGTTTCTAGTTCTGCAGTTGCGCGATCGCCATCGATATCGAGTCCCCTCAACGCCGGATCGCTTCTCAAGATAGAAATCCCGGCGTCTTGATTGCCGAGGAAACGTATCTCTACAATTCGGTTCCGTCGAATCTTGCGATAGACCGAGTCGATAGGGCCGTGCATCAGCATTTCGCCACGTTCGATGATGCCGATCGATGTACAACAGTCAGCTAGCTCCGAAAGGATGTGACTGCTGATGAGGATTGTCTTGCCCATCCGACGTAGTTCTTTAAGTAACGCTTTGACTTCGATTCGGGCTCGAGGGTCCAAGCCGCTGGTGGGTTCGTCCAAGATGAGAACGGGTGGGTCATGTACCAGTGTTTTGGCCAAGCACAGGCGCTGTTTCATTCCTCGAGATAGGCCGTTGACGAAGTCATCGCGTTTGTGCGTCAGGTCGAGAAGCTCAAGAACGTCGCCGATCACTTGTTTGCGTTGCGTTCTCCCGATCTTGTATGCAACCGCGAAGAAATCAAGGAACTCCCAAACCTTCATTCCGTCGTAGACGCCGAAATCATCGGGCATGTATCCGATGCTTCGGCGAACGTCCATGGGGCTTTTGTTCACGCTAAAACCGTTGACGCTGCCGTCACCGCGGGTGGCCTTGAGCAATGTCGCCAGAAAGCGAATAGAGGTACTCTTGCCTGCACCGTTGGGACCAATAAATCCGAAGAGCTCCCCTTTTTCGATTTTCATCGTAACGCTTTTGACAGCCGTGAACTCGCCGTAGTCCTTGCCAAAATCGTTCAGCTCAATCATGAATTGTTTTCAGTGAGAAAAGGGGCGTTGAACTTCGAGCCGTCGCCGAAGGCTCGGGGTTAATCAAAGTTAGTCGATAACCGTCGATGGTCAGGATTGTACACTAATCGCGATAGCAATTGGTATTGAGCGATTCGCGTTGTCTCAAGCGGAAATCAAGGCATCGAATTCGGCCTCGGTTAAGACCGGAACTCCTAGACCAATGGCTTTTTCAAGTTTGCTTCCAGCCGATTCCCCCGCAATGAGAAAGTCGGTTTTCTTAGAAACGGTGCTAGCCGCGCGGCCACCTCGTTGTTCGATCAATCGCTCGATTTCATCGCGAGAGTATTTGCTGAGAGAGCCAGTAACCACTACGGTTTTCCCAGCAAATACCCCGGCATTATCCACGGCATCGTCGGGTGAGGCTTCCAGAAACACCCCTGCGGTCCGTAGTTGTTGGATCGCCTCAAGACCGTCTTCACTATGGAAATATTCATAGACGCGTTGAGCAATGACAGGACCGATCTCATTCGTGTTGCCGATGGATTCTATGTCGGCGGATATCAATGCGTCGATACTTCCGAATCGCCTTGTTAGAATCTGCGCAACGCGTTGCCCCACGTGACGAATCGAGATCGCGTTGAGGACGCGGGTCATCCCACGGTTCTTGCTCGACTCGATGCCTTGAAGAAGGTTCTCGGCAGACTTTTTCCCCATACGATCAAGGGACATGAGCTTATCGAGCGTCAGCGAATAAAGATCGCCGAAGGAACCAACTAGATTGCTGTCGACCAGCTGATTCACGAGCTTGTCTCCGAGACCTTCGATATCCATGCAGTCTCGAGTCGCATAGTATCGCAGCCGCTGTCGCCATTGTGCAGGACATTGTTTTGATACACATCGGATGTAGACTCCTTGGGGGTCTTTGACCAATTCGGAATGGCATGCTGGGCATATTGTTGGAAAGACGTAAGCCGGTAAATCGGTTTCGCGGCGATGCTTTTCCACCCGGACAATATGTGGGATAATCTTTCCGGCTTTTTCCACGACGACCCAATCCCCGATGCGGATGTCTTTGCGTTCAATTTCTTCGATGTTGTGCAGGGACGCGCGGCTCACAGTTGTGCCAGCGAGTTCGACTGGCTGTAGCTCCGCCACCGGAGTGACAGTCCCGGTTTTGCCAATTTGTGTAGTGATATCGAGAAGCTGCGTTACTGCCTCATACTTTTCAATCTTGTATGCGATAACCCAGCGGGGGCATTTTGAGGTAGCGCCCAGCGTTTCACGTTGCTCCAATGAATTGACTTTAATGACCAGCCCATCGACTTCAAAATCCAGCGAGTGAAGTTCTTCGACGAGGCGGTTGCAGTGAGCGATGGCGTCTTCCTTGTTTTCGAAACATCGAACGTTGGGGGTTGTAGGGATCCCCATTTCCTTGACTCGCCTCAAAAAATCCATGTGGTCGCGTGCATTGAGTCCGTCGCAAAATCCGATTCCATGACAAAAGAAACGCAGCCTTCGCTGCGCGCATATCTTGGAGTCCAGGAGCTTAATAGAACCTGCAGTTAAGTTTCGAGTGTTTTTGAATTCGGTTTCTCCAGCTCTGGTTCGTTGTTGGTTAAGCAAGACAAGGTCGGCGTTGGTCATGTAGATTTCGCCGCGAAGCTCGAGGGCTTTCGGAACAGACTTTCCTAATAAGCGTTGAGGTAGTCCTCTCAGGGTTCGAACATTATGCGTGATATCATCGCCGACTTCGCCATTGCCGCGCGTAACCGCTTGAACGAGTAAGCCATCTTCGTATCGAATCGAGGCCGCAACGCCGTCCACTTTGAGTTCGACCACCCACTCGATTGCTTCGCCTGAAAGCAATTTCTCGGTCCTGGCAAAGAACTCTCGAAGCTCCTGTTCCGAATAGGTGTTTTCGATCGAAAGCATAGGCACGCGGTGCGCAACTTGAACCAATCCCTCCAGGGGTTTATCCCCCAGTCTTTTGGTTGGGCTGTCGGGTGCCGCGTGCTCCGGAAACTCTTTTTCTAGGTCGGTCAATTCCCTCAGTTTTCGATCGTATTCAAGATCGGTTACGGTGGGAGTCGCTTGAACATAGTAGCTATAGTCATGCTCGCGAATCTCTTGGCAGAGTTGGTCGATTCGAACCTTTGCTCGATCTCCATCTGGTTTGTTCGGCATTTGCAATTAGATGTGAGAAGGTTGTGGAGGGGATTCCATATCTGTGGAGGTTCCCTCGTTGGGTTCAGCGAGGAATCGATAGCCAGCATCTCTAAGGGTCAGGAAGTGCTTTGGTCTTGCTGGATCCGTTTCAAAGATCTTGCGAAGTCGCAGCATGAACTGGTCTACGCTTCGAGTTTGCATTTCGCCGTTGACGTCCCATACTTCAGAAAGCAACTCCTGGCGGCTGATGACCCTGCTTTGATTTTCAACGAAATAGCGCAGCAGTTGCAGCTCTTTGTGCGTCATTTTGACGTCGCGATTATCGACGCGGACTTCATAGGTTTCGAAGTTGATAGAAGCCTTTCCAAAAGAGATCGCCGAGACCTTCGTTGGCGAAGTAGAAATGGCAGTTTGGTTTTGCCTCGGATGGAGTTTGAGGAGGTTCTTCACACGTGCGAGCAGTTCATCCAAATCAAACGGTTTGTTCAAATATTGATTCGCTCCACAATCGAATCCTCGAGCTCGATCTTCGGGCAAACTTCTTGCGCTAAGAATAAGGATAGGCAACATGATGCTTTCGTCGCGAAGCGTTTCGCAAACGGCGTAACCGCTCATGCCTGGCAACATGAGATCAAGGATCATAAGGTCAAATGCGTAGTGATCCGCCTGTATCAAGCGGATAGCAGTCGGTCCATCGCCTACCAGCGTTACACGATAACCTTCCGCCTCAAGATTGTACTTGACTATGGTGGCAATGTGTTTTTCGTCTTCGACAATAAGAATATTCTTCCGAGCCCGCATGTTGTTTGAATGGTTGGAGAGATAGAAAGAGCAAAGCTTAGGAATTTACTTCAATGGGTCGTTCGTCTAAAGGTCGAAGTCTTGCTTTCGGCAAAACCAATTCAAATCGAGTACCACCATCAATGGGCATGTCAGCCACGCGGATGGAGCCTTTCAGCCTTCGAACAACCGAACGCACCAGGAACAACCCAAGCCCAGTACCTGGTTTCGTTCGCTCCAATTCGTCACCGGCTCTGTAAAATCGTCGAAATATCTTTTTTCTAAGGTGCTTCGGAATGCCTGCACCATTGTCGGTGACAGAGATGATAGCCAAATCCTTAGCCTCATCCAATTGGACAACGATACGGATGGCGGGTGGCCGCCCTCCGTATTTCAACGCATTGTCGATCAAGTTGCGAACAACGATTTCGACATCCACTGGACGCGACCAGACGTCGCATGCGGTCGACTCGACAACCACGCATTCAGTCGGAACGTGGTACTGTGAAACAAGTTTTGCGACGCACTCGCCAAGTATCGATTCGATAGCAACCCATGTTTCAGGTTCTTGCGAACTGGAATTCTGTTGCAAACGTGCAACATTTAGAAGTTGGCTAATTAACTGATCGAGTCGTTCGACATCGTCGAGCATCGAGCTGTAAAACTCCTGTTTTTTGTCTTCGTCAATGTTGCGCTTGCCAAGCGTTTGCAGGAATAGTTTAAGCGAGGCGATTGGGCTTTTAAGTTCGTGCGTCACCGCATCGATGAAATTGCTTTGACGGCGATTGAGATTAATTTGCTGAATGCTCCAAATCAGGTACAGCACAACCCCAGCCAAAACGAATAAGAACATGACGGACCCTACGCTAAGTAGCGCCCAGTAAACGTTTGAGCTTTTTTGACTGGTAATGGCCCCAAAAACGTTGAGCAAGACCCAGCCAATTGTCAGTCCAACCAACAAGACAATCATCACAATTGCAAGCAATATGGGCCATTTAAGGCTTTTTCGTTCAAACATGCTTTGCGAAAGGTTAGATTGAGCCGCGTTTACCACCCAACAGTATGGTTTGCAGCTTAAAGAATTGCGTCTAGAGTATCGCAGTCGAGGAATCCAAGTTGAAACTTTGGTGCGAATTCCCAAAAAATTTGGAGATAGTTGATGAGTGGCCCTGACCTAAGTCGAGCAGCTACGTATAATGAAGTGTCAAAGAAAATTAGTTGTGTGTCAAAGGCGGAAGACACACCTTTAGTAACGAAGGAATCGAACCTATGACTCCTGAAGCAGACAAAATTCAATTTTCGCGTCAAATTTGGCAAGCTGCATCTGAGCATGCTCATCGTTGCTTAACTCAGAAAGAGTTTTGTCCTGAGCAATCTCGAATTGAAAATTTGCGGTGCATTCATCTCGTTGACGAAACGGACTGCTCCTTTGGCAAGCAGCTTTGGTGCTTTGAAGCAATTGGCATCGATCCAGTTGGTCGACGTCATATCTTGTATGGCGTTTTGGAATTCTCGATTCAATTCGGATTGCTTGAAGCCTCCCAAACTGCGATGTTCGAGGATACGGACCATCGAGAGAAGTTCCTTCATAACGAAACTCGTTCAGCGGCCAAAATCGCGTACCAGTATCCGTCGACTCGATTTTGGGTCTTCTCGGCTTGGAGTAGTATTGCTTTGCTCTCAGCCGTGTGGGTTGTGATACTGATTAAGTATATCAATCAATAATCTGGCTTTAGCGCGACCTATTATTTGCATTCCGTTAGTGTCCGCTCTTTTTCGTGTCTTTGGCGGGTGTTTTTGCGGCGCCATGAGCTGGGGCTGGGGCACCGTGGCCAGCTGCGACTGGTTTTGCAACGCTAGCGTGACTGGTTGGCTTTTTCGGCGAAGCTCCGTGAGCTTTTGCTTTCGAAGCCGATGGTGCCACATGCCCCTTTGATTCAGACTCCGCCTGCCCATCCCCAGGCTCATCGGCTGTATGTTCGTGATCTGCATCCGTTAAATTTTCAGCCTCGGAGTCTTCGTGAGAAGGGTCTCTAAGAGTTGCAACGAGTCGTCTTGGCATTTTCGCGTTGCCGTGGGAAACGAATTCCAAACTCACTTCGTCTCGAGATTCACGTACCTCGGTGACGACCAGATCATCGATCGATGAGTCGCCAATGGTTTGAACGAGCACCTCCAAAAGTTGCGACTTGAGATCCGCCAGATAGGGATCGATCAACAGCTTGCTATCCAGCTGGCGTAGATATTCCTCAAGCGACTGACGGATCTGGGCTTTGTTTAGTTCAATGAGTTGGCGGCTTTTCATGCGATGATTGAGCGGCACAATTCCATGGAGTCGCATTTGAAGAGGTGCTTTTTTACCCACTTGAAATGCCAGATACTGTCCCAAATCAACTTCGCACGAAGCGTCAACCTTGGCCAACGAAGCTTGATAGCGGATCACGCCAACTATGCTTGCATGCAGCCCTACTAAGACCACGACGAGCAGGCCGATCCAATACCGTCTAATTGTTTCAAGCATGGCGAAACCATACACTAAGGACATCGCGGATCTCGCTTTGGGTACAATCCGCAAAGCTTTTGGAATATTGAGACACTCGCTCGGCAACCCTAGGTCACCGTTTTCCAGCGGTGGCTTATCCACTTATCAAAATGCGACTTTTCTTGCTATGATACCCCTCCTTTTCGAACAACCCTGGCTGATAGGTACGATTGGAACGGTTGTGACGGTATTGACTTTTTATGGATGGTCCCAAACGGGGAATTCGATCGCGTTTAAAGCCAGCGTGGGCTTCGCAATGGTTTCGCTCCTACTCTTGCTTCTAAATGTCTGGGTCGTCACGGACTCCGAGCGAGTGCGGGTTTGGCTTGCGGATGCGGCAAGCGAATTGCAAAGCAACCAATACGATCGCGTATTAAAACGAATATCGCCAAATCACAGTGAGCGAGTTGAAAGAACGGCGCAAAGAATGCAAACGGTCAAATTCTCTGTCGCGAGGGTAACGAGGATACACAGTATTGCGATCGACTATAAGACAAGCAACCCAACCGCATTGGTGCGAATGAACGCATTTGTCGAAGCAGAAAGCTCGGGCGTTACTGGCAGAATACCTCGTTGGGTTGGGCTCGAGTTGGAGAAAAGGGGCGAGGAATGGCTCCTCACGGATTTCGAAGACCGGGAGGCTCAGCATGAGTTCATCCATTCCAGTTCGAGCATGGACGCGGTCGATTCTGACACGCAGGGTGGCCGTTGATGCAGGTTCCGTCGGAAACTAACGAGTCAAGCGAACTTCGATTCGGCCAAGTCTTTTCGCTATTCGATCGAGGAATGCTTTTGCTGGCGGCGATGCTTGCAATGTCAGGTTGGGTCGTAATGACCTCACGTATCTTGAGCGATACACACCCCATCTGGGATCTCGCTTCGCATTTCTCGTGGCATACCTGGGTTGCTCTCAGCGTCGTATTGACGACGGCTTGCTTTTCGATGCGAGTTTCTTTTGGGGAGAAACGCCTTCGTTGGTGGCATCGTTTTATCATGGTTCTGCCCCCGTGGCTCTACTTGACCTGGGTGACTACTCCTTGGGCGGTACTTCCGTTGGCTTCCAACGATCCGGACGCTGAGGGACTTAAGATCCTTTCGTGGAACATATGGGTTATGAACAGTTCGCCAGAGCAAGTTTTAGATCTGGTGCAAAACAGCCAAGCGGACGTAGTGGCACTCATCGAGGTTGGTCCGGACCAGGCAATCGTTTTGAAGCAGCTTGAGTTACGGTACCCATACTGTCATTGGATACCCGATCATTCATCGCGAGGAATCGCTGTGCTAAGTCGGATCGAGGGGACGCGTTTTAGATCTTTCGATCTTGCAGGGCAAGGTATGCCGGCTATCGAAGTGGATGTCCCTGCGGCCGGGAACCATTCAAGTTTTCGAGTTATGGCCGTCCATACGCGTTCGCCCGATTTGCATCAAAGAACCTTAGATCGAAACGAGCAGTTGCAACGCTTATCGGATTGGGCGGCTTTGCCAGGTAAGCCCGGGATCATCGTTGGGGACTTGAACATTACTCCCTGGTCGCCCCCTTTTTCGCGGATGTTGGTACAAGGTAATCTTGAAGATTCGCGGAGCTACCGAGGAAACTTTGCGTCCTGGCCAACTGATTTGGGGCACCTTGCGATCCCGATCGACCATGCGTTAGTTACAAAGAACACGACGGTACTTTTTCGAAGTGTTGGTACATCGGCCCCTGACTCCGACCATCGACCGATTGTTATTATCGTAAAGTAGTTCTAGCGGGGCGCGGCAGATTCATTCGTCCGATCCATTTTCGATATCGGAGAAATCGAGAGTGTCTTTGGTACTAGTTTGATCCGGAAGTTCGTTCTCCGTAGGTTCGTTGTCATTCGAGTCAGGGTCTTCATCCAATGTGTCAGTTTCTGAATCGGGATACGCAAGTTCCTGCAAGATGCTTTCCGTGGTAGGGCGAGACATGATCATTTGCATGCGATTCTTGGATGCATTTGGCGTAATGAATCTTGCGGTTATCACCGTGATGTTATCCGATCCGCCCCCTTCTTTTGCCAATGAGACTAGCTCCTCGCAGGCAAGCTGAGGATCGGACGCTTGGGCCAAGGCTCTTTGGATTTGGAAATCGGCCACGTGTTTATTGAGGCCATCGCTACAGAGCAAGATCGAATCGCCTTGTTCCAAATCGAGTTTGTAGATGTCCGGAAACACGCTTTCTGCACCAGCACCCAAGGCATTCACCAGCACGTTGGACCAATGCGAACGCTCCATTTCTTCCGGAGCAAGTTGGCCTTTCCGCATCATTTCATTGGCGACGGTATGATCGCGAGTCAATAATTTCAAGTCGCCCTTGCGTAACAAGTAGCAACGCGTATCTCCAGCGTGGACCACGATCATTCGAGGCCACGCTACATAGGCAAGCGTCAGCGTGGTGCCCATTCCCTCGCAACCACCGGTTGTCTTCGACTGCTCCTCAATGGCTCTGTGAGCATTTTCCAACATGCCTTTTAGATCTTCTATGAAGGCTGCTTCGCGAGATGGCTCAATCTTCGTTAACCAGCTAGTGCTGTTAAGAATGGAGTTGGCAAAAAACTCGACGGCAAACTTGCTGGCTTCGCTTCCACCACGGTGTCCTCCCATACCGTCAGCTACAAGAAACAAATGCCCAACTGTCCCGCCGAATAGTCTTGAACCTTGCTCGCACTTTAGGGCTCCTGACCGGACGATCATGCTGCGAGTTAATTCGACGACCAGGAACTGATCCTGGTTGTCCGTTCGCATTTTGCCCGTGTCCGTAATTCCGGCGGACTGCACTTCAATTAATTGCATGGTAAATCATGTAGCTGAATATTCTGACACCATAAAAGGAATGGGGCGACTCCATATAGTATCAGAATTAGATACCGGAGTGTTTGACTCGACATCGGCCTTCCTACCAGTAGCATGGCCCCCTGGGCCGTGCGAAAATCGGGCCAGAGCCCAATCTCCGGTAAACCAACTCCTGCCGCTCGCCTTATAGCGGAAAGCGGAAAGCTGAACATTTCATTCAAGCGGCCCGCCGGAATTCCGCTGGGACCGATTGTTCTCCGTCTATCGGAAGTGTTCCATCGTCGGACTTGGTTAGTTTCGACATGATCAACAGGGCAGCAGCCTTACTCGCGCCGGGTTTGGCGAATTGGGACGCAAGGGCGTTCAGGTTGCGACGCTGAGTCAATCGGTATTCGGAATCACCTAAAAGCCGAGACATCTCCTCCGTGACATCTTCAATGGAACGTAGTGCCGACTTCGAATTGAGTTTTCCATGGGAAAGAAACTCAGCCAAAACTTGTTTATCGGCCATGAGGTTTGGCAACGACATTCTCTTGCACTTGACCAACAACTTGGCCATCGCATAGGTGGTTTGACTGAGATGGTACATGACAGCGGCAGGCTTACCCCTCGCCATCAACTCCAGCGATACCGACCCGCTCTTCATCAACGAGCAATCGCTCAACTCGATAATTTCGCTCGTCTTGCCAGCGAATATGTGCATCGGTAATTTTGCGTCCGAAGGCTTCAATTGCGCGCGGCACCAAAGAGCATGAGCGTCCTTTATGGCTGCAACCAAAAACTGTGCTTTAGGGTGTTTCACCGCCAACTTGCGAATGACCTCTAGTTGCAATGGCCAAATGTTATGAACCTCATGATCGCGGGAGCCTGGCAAGACAGCCACTTGCAAATTTTTATTGTCTCGCCACTTTTCAACAAAACGAACATCCAAGACTTGCTGAGCCACCGCGTCAAAGAATGGATGCCCCACATAATGCGCATCGACTTTTCGTTCTTGAAACCATGGCGTTTCGAATGGCAAATTGCAAAGTACATGGTCAACGTAGCGACGCATCTTTTTCACTCGCCAACCACCCCACGCCCACAACTGTGGCGGTAAATAGTAAAAGACTGGAAGACCGTACTTTTTCGCACGCTTGGCAATGTGCCAATTGAAGCCTGGGAAATCAACCAGAACAACACCATCCACCTCGCCTCGAGCAAAAACCTTTTCGGCCAAGTCGGCTACGCGAAAGAACTCGCGCAACTTCGGAAGCACCTCCGCAAAACCCATGACCGCCAAACTGGTGAGATCATAATCCAGCTCTAGACCCGCTTGGATCATCCGGCATCCACCCAAACCTCGAAAGGTCGACGAAGGAGAGACTTGATGGATCGACCGTATCAAGTTGGCTGCGTGCAAATCGCCGCTAGGTTCGCCGACGGAGAAGAATAGTCGTTGTCCCATAAAGCACTCTGTGAAGTCTTGATCGGACATAGTAGTGAATTTGACGACACCGGGACTAGTTGTCCTCGATAAGTGTTCTCGAATTGAATTTCGGTAAGCTTAAGGCAGATGCCTAACTCTCTTTTGTCTTTATACGGGAAACGCATCAAACTGAGCAATACTAGGAAACCATCATACCAATTAGGTAAAGATTGCTGGCGTTTGCCGCGGCATGCAATTGGCTCCACGCATCGAATCGGTTAGCATAAGCGAGGATTGCAAGCAACACATGCTGCCAGATCCCAACTTTGGAAAGATCGCAACCGTTTATTTTGGGTGGAGCTATTTTGTCCGAACCATCTGCAGTTCCAGAAGAAAAGCCGAAGTTCCCATTCAAAATCCGACGAGCTCATTTTGACGACCTTGCGAACATTCAAGCCTTGCTGAAGCCGTTTGTCGAACAACGCAAACTGCTCAGGCGAATGCAGTCGGAATTAGTCTTGTTGATGGCCAACGGCTATGTAGCGGAAATAGCCGCTGAATCAGGCGAAACTAAATTGGTTGGTTTTTCCGCGGTGGAAATCTATTCGCGAAAACTTGGCGAAATCCAATGTTTGGCGGTTGCCGACGGCTACCAAGGTAACGGGATCGGGTCAGGCTTGGTCAAAGCTTGCATCGACCGGGCTCGCGAAAAAGGGATTATGGAAGTAATGGCGATCAGCGCCTCTGAAGGCTTCTTGCGCCAATTGGGCTTCGACTATTCCCTGCCTGAGCAAAAACGAGCTTTGTTCTGCCAGCTCCATTCAAGAGACGAAATCTTCAAGGACGACAACATTGATGACTAAGTGGTTCTTGCCGCTCTCATTCCACACCCAATCTAGGTCAGGGGGCGTAAACTCACTGCTCTCTCGACGGTGTTTTGAAACGAAAAGGAGAGTAGAATTTATCTCTCTGCCTCCCACTCTCCCTACCGTCGTCTCAATAGGAAACCATTGTGCTACCCTCCAATTGCAACTGGCTAATGTTTACGCTCGTGTTCGCATCTTGCATATTGATCGAACATGCAAGCGCAGACGACTTTCCGACTCCGCTCAATTCGGAAAAGTCGACGACCAGTCCGATGATTCCATCTGAGGTGGTTAAGTCAGCAAAACTCCCCGATGGATTCAAAATATCTGTTTTTGCATCGGAGCCGGAAGTTCAGAATCCGATCGCCATGACCACAGACGAGCGAGGCCGTCTTTGGGTTGCTGAAAACTATAGCTGGGCCGGAGGTGGTGCGGGTGGCTTCGATGGCAATCAACGCGATCGAATTGTGATTCTCGAAGATACCGATGGCGACGGGAAGCACGACAAACGAACGGTCTTCTGGGATGATGCCCGCAAACTTACCAGCATCGAAGTTGGCAACGGGGGCGTTTGGGCACTTTGCTTACCACATCTTCTTTTCTTTCCGGATCAGAATCGCGACGATGTTCCCGATAGTCCACCGAAAATCATGCTCGATGGCTTCGATGACGGTGTCGTCGGTCATACGCCGGCCAACGGTTTAAAATGGGGACCGGATGGTTGGCTCTACGCCAGGCATGGTATCCAAGCGACCAGCAATATTGGCAAGCCCGGCTCGGGTGATTCACAGCGGATCAAGATCAATACCGGTGTTTGGCGATTCCATCCAATCTTCGGTACTGTCGAGACCGTAATGCACGGTATGACCAATTCGTGGGGATTCGATTTCGATCAACATGGCGAGATGTTTGTTATCAACACAGTCATCGGCCACCTATGGCATGTTGTACCTGGTTCTCATGTGGAAAGGATGTATGGCGTCGACTTGAATCCGCATGCGTATCAACTTATCGAACAGACTGCAGATCATGTGCATTGGGACAATGGCGAGAAGTGGAATACGGTTCAAAAGGGCATGTCGGACGGAACAAACGCTGCGGGTGGTGGGCATGCCCATATCGGCTTGATGATCTACCAAGGGGACAATTGGCCAGCGGAATATCGGAATCGCTTATACACACTTAATCTGCATGGACTCAGGATCAATAGCAACCTTCTCGAGCGACAAGTGGCTGGCTATATTGGCAAGCGCGCTCCCGACTTCGGCTTCATGTCCGATCCTTGGTTTCGCGGCATGGACTTGATTACAGGCCCAGATGGCGGCGTATTCGTGGCGGACTGGAGCGATACGGGGGAATGCCATGATCACGATGGCGTCCACCGCACTAGCGGTCGCATCTACAAGCTAACCTATGGCCAACCCAAATCGATCACATCGCTGGACATGGCCCTCCAAACCGACAGCCAATTGATCGCTCTCCAATCGCATGCCAACGCTTGGTGGCCAAGAACCGCCCGGCGAATCCTGACCGAACGCTGCACAACCGTTAAGTCAGAATCAGAACTCGCAGCCATTCGCATGGAGATTGATCAGGCCCTTTTGACGACAACGGACGTGGCCAAGCGTTTGCGATTGATTGAGACTTGCTACTCGATCGGTGCGGCGGACGAACCATGGCTAGCCTCACACCTATCGGCACCCGACGAACACGAACGGGTTTCCGCCTTGCGTTTCCTTGTTGATCGCTTGACACCGAACGGGAGTTCTATATCCAGTAGCCTGAAGGAAAGGCTAATCCAACTATCCCGCAACGACCGCTCCGGCTTGGTCCATCTCTATTTGGCTTCGGCACTGCAGCGATTGCCCAATGCAGATCGATGGACCATCGCGATGGAGTTAGCCAAGAAATCCGAACTTCGCACGGATCGAATGTTTCCATCGATGCTGTGGTATGGAGTCGAATCGGCAGTACCGCAAGATACGGTACAAGCAATTTCGCTCGCGAAGACTTCTGCTATACCCAGGCTGACGGAGAACATTGCACGCCGATTGACGCTTGAGATCGATTCCCGACCTGAGGTTGTGGCGCAGTTATTGGCCGCAGCGGAGCATCCCAAGTTTCTATTCCCCGAACTAGTGGTTACTGGGATGGCCAAGGCGCTTAATGGTTGGCAAAAAGCATCGGCGCCCGTGAACTGGACTTCGTTTGCCAAACAATTCGAGAAAAGCGAATCCAAAGAATTGATAGGAGATATGCAGGCATTGCGTCTAGTGTTTGGAGACGGACGAGCCGTCGAGGAACTGACAAAACTCGTCGACGATACCAATGCCGACGCCGAGGCTCGCCGCCAAGCATTGAGGTCGCTTTTGAAAAGTCGACCAGCTGAATTTGCGCCAACGCTGGTGAAACTGTTGGGTGATCGAGCGATGGTCCGCGAAGCGATTCGAGGCCTTTCGCAATTCGAACACATTGATGCGCCAAAGCAAATTTTGAATCGAGCAAAAAGTTTTGGTCCGGCCGAGCGGATCGAGATGATCAATACGCTTGCGTCTAGGCCATCGTATGCCAAGGCACTTTTGGCGGCAATTCGCGATAAGACTATTGCACCGAGCGAAGTCTCTGCTTTTCATGCTCGTCAAATCCGTTCTTTTGACGACGAAGCGATGAACATGGAACTGGCAGAAACCTGGGGCGAAGTCCGCGTCACAGCCGAGGACAAAAAGAAGCTGATGGAACAATTTCGAACCGAATTGCACAGCGATGCGATCGCCAGAAGCGACCTGAGGGCTGGTCGAGCCATCTTTCAAAAGGCGTGCGCCACGTGCCATGTGTTGTACGGCGTCGGGGTCAAAATCGGTCCAGACCTAACGGGCTCCAATCGCAAGAACTTGGACTATCTATTGGAGAATATCGTTGATCCGAGCGCGAGCGTCGGTGCGGATTTCAGAACCATGATCATCTTGTTGCAAGATGGACGCGTCATCAACGGCGTCGTGATTGCAACGACGGAGCGAACGCTGACTCTGCAAACTGCAACGGAACCCGTGACCTTGGATCGCGGTGAAATCGAATCGGTCAAGCAGTCCAAGACATCGCTCATGCCCGACGGTTTACTTCAGAATCAATCGGCCGAGCAGATTCGAAACTTGATTGGCTACCTGATGTCGACAGACCAAGTCCCGCTGCCAGAATAGCTGATGCTCTGTAGGCGCGTCTCCTAGAGAATTGTAATTTTCGGCGTCTCGGAGAGGCCCCGCCACATTCTTGGACTTTGACGCCGATTTCTCCAATAATCAAAGTAGCCCGCCGAATACTAGCACGAAGCTTAGAACACGTTCGAAAAACGCTGGAAATGACGTTGTTACTCAAATTGACCTCATTGCGTTATGCGTACGGAGAACG
>JANLRK010000176.1:0-9136 GCA_031361585.1 Pirellula sp. | reverse complement strand
CTTGGTGGCAATCTGACTCGCGCCACGCGTATCAGCTCCGAGGATCGTTTGCTTAACCGGTTTTTCCATCCGCGTTTGACTTGGCATCATCCTATTGATGAATTCCTCTGAGACCGCCAACCGGAGGTTTGCATTTCTGTAGTGCGACCCGATCGCTTGAGCAATGTTAGCCTGCTCTTGATGTTCCGAGAATCTTAGGGACTGGATCGCATCGGCTAGCGACTTGCTGCATCGATGGACGGGATCGGATTCAAGGGTTTCGATATCCTCAATTAACTTGCGATAGTCAACAGGACCAATCGACAATGGATGTACTTGATCTGCCAATTTGTGAACCTCGGTCGAGGCCAGAATCGTACGTTGTGGTCCGGTTACCCTTGGATCGGTTACTCTGCCTAGGAACTGCCGAACCAAGTCAACTTGATCTTGCCGACCGGTGATCTCGCCAGACGCAAGCTGATTCAAGGAGTCGAGCATCAAGTATTTTGTCCAACTATTTGCGTCGCCGGTCTTCAGTACTGCCAACTTTACACTGGTCAAGCACTCTCGCAAACGAACTGCGTCGACTTCATGTTTTCGCACAGCAATGAAACGGGTCTTTCCTTGGAGTACGCAGATGCTCACCGCGTTCCATACCGCAAAACGACGTTCAATGCAGTAGGATAGTCTAGCTATGTCGCTTGCAAGTACGGTATCTTTCGCCAAGGTTGCTTCCGCAAGCGTCACGCCTTCATTGGCCAGTAGATGTAGTGATTCCAGCACGTCCGACGAAGCATCGTCAGTAAGTGCCAACCGTGTCATGCTATCGTAGGTTGCAGTTATGCGGCTGACCCAATTTTGAACATCAGCCTCGGCCTTGCTTGTGGCAGAGATTTCGATGTTAGCTATACTGCTTTGCAATCGCGCAGAAATGGGCCAAGCGTTCTTGTTGGTCGACTTCGTAGGCTCTGTCGAGAGTAGATTCTTGTCGATCGTATCACTGGGTTTGAATCGAATTGCCGAGACATTTGTAGCAATGGTTTGAGACGAGGTTGCGGCTGATTCAGCGAGTACAGAGGGGCTTCGTTGCTCGCGGCTTGCATCCAGGAAAGGGTCCGAGCCAATCGTCGATGCAATTGGGGCCGCCAGTCGAGCTCCGGCCGGCGGTTCCAACATTGCGAGGGAGTTTCCTGATCGGATCCGATAGTCGATCCAAGTAGCCGACTCGATGGGTATGCAAAGGGATTCGATCTCTAACGGAATTGGATCCGTCGCGATTTTCGGAAAAGTCTTTGGCTTGGTTGAAACGCTGAGAGTGGCAGTCCTCGGCGCTAAATAAAAGCCTGGCTGCTTTAGACGAGAAAGGTTTTCGCCAGCAAAAAAGATAAGGATTAGGCAAATCGCGATAAATATCGCATAAATCCATCCTCGGAAGCCGCGTACGGACTCGTTTGCCATCCCTTGCACCTTTTCAGAACGCACGTAGCGTTAGAATAGACCTCGAAAAGTAATTGTCACCTAAGGAGTCGCCGCCGCTCATACCCTTAGGCAGTTTATTCTTCGGCCATTTGATGCATCCAGATGGATACGGCTAACCCCCAATTTCCGAATTCTCTATAGGTCGCCATGGGGGTCATTCTACTTAGGCAAAATGTATCGTCAGCATAGTACCTCCCGTAGCAGTTCGTTTTGTCAACGGGTATGATAGCAATCCGTCTGCCGGTTCCATTTTTTTGCGATTACGAATTCTATTATCATGCTGCTACGGCTCATTTCGCTCGCTTTTGTGTTTGCCACCATTTTTTCACACGCGTTGATTCATACTGCAATGGCTATCGACCCTCACCCCATGCAACTAGAAGATCTCTTTCGTTTGGCCCGCGTCGCAGACCCTCAGTTGAGTCCCAGCGGCGCGCAGATTGTGTATCAAGTAACCAAGGTGACGGATGCCTCCAAAAACGCCAAGAACACGCAGTTGTGGCTAGTTGACGTGAATAAATCGCCGCGCCAGATTACCCATTCCGGCAAAGCCGATACGCATGCACGCTGGTCTCCGGACGGATCAAAGCTGTTATTCGAGTCCAATCGAAGCGGAGTTTCCCAGCTCTACATCTTGGATCTAGTTGCAGGGGGTGAACCTGTGAAAGTAACCAATATTGCCACGGGAGCCAGTGGCGGCATCTGGTCCCCCGACGGGAAGAGAATTGCCTTTTATTCCGCTATCAATCCAAAATGGAGCGGTCTCCCTTTTGTAGAATCGGACGCTAAAAACAAGGAAGACGAAGAGGCTGCCGCTGCCAACCCTGTTAAGGCCAAGACCTTTACACGCTTGTTCTACAGGCATTGGGATTCCCATGTGGAAGACAAACGAAATCATATCTTTGTCATCAATGTCGATGGTAGCGATTGCAGGGACGTGACCCCGGGCGATCGAGATGCTTATCCTACGAGTACAACGTTTAGCGTGGGCGATGACTTTACGTTTTCACCGGATAGCCAGTGGGTTGTTTTCACTGCGGTTCCAAAAACGGGTGAATCATGGAGCACCAATCACGACATATGTCGCGTTTCGATCGACAACAAGAGTTCCGATTGGCCAAACCTGACGTCGACCAACTTGGCGGCTGACAGTTGTCCCAAATTTAGTCCGGATGGCAAGCACGTCGCGTATCGAACACAAATAAAACCGGGCTACGAAGCGGACAAATGGAACTTGCTCCTACAACCGTGCAATGCGGATGGTTCATTCACTGGTAAATCATCTGTCTTGACTGGAGACCTCGACCGATCGGTCAACGATTTCTTCTGGGTGAGCCAATCGGACTTATTGTTCACAACGGATGAACTTGCATCGAGCGCTCTTTACAGTGTTTCCGCTTCTGCCAAGCCTTTGGTCGTCAAGCTCGGAATGCCGGACAATCGCGTTGGGCAGATCACGGGAATGTCTGTTCAAAAGGACCAAGTCGTATTGGCTCGCGCGACCATGAATGAGCCGGCCGAACTGTACCTCACATCGGCTAAATCCTTTAATAAAGTAGACGCACAAACCCAACACAACCGGGCGATTTTAGACGAATTGCAGCGAACTAGACCAGAGAGCTTAACGGTCGACGTTGAGGGAAAAGTCAAGATGCAAATGTGGATATTAAAGCCGCCGGGATTCGACCCCAAAAAGAAGTGGCCCGTCGTTTATTTAATTCACGGTGGCCCTCAAGGAGCTTGGGAGGACGGTTGGAGTTTCCGGTGGAACCCGCAATTGTGGGCGGCGCAAGGGTACGTCGTGGCGATGCCGAATCCACGTGGTTCAACTAGTTTCGGCCAACAGTTCTGCGACGAGATCAGCGGCGATTGGGGTGGGAAGTGCTATCGCGACTTGGTCGCAGGGCTCAAGGTCGTGCAGTCCCTGGAGTACGTTGACTCCAAGCGCATTGCGTCCGCTGGTGCCAGCTTCGGCGGATACATGCAGGATTGGTTTGCAGTCAACGAAATTGCCAAGGAGTTTCGCTGCTTGATAAGCCATTGCAGTGTGTACAACTTTGAAAGCATGTGGGGGACAACAGACGAACTTTGGTTCGACGAATATGAACACGGCGGATTGCCTTGGGAGATACCTGGCAAGTATCGCGAATTCAGTCCCCATACGTTGGCTGGAAACCTCGGCAAGTACAAGACACCTATGCTGGTAATCCATAACGATCTCGACTTCAGATGCCCAATCGGGCAAGGGCACGAATTGTTTCAAGGATTGCAACGTCAAGGCGTTCCGAGTCGCTTCATCAACTTCCCTGATGAGGGACACTGGGTTAACAAGCCGGCCAATAGCGTTCACTGGCATAAAGAGATTTTTGCCTGGCTAACAACTTATTGCAAAGGTGGCGGAGAATAGCGATTTGCTAGTCGACCGCGATCTAGTTTTGCCAGAGCGTGGCTTCCAACCTCTTGAAATATGTTCTCAATGAAACTACCCAAAATTTCGCTGACGTGGAAGATTCTGATCGGGTTGGTGATTGGCATCTTTATCGGATGGCTTCTTCCTGCTTGGGGACTCAATGCGAGGCCGCTCTCAAATCTCTTCTTAAACCTGATTAAGTCGGTTATTGCTCCGCTTATATTTGCAACCTTGGTTGTTGGCATCTCTGGAACAGGTGACATAAAACAAGTCGGACGAATAGGCGGCAAATCGCTTCTCTATTTTGAGGTTGTAACGACTATCGCTTTATTCATTGGCCTAGCAGCAGTCAATATCGTGCAGCCTGGCAAAGGAGTTTCGTTAGCAGGGGTCGCAAAATCCGAAGACAAAGCCGTCCTCTCGAAACTCGCTAAAACTTTTTCAGAAGAAGCCGCCGATGCGATCAAAAAGGCAAGGGAATTTGCGGCTTTGGATAATTTGGAGGAATCGGAAAAGCAAACTGTTATTGCTGTCGAAAAGAGCGCGGAAGCAGCAAACGCAGCCGCCCGAGGGATAACTGCGCCAGAACCGCCAGCTAAGCCACAGTCGTTCGGGGATATCATCGCGCACCTTTCGCCGACATCCATAATCAAGGCAATGGCCGAAGGGGACGTTTTGCAGATCGTTGTTTTTTCAGTCCTCTTTGCGCTCGCAGTAACGAGCATCGGTAAGGAAAAGAGCGCACCCATTGTCCGTTGGTGCGAGTCGTTAGCGGACATCATGTTCCGCTTCACCGAGTTCATCATGAAGTTTGCGCCTGTCGGTGTTGGTGCCGCCATGGCGTATGCAGTTAGTCATAGCGGACTGGACGTCCTTAAAAACCTAGCGATGCTAGTCGGAACTTTGTACGGTGCGCTCGTTTTTTTCGTCGTGGTTGTTCTGTTGCCAATCGCATTGCTCTTCAAGGTTCCGTTGAAGGACTTCTTTGATGCGGTGAAGACGCCAGCGACCATCGCCTTTGCGACAACATCGAGCGAATCGGCATTGCCAAAAGCAATGGAGAATTTGGTCCGACTCGGATGCCCTCAACGGATTGTGGGCTTTGTCTTACCTACCGGTTACAGCTTCAACTTGGACGGCACCACACTCTATCTCGGTATTGCCTCCGTCTTTGTGGCGCAAGCGGCAGGCATCGAACTTTCGTGGTCCCAACAAATCATGATGATGTTGACTCTGATGTTGACGTCCAAGGGCGTAGCTGGCGTTCCGCGGGCATCCCTGGTCATTTTGCTCGGAACCCTCGCATCATTCAACCTACCAGTCGAAGGCGTTATCCTAATCCTTGGAGTGGACGAGTTGATGGATATGGCTCGCACGACAGTCAACGTAATTGGAAACTGCCTAGCCACGGTGGTAGTTACGAAATGGGAAGGCGCATTCCGGAATCACGAGTGGGAAGCTGAGATGGCAGAGCTGGAAGCGGTGACTGGACAAAAGGCAATCGCATCGTGATTTGCGCTGGAGTTGGGCGATGCTAGGCGACCGGCATATGATTCGCGAGTCTAAAACACGACGGAAACAGATGGTTTCGGCTTGGACTCGAAAAAAGCCATGTTTTTCTAATCTCACCCTTTTCGACGGTCAACATTCCAGCGATTTTTTCTTGTGGGTGCTGCGAAGAGCGAACCAAATGGTTATCGTGAAGGCATGGTGTTTGTAAGCTGGATCGGTTCCCTCTCGAATGAGTACCTTAGTAGTGGCGTGTTGCACATCGTTTTTGGCAGGGTTTGCAAAACGCCCTTTCTGTAGAATCCTGCTGAGTTTGGCCACTCTGCTTTGGTTCGCACCAAGCTTAGACGCTTCCGAGATCGATGACTGCAAGACCTTTCATCGAACCGGTGACTACGACGCCAGCATCAAGCTAGCAGCCTCTCAAGTAGAACGGGGCATATGGAACGACGTCTGGCCTCGCATGCTGATCGAATCCTATTTGGCAGTTGGCGATTATCCAGCCGCGTTAAGTGCCTATGAGAAGGCGATTGATAAACATGCCGATAGCATTCGGTTGAGACTTCTTGGCGTCCAAGTCTTCAAAATGAACAATTCGCTGCTCAAAGCGAACGAGCAAATAGCCTATCTCGACAAGATGTTGTTTAGGGTCCCAGGAAGATTCGCAAACCGTAGCGATTTGGTTCCAATCGGTCAGTTTTTTCTTGCGAAAGGGGAAGACCCCAAGGATGTTCTCAAGAGCTGCTTCGATCAGGCTATCAAATCCAATTCGCAAGCGGAAGTCATTGAAGCACACCTAGCAACGGCCCGGATGGCGCTAGATAAGAACGATGACAAGGTCGCCTCGCAATCGCTTGCTAAAGCGGCCAAGCTGGATGCGAACGATCCCGAAGTCTACTATTTACTAGGCAGGAGCTGGAGCAGTACCGACCCTGTCAAGTCAAACGAGTTCTTTGCCAAATCAATCGAATTGAACCCTCGCTTTGTGCCAAGTTTGATCCACGCCGCAGAAGCAAGGATGTCGGCTGAGGACTATTCCATGGCCGAAAAACTACTTAGCGAGGTCGAGAAGGTGAATGCGCATCTTCCGAAGCTTTGGGCGTTGAGAGCAGCTATCGCGCATCTTCAGGGACGCTACGAAGCCGAGGGCGAATCGCGAAGTCGGGCTCTTGTTCCATGGGCACTCAATCCTGAAGTCGATTACACAATCGGCAAACAACTGTCGATGCATTATCGATTCACCGAGTCGGTGGAGTACCAGCGCCGTGCCCTGAAAATGGACGCCGAGTATACTCCAGCCAAAACTCAATTGGCTCAAGACCTTTTGCGATTGGGCCAAACGGATCGAGGCTGGGAGATCGTCGACAACGTCCGCTTGAAAGACCCGTACGACGTCACCATCTTTAATTTGAAACAGCTCAAAACCGAATTGGAAAAATTCACGACGCTTGAGGCGCCAGGCTTGGTGATTCGAATGGACTCTCGCGAGGCCAAAATCTACGGCCAAGATGTTGTTCAACTGCTAAGTGAGGCAAGGGAGGTTCTCACAAAAAAGTATGCGGTCAAATTGGAGGAGCCGGTTTATGTCGAGATTTTCCCCAAACAGAAAGAGTTTGCCATACGCACGTTTGGCTTGCCCGGCGGCGAAGGATTTTTAGGAGTTTGCTTTGGTCGATTGATTACCGCAAATTCTCCGGCGGCACTTCAGGTTGACTCGAATTGGAAGTCGGTGCTTTGGCATGAATACTGCCACGTCGTCACGCTCCAGAAAACAAACAACAAGATGCCTCGCTGGCTGTCCGAGGGCATCTCTGTATATGAAGAGCGGCAGAGGAATACTACCTGGGGGCAGTCCATGGACCCTGCCTATCGCGAAATGGTACTTGGTACCGGACTGGTTCCAGTGAGTCAACTAAGCAGCGCGTTTCTACAGCCCAAGACGCCTATGCATTTGCAGTTTGCTTATTACGAGTCCTCGCTGGTGGTGGAGTACTGGGTCGAGAAATATGGAATTGCTGTAATGCGCCGCTTGCTTGAGGATCTGGCCATTGGAATGCCAGCTTCGGAGGCATTGAAGCGGGCGCCAGGAACTTTGGAATTGTTGGATAACGATTTTCGCGATTTTGCCATGGCGCTCGCAGTCAAGTATGGTCAAGGAGTCGATTTTGATCGAGCCAAACCAGAGGAAAAAGTAGACTCAGCAACCTGGTTGCTGGATCATCCCGATTCGTACTGGGGGCTGCGAAGCCAATGCCAAGATTTGTTGCGTTCCAAGAAATGGGATGAGGCACTTGGGGTGGCCGAGAAACTCAGAAAAGAGTTGACCGACGACAGCGCCAATGATGGTATTTACGCAATACTGGCAAAAATTCATCGAGGCAAAGGAAATGCACTTGAGGAGAGGTCCGCTTTGGTAGAGCTAAGCGAGCGTTCCTCCGACTGTCGGGAAGCACTACTTCGGCTCATGGAAATCGATGAGGAGCGGGCCGACTGGCAGTCGCTTGAAAAGTGGTGCGAACAGATGCAAGCAATCAATCCGATGCGCAGCGACCTCCAACAACTGCGTTCATTGACCTATGAAAAGGTTGGCAATTCGGCCAAGGCAGCAGAGTCGCTATCGGCTTGCCTAGAATTGCAGCCGCCGGATCCCGCCAGCATACATTATCGATTGGCCGTTTCGCTACAATTGCTCGGAAAGTCAGAGCTTGCCAAACGACAGGTATTGATGGCCTTGGAGGAATCACCACGTTACAAGGCCGCCATGGAGTTGTTTGTTAAGATCTCTAAATCGTCCGAGGCGGCGACTGCAACGAAGGCAACGGAAGCACCATGATGGGAATTAAGTGCCGGAAGCTAATGCTTGGTCTAGGAGTGGCCTTGTTGCTGAGCGCGATGTGTTCTTTGATCGTGACGGCTCAACAATGGGGGCGTCGAAGAGGAGCCGGAAACTGGCAATCGGTAGGTCGAAATGGGGTGCCGACTTGGGAAGTTGACAAACCATTTAGCAAGGACATGTTTACCTTCGTCCGGATTAAATATGATTCGCGGGGTGTCGGTGGCTGGTTTATCGACTATCGCGATAGCGAATTGAATTTCTCCCTGCGACTTCAGCAGGTTACGTCGATGAAAGTGAACCCGGAACCGATCGTACTTGAGCTTTCCGACCCGCAACTGTTTGACTACCCGTTCATCTATATTATTGAACCGGGCTCGTTAGAGTTCCGTCAGGAAGAGGTGGTGGCATTGCGAAGATATCTGCTCAACGGCGGCTTTCTCATGGTCGACGATTTTTGGGGCGACCAAGAATATAGGAATTTTTATCAACAGATCAAGCGTGTTTTCCCTGATCGCGAACCAGCTGAGGTTCCATTGGAACACGAAATTTTCCATTGCGTTTACGATCTGAAAGAAAAGCCGCAGCTACCAAACATCGGTCAAGCTCGTCAAGGCCGCGCGAGTGGCGTTACCTGGGAATACAGATACGATTCAGATACAAGCGTTCCGCATTATCGTGCTATTCGCGACGATGCGAATCGAATCATGGTTTTCATTTGCCACAACACCGATTTGGGCGACGGCTGGGAAGAAGAGGGTGTAGACCCTTGGTATTTCGAAGAGTTCTCCGTCAAAAAAGCTTACCCGTTGGGAATTAACATCGTAACTTATGCGATGACACATTGAGGAGGAAGGCTGAAGGCTGAAGGCTAAAAACTTAAGTAAAAACAAATAACAGATAACAGATAACAAATAGCAAATAAC
>JANLRK010000174.1:0-11523 GCA_031361585.1 Pirellula sp. | reverse complement strand
GCTTGGCATCCCAGGTACATTGCTCGGCATTTTTCATTTGCAATATTTGGGACGAAGCGGACATAGAAAGGGATTGTTTACCTCTCTCCTAGCAAGCACGTTTTGGCCCTTCACGCTTGCAACCTGCCTGTTCTTTTTCCTTGCATGCGGATTATTTTTCCGAGTCCATTCGAGTGCCTCTCAGTTTATGGGGTCTCTGGAGGTGACTCTTGTACTGGTACTTTGCATTGCAACTCCAGTTTTGGGAGTACGGTCGATCAAGAAGTGGGTTGAAAGAGCTCAACCGGATCCTAGGTTTGCGAGTAAGACTCCACACCCTGTTGAGCTATTGCTCCGTGTCTTATTGAAAGCGTTTGCAGTGACCCTTTGGACCTTGTTTGGGCTCGTGATTGCCTATATGACGCTAGGCTTAACTAGAAAACCAACCGTAGTGCTATACGACGTTACGATGCCACAATCTACCGTGTCGGAATCTACCGTGTCCGAAGTGCACTATTTGAACTTGGACATCGCCGCGATATCAACCAAAGAGAATGTACTAGTCATCGATGTCATGGACGGGGAAAGCTCCATGGGTATGAGTGGAATGCAGGAAACCTCTATGGGTATGAGTGGAATGGAGGGAGTCGGTGGGGACGGCGATGGGCAAGTTGCGAACACAGAAGGCGTATCTCAATTGAAATTCTTGGTTACATTTCAGGGGCCATCGCTGCTGCCCGATGCAGAAGTCCTCGCATCCGAAAGCTATGTAGGGAAGTGTTTCTTTCCCGGTGAACGGTCGGAAATGGTTTCGTATAATCCAACTCGCGGACAGACCGCAACGCTCGCTTTTGCATTTCCGGACGCCAAAACCGCACAGGCATGTAAGCTTCGAATAGAACGTCAACTCCATGCTGGGATTTGGGGAGCGCAAGACAGTCGCTTGAAACCGCTCTTCCAAGTTGCGAGCGTCTTTGGCGAATACAGGGCCTTTGCGGAGTCTAGCCGATGACGGATCCACCCGTTCGGATTGGTGGCGATGATAAAAGGTTCATGACGACACAGTGGACTCACGTCCTATCTGCTCGAGGAGAAACGGCTGAGGCCAAGCAATCGCTGAAGGAACTCTGCGATCGTTACTATGGACCAGTGTTCGCATTTATAGAGTTCTATACACATCACAATCAAAACGCTCGCGATTGGACCCATGCTTTCTTTGCGACGTTGCTTGAGGGTGGGTCCTTAGACTCGGTGGTCCAAACACGAGGGAAGTTTCGAAGCTATCTTCTCGGGGCAGTGAAACACTTTTTGGCCGATGAGCGCGCAAAACAGATGGCCGAAAAAAGAGGAAGGTTGGTTTTGCATATTGCGGTCGATCAAGTCGATGACTTGTCGTTGAACACGACAGCCTTTGACTCAATGCCGCCTGACGCCTACTTTGATCGACAATGGGCCATGTCGATCCTCGAGCACGCTCTAAAGGATCTCGAATTGGAATTGGGATCAGACAATGCAACTCGTTTTGAGTTAATCCGGCCTTGGCTCAGCGGAGATTCGATAGATCTTTCGCATGCTGACATGGCGGCAAGGCTAGGCGTTTCTGTTGACGTTGTCAAAACCACCATCCATCGATGGCGAAAGCGATTTCGGGAGATCGTCAAGGGGCATATCGCTTCGACGGTTTCGAATGCGTCGGAGGTAGACGAGGAGCTAGGATATTTGATACAGGCGCTAGCGATGGTAAATCGCGGAGTTTAACAGTTGGGCCATATGTTTAACCGATCGAAGCGATAGCGGAGATCGCGGACGTCAGGGAACCCGTATCCAAACCACGAGGCATTCGAAGGATCGAAAGCAGTAGGGGCAGGCCAGCCGCTGCGCGGGTTAAACGAGTCGCAGCGTTGAAAGAAACGCTACAATCTGTTTTGGTTTGTCGCCGGTTTCCCCCTGATATTGGATCGCCATGAACACTCTCTCCCGTCGCGATTTTGCGAAGAAATCATTTTCAAGCGTTGCTCCGATCGTGGCCAGCTCGCTCATCGCCTCTCCATGGAGTTCAACGTTGCATGGGCAGTCCAAAGCCCGCATCCGCGTAGGACAGATCGGTACGAAACATGGACATGCCGGAGGGAAACTTGAGGCAGTGAAGAAAATGAGCGAGCTCTTCGAATTAGTCGGAGTCGTCGAGGAGGATCAAGTCCAAAGGGAGCGGGTTCAAGGAACGGGCGCATTTGCCAATTGTTCGTGGATGACAGTCGAGCAGTTGCTGGCTCAACCTGGACTGCAACTCGTTTTTGTCGAAACCGATATCGATCAGCTGCTCGGTATGGCAGAAAGAAGTCTGTCGGCAGGCATGCATGTTCACTTGGACAAGCCTGCGGGCGCATCCATGGATCACTTCCGAAGAGTCGCGAAAATTGCGGCGGATAAGAAGCGGATCATTCAATTGGGATATATGTTTCGTAGCAACTCGGCCTTTCAGTTTTTGTTTAGTGCCGTCAAGCAAGGATGGTTGGGAGAGATCTTTGAGATTCATGGCGTGATGAGCAAAAAACTTGCGACGAACGAAAGGGCGGAACTCGCTCGCTATCCAGGAGGTTCCATGTTTGAACTTGGTTGCCATTTGATCGACGCCGTGGTTACGTTGCTCGGCAAGCCACAATCGATAACGCCCTTCAACATCAACACCTTTCCTGAACTCGACAAGTTGAACGATAACTGCCTTGCCGTATTTCGATATCCAAAAGCCACAGCCTCCATTCGCAGCAGTGTGGTAGAGATCGAGGGCAACCGCCGTCGCCAGTTTGTAGTTTGTGGAACGCACGGTTCAATTGAAATTTTGCCGCTTGAGCCTCCGCAACTTACGCTCACTCTCGACCAACCGAGAGGTGATTTTCGCAAGGGCACCCAGGTGGTCGATCTAGCCAAGATGACAGGGCGCTATGACGGTGATTTACAGAGTGTGGCTGCCGCCATTCACGGAGACAGCACCTATGCGTATTCATTGGAACATGATTTGTTGGTTCAAGAATGCCTACTGAGAGCGAGCGAAATGCCCTAAAGTCTCCAGAAAACCCTCTGAAAATGGAGATTTTTCTCTCAAATTAACAAAAAATGTCTTTTTTGTTGACCTGTGACGACGGATTTGCTACAAACTGGGTTGCTTAGGTTTCCTTTACGCCCCGCTTACGGGGTCCACACCATGGTTAGTTGTGATTTTCTTTTGAAAGGGTTTTTATGCGTCATCGCAAAAGAAGTGATGGGTTCACACTGGTTGAACTACTCGTTGTTATCGCCATTATTGGCATTTTGGTTGGGTTACTTCTCCCTGCAGTTCAGGCGGCACGCGAGGCTGCTCGGCGAATGCAATGTAGTAACAACCTAAAACAGATTGGATTGTCGGTTCACAATTACGAAAGTTCCAACAAGAAGCTTCCGATTGGTTCCGTAGACGATGATCCAAAAGCAGCTACTCCCCGTCGGCTTTGGGAGGCAGGCAACCATAGAAAGGGAACCGTTCTAGTAAAGTTGCTACCTTTTGTGGAGCAAACGGCCTTGTTCAATTCAATAGATTTTAATCTAGACGTTGAACGACAGCTAAATGCTCAAGCGCCTTTTGACACCCCTGGTCGTGTCAATATGCGCAACGTATCAATGGGTATCTATCGTTGTCCGAGCGACGGCACATCGGCCAGAGTGCTTTCCGATCAAAATCACTTGTACAACTATTCGATGTGCATCGGAGCTCAGAATATGCAAGGCCAGTTTGGCTGCAATCAGTTTCCTACCGATTCATATCTTACTCGCGCGGCTGGAGTCTTGGGCGCTAACTTGTTTAACAATGGCGCTAATGGACACGGCCACTCAGGCGCGTATTCAAGAGCTGCGGGAATCAGTGGTGTTATAAGCCGATGCGACTGGAGTGCGAAGTTCGGTGAAATAGCGGATGGTCTGTCGAACACAATTTGTGCCGGCGAGATTCTACCGTCCTGTCACGATCACCATCGCGGTGGTGGTGGATGGTACAACACGAATGGACAATGGACAGCCACGACAGCTCGTATCAATTTCAATACCTGCGGAAAACAAGGAGTGGGGGACAATAATGACAACTGCAATAGTTACCGCACTTGGAACACGTCTGCTGGGTACAAGTCGGACCACACCGGTGGTGCAAATTTCGTCTTGTGCGATGGTTCGGTTCAGTTCTTTTCCCAAACGATCGACTATTTGACCTATCAGCAATTGGGCTCAAGAAATGAAGGTGAGTCGTTGGCCACCTCCATTCAATAAATTGGATTTAATAATAACACTAGGCTGGCGCGACTTCGCGCCAGCCGCTTTTTTTGGAGGCATTCGATAATGCGTTTGGCTGCAGTCATGTGTTTCACGTTGACAGTTTTCCTGTCGGGTTGTGGTAGTGATGGATTCGACCCCCCTGTTCCAGTAAGCGGAAAAGTTACGTTGTCGGGAAAGGCAGTGGATGGAGCGACGGTGACATTTCTTAGCAAGGCAGGGCTGCGGTCGGCCAGCGGCAATACGGACAAAGATGGGAATTTCAAGTTGACTAGCGTCAATACGGACGATGGTGCTGCACCTGGTGAGTATGCAATAACTATTGCAAAACAGGAAGCCAAGGGGGGCGGAGGCGCGTCAGTCGACATTTCGTCGGGCAATTTTGGTGCCGACTACGGAGCTAGGATGGGTGCTGCTGGTTCTGGCAACTTGGGGAAGGTCATGAAAGAAATTCTTCCTGCGAAGTTTGCCAATGCAGCAGAATCTGGCCTGGTTCGGTCAGTAGTCAAAGGCGACAAAAACGACTTTACGTTCGACCTGAAATGATGCATCGGTTGGTCTGAAATTGTCGCAACAATAGATGGCGATAGAATGAAATGAGGCCCGAGGGGCCTCATTTTTTTTGCTCCCCATTTTTTTAAGGCACTAAGGCGAGCGGCATGTTAAAACTTACCTAGCACGACGCGCAGGCTAGTGATTCCCGCACCCAATTCACTAGCTTGCGCGTCGTGCTACTGGTACTTTACATGCTGCCGCTCGCCTAAAGGCTCTTAAGGCGCATTGATACGAGTGCGCGAATCTCGCGGCAACTATGGTGGCACAAGCTGTTCCAATGAAGCTTAACAAGCGAATTCGAAATCGACGCGGCACTTGGCTGATGGCTGTCTTGGTCGTTTTGCTTATCGGCGGTTGGTGGTTCGAGGTTCCGCGACTTTGGTTTTGCAATTTTGCGGATAAAGCACTTCAACGATATCGTGCTCGGGATGCTCTTTCATGGATCGAGAGAGCTGAGCGTTTCTACCCTAACGATATTCAATTGCACCTGTTGGAAGTTCGCAGCAATTTGCAACTTAACCTGAATAGCCTTGCACTTGAGTGGCTAGAACGGGCGAAGACCAGGGGGGCGAGTCCTGAGGTATTGGAGCCATACCGTTTGATGGCTGAGGCTCAACGTGGTAACCAAAGCGCCGTTGAAAGTCTTCTAGGAATTGCCAGTGAGTCATTGGAGGCATATGAAGCTTTGATCCGCGGCTATGAGCATGGGAACCAGTGGAGCAAGGCCAATCTGATTCTCGACCAGATGGAGAAGGCCGGCGTTTCTCCTATCTTAGTGATTTACCATCGCGGAAGAATTCTTGAAATCTCCGAAGACTTTGAGGGGGCTGCGAGATTCTATTGTGAGGCTCATCGAAAGGAACCCGGTTCTAGCCGAGCTGCGTTCCGTGCTGGAATCTGCTTTTACCATTTGCGAGATTTTGATAAAGCCGAGGAGATGTTTAGCCTATCGCAGTTTGGCCCGTACAGGGATGTTTTTGCTATCGAGCGTGCATGCTGCCTTTGGGAAAAGAATGCTTTGGATCAAGCTGCACACGTGATCACACCGACGTTGGACCTAACGCCATCTAACCTGCAAACGCTCTATCTTCAATTGGACGAGTTTGTTGATTCGGACCGGGCTGCGTTGGTGGCTGCTCGCATTGAAGACGCACTTGGGCATAGCGAGTTGGCAGTTTCGCTATTAGGCAGGGTCTTGTCGTTCAATAGCCGCGAATTTGATGCTCGCGGAATCCTAATCAAGAACCTACGTGCAATGGGACGAATCAGCGAGGCCGATGACGTTGTCAAGATACAGACGCAGATGGTTGAATACCGACAGCGATGCCGCCAGTTGCGTTTGGAGCTGGATTCAAATCCTCGAGACATATCCAAATTTTGCGAGCTCGCCGAGCTATACTGGTACGCGGAATCTGATGCGGAGGCCATGCTGGCAATAAGTGGGATTCTTGAAATGGAACCTAAATGTGAACGGGCACTTAATTTGCGTGGCAAGATCATTTCCAACCGGGCCAGCCGGCAACTCAACCAACGACCGACGTCGCGACGATGAATTGAATTGCAAGACAGTCGTTATCGTTTTTGGAAATTGGTTGGTATGCTTAGCATGGATGGGTCTAACGCTAGGTTGTGGTGGCGCGGACAAACAGCCCCCTCCGCCACTCAGACACATGAAAAATGCTGCGATTTCTCATGCCAAATTTTCCAATCGTGAGTGCGAGGCGGTCCAGGCTTGCGCGTTTACGAATGGCCGCGGCGCCGGATTAAATAGCATTTTGGAGATAGTTGGAGGAGGGGTTGCATGCATCGACTACGACCGGGACGGACGCGTAGATATCATGTTCGCAGGTGGGGGAACTCTTGACGTCTCCGAGAAGAGCGTGCGAGGGGTCAATTGCCAATTGCTGCGAGGAGGAGCGGAGTGGACATTTTCCAATGTCACGCTGGATGCGGTAGTCGATACGACTCGTATCTATTCACACGGTTCGGCTGCTGCTGATTTCGATCAGGATGGATTCGAGGACATTCTGGTGTACGGTTATGGGGGAGTTGTACTCTTGCGCAATCAGGGCGATGGAACGTTTCGCGAATCGCCAATGTTGGATGGCTTGGAGAATGCAGGTTGGGTAACAGCCGTCGCCTGGATTGACTTGAACGGTGATCGCGATCTCGACCTTTATTTCGGATCCTATGTAGATTGGGATATTGAAAAGAACCAAGTTTGTCAGGATCGAAACGGGCAGCCGGACGTTTGTTCGCCGAATGCTTTCGGAGGATCGAAAAATGGGGTTTTTTTAAGCAACGGGGATGGTGTGTTTCAGTCCAGTAGCGATCTGGTTCAGGCCGACCAAAAATCCAAGACATTGGGCGTTCTAGCCGCCGAGTTTCACCCTGGTCAAGGAGCCGGCCTTTACGTTGCGAATGATTTGATCGCGAATTTCCTTTTTCTGCGAAGGGGCCAGCGATATGAGGAACTTGCTTTTGCGTCGGGTGTCGCAGTGGATGATGAAGGGGTTGCCAACGGAAGCATGGGTTTGGCGTTGTTTGACTTCAACTTGGATGGACGATTCGATTTGTTTGTGACCAATTTTGAAAACGAAAAGATGGGGCTTTATCTCAATGCGGGACCAGACTTATTTCATTACGCCAGTCGCACGGCGGGGCTGAATCGAGCCGACTTGAAACGAGTGGGTTTTGGTGTTGTTGCGGCGGATTTCGACGGTGATTCGGATGAAGACATTGTCTTTAACTGCGGTCATGTCCACTACCATCCGGACTCTGGAGATATGCGATCATTGCCGGTTTATTTACAGAATGAAGCGGGCCAAAGTTTGACGACGTGCGTACCAAGCGGCTCCTACTTTGCTGACCCAACGGTGGGGCGAGGTTTGGCGACGGCGGATTTCGATAACGATGGTGATCTTGATATGATTGGAACTAGTTTGTTTGGTCCGCCGTCGCTGGTCGAGAATTTGCATGTTGGGGGCAAGCATTGGCTCTCTGTGCAGTTGATCGGTACGAGCGCGTCTAGAACGCCGATTGGTGCCACGGCCGAATTGCATGTCGGATCGCGTACGATGAGTCGACAACTTTATGGTGGAGGCAGTTACCTGTCGCACAGCCAGTCTCGACTTCATTTTGCATGGCCGGCTGAACTTACTGAGGGTGACGTCGTATTGGACATTCGTTGGCCGGATGGCACTACGTCGGACTCCTTGAGGTACATACCTGGACAAAATATCGTAGTGATTCAAGGTCGATAACGAAATATAAGAAGTGTATTGGTCTGGATGAAATCCTTCATTAGCAAGCGAATTGATTTGATCATCTCAATAGGGTTGTTGGGGTGTCTGCCGCTAGGTTGCCAAAAGTCTTCAGTGAGTTCCCGTGAAACACTGTCTTCCAACGCTGCCGATCGTCCAAGTAATTCTCTAGCGCCCGGAGAAGTTGCTCCTCCCGCATCGGAGTTGCTTCGATCTGAGCAAAATCTGCCGATAAAGGAGGACGCTGAAAAGAAGGCTTGGTTTGAAGAGATAAAGACGACAGGCATCCATTTTACATTCAGTTCAGGCCGCTCGGATGGCGAGTTTGCGATCATCGAGTCGCTGGGGGGCGGAGTCGGAGTGCTAGACTATGACCGGGATGGCCGCCCTGATTTATTGTTCGCTGGGGGTGGCACATTGGCCAATAAGACGGTCGCTTCCAGACCGTGTGGGCTTTTCCGAAACCTGGGGGACTGGCGGTTTGAGGAAGTCACGAAAACGGCTGGAACAAGTGCCACCCAGTGTTTTACGCATGGCATTTTTCCGGCCGATTTCGACAACGATGGATTCGAAGACGTGGCAATCAGCGGATATGGTGGAGTGCAAATTCTGCACAATCAAGGAGACGGCAACTTCATGGAATTGCCTTTGCTCGTGACGCATCCTGAGTTCCCGTGGAGTAGTAGTTTGGCATGGGCGGATTTTGATCGGGACGGAGTGCTTGATCTTTATGTCGCGCACTATGTGAATTGGTCTTGGACACATCATCCAAGCTGCGCGGGAGTCGGCGTACCGCGCGAGGTATGTGCTCCCCGAGATTTCGTGGCGGTCGGAGATGCCATTTTTTTTGGTGATGAAGTGGGAGGTTTTCGACGCGAAGACCTCAGCATTGGACTAAGGGGGGATGGCAAGGGACTTGGGGTCGTTGCCGGTGATGTTGACCTTGACGGCGACGTCGATATTTATGTCGCCAACGACACGACCGATAATTTTCTTTACATGAATGATGGTACAGGACATTTCCATGAATCGGCCGTACTCGCCGGAGTCGCCGGCGACGAGCGTGGTGTCAGCACTGGCAGTATGGGAACACTCGCTTTTGATGCGGATCAAGACGGAAAACCCGACTTGTGGACAGTCAATTTTGAACGCGAACTATTTGGACTATATCGAAATGATGGCGGAGGTCTATTCACGCATGTTAGTCGCGCGATGGGACTCGCTAATGTTGGCGGCGACTTCGTAGGCTTCGGAACCGTTGCAATCGATTACGACCATGACGGAGATCTGGATTTGATAGTCGCCAACGGGCATGTTTCTTATGCTTCGCCGCATGCGCCATTCAAGCAACTGCCGTTGTTGCTCGAGAACGATGGCGGTCGCTTTAAGCGTATCCGTCCTTCCAATGACTATTTTGCAAACAGCCACAGTGGTCGCGGACTTGCAAGTGCAGACCTAGATGGCGATGGAGTTTTGGATCTACTATTTTCGCACCTTGAGGAGCAAGTTTCGTTTTTGCGAGGGCATTGCCAGGTAGAACGTAGTTTGATTAAGCTGCGATTGGTAGGGACCGTCTCCAATCGAAGTGCGATAGGTTCGGTAGTCCACCTATCTGACAAACGAATCTTGATGCACAATGGAGGCGGAAGTTACCTGTCGAGCTCCGAGCCGACGATTTGGTTAACATCTTTAACGCCAGGTTCCCAACAACAGATTCGCGTTGTTTGGCCGTCGGGAAAGGAGAGTGACTATGTGGTATCCACTGACGTTGGAGAGCTCACCATCATCGAACCGAATTCGCCATAGTCTAATTCCCGTGATGTTTGTTTGTTTGTTTGTTGCTTCGTGCAATCGAGAAACCGATCCGCCTACGAAACCGTTGGCGCCAAACGGCGCAGTCGCTTCTGCAACGGCTCAGCCTAGGTCAACGGCTCAGCCAGCGGCGGCCCAATCCAAAGCACCGCCGCTTCCAATTTCCAGCTACGTCCCTCCACCTATCCCGAATCCGGGATATGTCGGACCGCTTGCATGTGCCGAGTGTCATAAAGATCGCGTAGCAGAGTGCTTGCCCACAAGTCACTTCCGCACTTGCCGTCCACCTGACATGTCGTCGCTGCCGCGCGGGTTCTTGCCTGAGAATGCGAGCTTCAAGCGTAGCATCGATCCGGTTGAATTTGAGACACTAAAACGGGGCAATGAATTAGTACAAGCAACCATTGAGCCATTCGCAAATGGAAAACGACGTATCGAGTCATCGATTGATTTGATCTATGGAGCGAATCCTATTTCCGATGAAGTTTATTTGTCATGGCGTCCGGACGATTCGATGTGGGAGCTACCCATCGCGTGGGTTTACGCCACCGACTGTTGGGGAGCCAGCGGATTTGATCGCGATGCAGTGGGGGATCGGGCGCGACAACTTACAGTACGATGTTTTGAATGCCACAACACTTGGTTCCAGCATTTGCCGGGGACAGCTAATGTCTATCGGCGCCAGGACATGATCATGGGTGTTACGTGCGAACGTTGCCATGGTCCCGGCCACGAGCATGTCTCGTATCATCAAGAACATCCGGCGAAAAGGCAATCGCACGGCATACTTTTTCCAGGTGGACTGCCGCGCGAGCGGCTGATCGAGGTCTGCACGCAATGCCATGGCAACGCAATTCGTCACAAAGGGCCGGCACTCTCGTATCGCCCTGGCGAAGAACTGGAAAAGCATTATCGAACGGTGGAGCCGCCCTTCACGGAGGATGACCATGTTGCCAATCAAATTGGTAACCTGCGGAAATCAAAGTGCTTTCAGAAGAGCGAGATGACTTGCATCACGTGCCACGACCCGCATTTGACCGGTTCGCCCATTGGCAGTCAGTTTCAGGATAGTTGTTTGCATTGCCATAGCGATAACGCGTGCTCAGAGCAACCGCGATTGCCCGTCGGCGTTCGAGACCAATGCGTTGCGTGCCACATGCGCAAGTACGTGAAGGTCAACGTGAATTTCGACTTGGCGGACGATTCGTATGTTCCCCCAATTCGTCGGTCGCAACACTTCATCTCGATTGATCCGGTCGCAACGCATGAAGTACTTTTGGAATACCTTTCTAAATCGGATGTGGCATCTCAAGCGGTCCAAGACCATAAAGTTTGGCTAGTTGACCATTGGGCAGTAGAAGCAAAAAAAGCTGAGGGTCAACAACGCTCAATGGCTTCTATTGCAGCGCTTCGCGAATCATTGAGGATTGATCCAGGAAATACGACGACACGGGCCGAAGTTCGCCGGATGGCGGAAATCCAAACGCAATTTGACTCGTTGTTGGCGCGAGGCAAGCGATTGATGGCTGAGAACCAAGATGGACAAGCGATCGAGACGTTTTTGCGATTGTTGCAGTTACGGCCCTCGTTGGCCGAAGCTCAGGGGCGGTTGGGAACG
>JANLRK010000156.1:0-2708 GCA_031361585.1 Pirellula sp. | reverse complement strand
CTGCGGCTCGAGAAGCTGTTCGGTCGCGCGTCGCATGTTCGCCATCAAGCGGTTTTCATCATGCATGCTATGGAGGTGGCGGTGGATTCTGTACGTTCAACGGATTGATCGTAGCCAGTAGGAAGTTGCTAGCTGAAGGTTTGGTGCGTCGAGTTGGAGTCCTGGACTGTGATTGGCACTATGGAGACGGCACAGACGATACTATTCGGAGACTCAAGTTAACCAACGACATCGTGCATCACACCAGCGGTGCCCAATCGCTTCGAGATTCTGACCACTACTTCAGCTGGTTAGGTTCAGCAATGCAACAGCTACGTGAGGCCGAAGTGGACTTGATTTTCTATCAAGCTGGCGCAGATGCACACATCGATGACCCGTTGGGAGGTTTGCTCAACAATAAGGAGTTATCGAAGCGTGATTCCACAGTTTTCGAGCGTTGCTGCCATGACAAAATTCCGATTGCTTGGAATCTGGCTGGCGGCTACCAAAAAGCGGCCGACGGAAGTATCCACAAAGTGATCGAGATTCACCGCGAAACCATGCAACAGTGCAATCGGGTTTTCGATCCATAACAGTACATCTGCAAATTGTGATATCCCGATTGGTGCTTGACTGCCGAATCGCCGAATCGATTTCCAAAACTGCTCTGGCAAATCATTTGGCGGTCATTTTTTGCTGTGAGAGGTACATTCTAGTTGCTGGCTTGCAACCGATTGGTAGCGGGTGCAGTGTTGGATGGAGTGCATAGGCGAGGATCTCTAGGCTATCTACGAGTCGCGGACCGGGGCGGTTGAAATAAGCTGAACCATCCACGACGAAAACCTTGCCTGCTTGCACGCATCGCAGTGATTCCCAACCAGACTGGGCCTCGAGTATTGGAATGTCTTGCAGGGTTCGCTCGACACTATATCCACAGCAGGCGATGAAAAGAACTTCAGGATCGGCCTCGACAATGGCTTCCCAAGTCATAGTTTGTGAACGCTGGGCAGCGATACCCATGATTTCGCGACCGCCTGCCAATTGAACAAGTTCCGGACTCCAATGGCCAGCACAAAAAGGTGGGTCTATCCATTCAAGCAACATGACCGATGGTTTTGCAACAATTGTTTTCGAACGCTGCTCGACAGCCTCAATTCGAGATCGCAAGAGACCAATTTCTCGCTCTGCCAAGTCAGCCCACCCAGTTGCTTCACCGACCAGTCGAATGCATTGCAAAACGTCTTCCAAACACGTCGGCTCTAAGTTGATGACCTTAGGGTGCCCAGGCAACGAACAAGCGGCCTGCTGAACCTCTGCCTCCGCGACGGCACAGACGTCGCACAACGCTTGAGTGACGATAAGATCAGGCTGAAGCCGATGGAGCATTGGCATGTCGAGCGTATAAAGTGCCCGCTGATACTTCAGACGCTCGCGAACCAACAAGTCAATTTCGTGGCTCGATGCGTCATGCGGGATGAGCGTATTAGTGACTTTGGGGAGCCCAACCACCGAAGGCGGATAGTCACACTCGTGCGTAACGCCCACTAGTTGCTCGCGCAATCCCAGTTGGCACACGATTTCAGTCGCACTGGGAAGCAGCGATACAATTCTCATTGGTCGGATTTCCGTAGTTTAGGTTTGCAAGCAGTCATGGCTCAATCAGTACTTGATTGTAACAAGCGTCCCGCGCGGTTGGTCCACCGTGAAAACATGCGGCCGTGTAAACACGTATTCAACCCAGGGTCGTAGGAGTCGAGCGTTTGTTTTCCAGGCTTCATCATCGAATCCGCTACCTCTGCGTCTAAGCGCCTTTGCTGACTGCGGATCCGGAGCAGCCAATATCTGCACAAGTGAGTATTTATCCTTGAAATGCTTCGATTTTACTGCCATAATTCAGTGCCATGCTTGCGGGTATATTAAGTTCTCCGAACCAATTGGCGATCCGATTTTACGTGGGACAAATCATGGCTGATGTGCATTTCAGTGTTTTGGAGATCGAAGATGGATTCACCGTTCTTTGTTTTCAAAAACCTCCCGAACAATCCTCGACGCGACTCCAATGCTTACTGGGTGTGCTTCATGAATGGAAAAATCGATATCCCGCGAGAGTCATTTCGGATGTCCAGATAATCAAAGACAAGGATAGCCGAGGCCGAGCCGCTCTACCGCGAAGCGCTGGAGATCTATCGCACGACCCTCCCCGGCGGGCAAGCGCCCGAAATACATCGGTTCCCGCAACATCGGCGCGACCGGAGTGCTTCACACTTGGGGCCGAGATCTCAACTACCATCCGCACCTGCACTTCATCATGCCGGGCGGCCGCCCGAAGAAAAATGCTCAGAGCTCCCACTTTGCATGGACAAGAGACTAGAATTTCTAACTGCGTTTCGAACTTCCGTTCTGGAGAATAGCATGTCCGCAGTACACCAAAGGATTCTTTTGAGCCTGGTAGCGTTGCTACTTTCAGGTCGCATCACGACCGCCGACCAACTTTCGCGTCCAGCAATCGCCAAGCTCGCCAAGCCAGCAACAGCTCTAGTCGATGCCCGCCCAGCCGGGGTCGCTACTGCGTTTTGCATCGACGCTTCTGGCCTTTTCATTACTAACGAACACGTTGTCCATCGGACTGCAAAAGGTGGCACGGTCACTCTCGTCTTCGACGCTGGGATGGCTAGCCAGCGTAAAGTAAATGCAAAGGTTGTACGCTCTGACAAATCCTTAGACCTAGC
>JANLRK010000111.1:0-8065 GCA_031361585.1 Pirellula sp. | reverse complement strand
GAAGATCGTAATGAACAGTGATATCGACGTAATAACGTGGCGAGGCGGCAGGTGCTGAGCCCCCAGCGCTTGCTTCAATAACCCAAACACGACGATCACGCGGACGTAACAGGTCGTCATCAGCAAAATGGCGGGCGCAAGGCTCAGGACGGTCAAAAGGAGCAATATTTGCAGAGAACTGGACAACCCTTTTGGACTCAGCCAAGCATCTGGCCCACCAAGAACTTTGCTGGCAAGTTCCTCCGCCGAGTTACCTTCGCCCGTTGTCAGTTTAAGACTCTCATCGACGGCAGCCTTAACGGAGGAGTTTTCGCGATTTTTGAATGCTCGACTTAGTAAGCTTTCGGTTTTTTCTTGCGCAAAGGCGATGGAGCCGCTATTAAGCATTCCGACAGGCAATAAAATTGCCAGGAAAGCTACCAAGCGACTGTGAACACCGCTGAGGTGAATTGGATTGGGTCGGTTGAGTATCGCCATTATGTATTTGTTGAAAAAGTCTGGACATTTTTCTGACTTTGACTCATGTACTGGATTTCCGATTCCAACGCCATAAAGAAATGAACGAAGAATGCCGATTCGCGATCAGATCGTATTGAACCGGGGTGGACAAACAGAATACAATGTTAAAACGATGGTGATCTGGTGGGAGAGATTTCGAATTGTCCCAGCAAAGCGATCGGCATGAACATCGGTTTTCGTTCGATTCCCATGCCGATCGATTGCAGCAACTCGAAACGCCGAAGGCGCAAAGTGGCCCTGAACCGCTCAGGCAAAATGAACCGCTAGCACAAAAATCGTCTCTGGAGAGCGATTCAGTAGCCTTAATTGGCCGCAATGGAATCCACCGAAGGGGAAAGGCTTCATGCCGAGATCTCTCAGGTAACAGGACAGAGGGGCAAACAAAGTTGAGTATTGGGACAGTGGCTACGAGGCCGCCCCAAGCCCAGCTGCCGTACCCGTTTGCTTCCCGAAGATCTTGGATTCCACATGAATAAGTCCTCATCCGCCGTTTTGTCTCCGTTTGTCGCCAGGCATATTGGTCCACGCGACAACGAAATCCAGTTCATGTTATCTGAGTTGGGATACGCCTCGCTCGATGAGTTGACCGAGGCGGTGGTGCCGGAAAATATTGCAGACTCTTCGCCGATGCAGTTATTGCCAGGCATCTCGGAGGAAGAAGCCCTGGCGGAGCTAAAGCAAATCGCTAGCAAGAACAAAGTCCTGCGAAGCTTCATTGGCCAGGGCTACTATGGAACGTTCACACCGAAGGTGATCCAGCGCAACGTACTCGAAAATCCAGCTTGGTATACCGCCTATACACCTTACCAGCCAGAAATATCGCAAGGTCGATTAGAAGTACTCTTCTATTTTCAGACGATGGTTTGCGAATTGACGGGCATGGACATTTCAGGCGCGTCGCTGCTTGACGAGGGAACAGCAGCAGCCGAAGCCATGACGCTTTGCCAACGCTCTTGCAAAACGACTTCCAATCGTTTTTTGGTTTCATCGCTGTGTCATCCACAAACCATTGAGCTAATAATGACACGGGCTCAACCATTAGGCATCGAAGTCAAACTATTCGACCAACACGAAACCGTAAACAATTGGAGCAACGTCTTCGCTGCCATGGTTCAGTATCCCGCAACGGACGGTTCCATCGGCGATTTCAAACTTCTTGTGGAAGCGGCGCACAACCACAGCGCGATGGTGGTGATGGCCAGCGATCTGCTGGCTCTTGCACTACTGAAGTCGCCGGGAGAGTTGGGGGCGGATGTCGTGGTAGGTAACACGCAGCGCTTCGGTGTACCTTTTGGTTTTGGCGGACCGCATGCTGCTTTCCTTGCCACCAAGGATGCATTCAAGCGAACACTTCCCGGGCGACTCGTCGGGCAGTCGATCGATTCACATGGCAAGCCAGCTTTCCGATTGGCATTGCAGACTCGTGAACAACATATTCGTCGCGAGAAAGCCACATCGAACATTTGTACCGCCCAAGCACTGCTTGCGATCATGGCAACTCTGTATGCGGCCTACCACGGACCCGACGGGCTTAGAGCGATTGCAAAACAAGTACACGGCTTAACGATGCGTCTGTTGCGAGCTATTGAAAAATTGGGGCTCAAGGTAGAAAGTCAGCAGGTATTCGATACCTTGGCCGTTAACACCGGTTCAAAAACCGATGCCTTAATCAAGTCCGCTGTAGAGGCTGGTTACAACTTGCGGAAAATCAGTGCCACTCAAATAGGAATCTCGTTAGATGAAACCACTACAGAAGCCGACCTTCTCGCGATTCTAAGACTTCTCGGTGGTTCTTCATTAGAAACGTCCGACATCACCTGCCTGCCAGCTGAAAGTTTTCGCAGTGACCGTTTCCTGACCCAGCCGGTTTTTCATCAGTATCGAAGCGAAACCGAAATGATGCGATACCTGCGCCGCCTTTCGGAAATGGATATCGCCTTGGACCGAGCAATGATTCCGCTTGGATCCTGTACTATGAAACTGAATGCAGCAACTGAAATGACGCCGGTGACGTGGCCAGAATTCAGCTGCATCCATCCGTTTGCACCCGCTGACCAATCGGAAGGCTATCGCGAAATGATCGATCAATTGGAATCGATGCTCTGCTCGATCACCGGCTATGATGCAATTTCTCTCCAACCCAATGCAGGCTCTCAAGGAGAATACGCCGGATTGTTGGCGATCAAGCAATACCATGAATCACGGGGTGACATGAACCGGAATATCTGCTTGATTCCAAGCAGCGCTCACGGTACCAATCCGGCAAGCGCTCAAATGGCGAACATGCAAGTGGTCGTTGTGAAATGCGACGTCTCAGGCAACGTGGATTTATTGGACCTGGCGGCCAAGATCGCGGCTTATCCAGGGCGCGTGGCTGCGGTCATGATCACCTATCCATCGACGCACGGCGTTTTTGAAGCGGGTGTCACTTCCGTTTGCGAAAAAATTCATGCGGCTGGCGGCCAAGTTTACATTGACGGTGCCAATTTGAATGCGCTCGTAGGAGTTGCCAAGCCGGGCAAATTTGGCGGCGATGTTTCCCACTTAAACTTGCACAAAACATTTTGCATTCCGCACGGAGGAGGTGGTCCTGGCGTCGGCCCTGTTGGCGTCCGAGCGCACCTAACGCGGTTTCTACCCAAGGACGGCGTCCACGATTCACGCAAGGGGCCCATCGTTAGTTCGGCCCCGTTCGGTAGCGGCAGCATATTGCCCATTTCTTGGATGTACATTCGCATGATGGGTGCGGCGGGTTTGCGTCGCGCAACTCAGGTCGCGATACTCAGCGCAAACTATATTGCCCATCGACTCAAAGACAACTACCCGATTCTCTATACAGGCAATCGCGGATTGATTGCGCATGAGTGCATCATCGACACTCGCTCGATGAACACCGACGGGCATGTGTCCGTAGACGACATCGCCAAGCGACTCATCGACTTTGGCTTCCATGCGCCGACGATGTCGTTTCCAGTGGCTGGCACACTTATGATTGAACCGACGGAGAGCGAGTCACTATATGAGATCGAACGATTCTGCCGAGCCATGAACTTGATCTACTCGGAGTACGAAAAAGTTCGAGCGGGTGTTTGGCCAGCCGACAACAATCCATTGCATAATGCACCGCATACGCTGGATTCAATCTTGGATGAATCCAAGCTGCGGGTTTACACTCGACAAGAAGCTGTTTGCCCTGACCCCGAGATGGACCATCGCGTCAGGTACTGGCCACCTGTTGGCCGTGTGGACAATGTCTACGGCGACCGCAATTTGGTTTGCGCTTGCCCGCCGGTTGAAAACTATCAACAGCAATCCGAAACCGAATCGGTCCCGCTAGTTGAGACATTTGCAAAGAGCTTTTGATTGGAAGCCAGGCAGCGATCGCTCGGGACTATTTCGCCAACGCGGACCACACCTCCAAAATGTAAGTTACCAAGGAAATGTAAATAGGCTATATTTTATTTCGCATTGCACATCATCTGGTCTTCTGAAAAAAGGGAACTTGCTTGCTATCTCACTTGGCACTGTTGTCACACCGTCGAATCGCTTTGCTGACCGATGGCTATTCGACGCCATTCTTGGCGAAAACCGCCATCAGTTTGTTGCGCTACCGTACGTCCGACATCGCTACAGTCATCGATCGCGGAGAAGCTGGCAAAACCTCGCAAACGCTTTTTGGGACTGGCGGCGATGTGCCGGTGGTCGCGAACCTATTCGATACGGCTGAGTTCGATGCGAAAGCGATTGATGCGCTTTATATTGGCATCGCGCCGCCAGGCGGCAAGTTGCCCGAGGAATGGCGGCCGATTATTCAAGAAGCAATAAAACGCAAAATCGATATTGTCTCTGGGCTACATGATTTCCTAGTGGATGATACGTCCTATTTGAGCCTTGCTAAAGAGAGTGGAGGCCGCTTGATCGATGTCCGTCGCAACAACTACAAAGAGACAGCCAAACGGCACTTGTTCCGAAAAGAAAATGTTCGCATCCACACAGTCGGAAACGACTGCAGTATCGGCAAGATGGTCGCCTCGTTGGAAATTCAAATGGGGCTGACGGCGTTAGGTCACGATGCAAAATTTTTGGCAACCGGACAGACCGGTATCATGATCTCAGGCGAGGGCGTGCCAATCGATTGCGTGGTCGCAGATTTCGTAAACGGGGCTGCTGAGGAATTGGTGGTCGCCAACGAGCAACACGACTTCCTATTGATTGAAGGTCAGGGAAGCATATCGCATCCAGCCTATTCCGCGGTCACCCTCGGTTTGCTCCATGGTTGTGCTCCCGACGGACTGATATTTTGCTACGAGGCTGGGCGTAAGCAGGTAAAGGGTTTTCAAAACATTGATATTCCCCCTATGGAAGACCAAATGCAAGCCTGCGAAATCAACGCAAACTTGCGTCATCCCTGCAAGATTATCGGAATCGCGGTCAACTCGCGAGTGATGGGCGAGGTGGATGCGATGGCGGAAATCGCGAGGGCTGAAGACACGTTCGGTTTGCCGGCATGCGATGTTTACCGAACGGGGGCAACCAAATTAGTGCAGGCGAGCATCGCCTTGCGTGAGGAGCTATTGTCACAATGAAGTTGCAACTATTTCGCATGAAACTTCCGCTTGCTCACCAATTCACCATCGCCAGGGAGTCGATAGCATCACAAGCCTCTTTGATCGTCGAACTAGAACACGAGGGATTTTACGGGCTAGGCGAAGTAACGGAAAACAGTTTTTACGGTCATACGCTTGATTCCATAACGGACTCACTCAATCAAGTCGCCGAATTGCTCGACGATTACATTGACCATTCACCTATAGAAGTTTGGCCACGGATGTGCAAAGAGTTGGATGGAGACATGTTTGCACTCTCCGCACTCGATATTGCTGCGCACGATTTGCGAGGTAAACGCTTAGGCACTCCGACGTGGAAAGATTGGGGGTTAACGTGGACCGGGATTCCGGAGTCCAGCTACACCATCGGAATAGACTCGATTGAAAAGATGATTTCCAAATTGCAGGAGCAGTCTGGATGGAAAATCTACAAGATTAAGTTGGGTACAGCGAGAGATTTGGAGGTTGTAACGGAACTGCGTAAACATACAGACGCTATATTTCGCGTCGATGCAAACTGCGGCTGGTCGGCCGACGAAACCATCGCAAACTCCCACGTATTAGCGAAACTAGGAGTCGAGTTTATCGAACAGCCTCTTGCGATCGAGTCGTCTGCGGAAGACAAGTTGCGAGTCTACAACGAATCGAAACTGCCCGTTCTAGCCGACGAAGACTGTCAGGTCGCGGAAGACGTAATGCGATGCGTTGGCCTATATCATGGAATCAACGTAAAGATTTGCAAGTGTGGTGGACTAACTCCTGCTTTGGGAATGCTCCGACAAGCGAAGCAACTAAACATGAAGACGATGGTTGGCTGCATGGTCGAGAGTTCAGTCGGAATCAGCGGTGCAGCCCAATTGATGCCCCTTATGGACTACGCGGATCTCGACGGCGCAGTGCTACTTTCCGATTCTCCGACCGAGGGTGTCCGAGTTGCAAAGGGTGTTGTTCGCTTGACGGATCGGCCAGGTACTGGAGCACTGTTGCAGTACGATCGGTTGGAACTGTTTCGTTGCTAGAGTGGCACGGCGGTCTCCGCCGTGTTTTCTCGGTCGAGACGAATTAGCCACTCTAAATTTTCTCGGTCGAGACGACCGAGCCACTCTAAATGAAGTTGCTACTCAAGCAGTTTGATCGAGTCAGTTCCACCGGCGGTTAGCAACCCTGCATTTCGATAAACGTTTATCTTGTCTCGCGAATCCGCTATATCTAGATTACGCATCGTCAATTGTCCGATGCGATCGGTCGGCGAAAATTCTCCTTGACCGCTTTCCATCGTTAGTCGCTCGGGTTTGTAGGTCAAGTTGGGGCTTCGAGTATCTAGAATAGAATAGTCATTGCCTCGCCTCAGTTCGAGCACGACCTCACCGGTGATTGCCTTAGCAACCCAATGTTGCAACGCTTCACGCAGCATTAGCGATTGGGAATCAAACCACCTGCCTTCGTAAAGCAGCCGTCCCAATCGACGGCCCATCTCGCGATACTGTTCCATCGTCCCCTCGTTGTGGATACCGGTGATCAGTCGCTCGTATGCAATGAATAGCAATGCCATTCCGGGCGCTTCGTATATTCCGCGACTCTTCGCTTCGATAATACGGTTTTCTATTTGGTCAGACATTCCAAGTCCATGCCGACCACCAATGGCATTGGCTTCAAGGACCAATTCGACTTGGGATGAAAAGGACTTGCTGTTAAGAGCCACCGGATAGCCTGCTTCGAAGGTAACCGTAACGATCTCGGCTGGAACCGGGAAATCCGATTTCCAGAAAGGTACTCCCATGATTGGCGCGACAATCTTGATTCCGCAATCCAACATTTCAAGATCTTTGGCTTCATGTGTGGCTCCCCAAATATTGGAGTCCGTCGAATAGGCTTTCTCTTTGCTCATGTGGTAACCGAGTCCGGCTTTCTCAAGCAATTCGGACATCTCTTTGCGGCCGCCCAGTTCGCGATTGAATTGCTCGTCCAGCCAAGGCTTGTAAATTTGCAGGTCTGGATTTGCTAAAAGTCCATAGCGATAGAATCGTTCAATATCGTTTCCTTTGTAGGTACTTCCATCACCCCAAATGTTGACACCGTCCTCCTTCATGGCTTGGACCAACATGGTTCCGGTTACAGCGCGACCGATGGGTGTCGTGTTGAAGTAGGGTACTCCAGCCGTTGTGATGTGAAATGCACCGCACTGCAATGCGGCGAGACCCTCGTGTACGAGCTGTTCACGGCAATCGATCAATCGCGCCTTTTCCGCACCGCAGGCAATCGCTCGTTTGGGGATATCATCGTAGTTGGCTTCGTCTGGCTGCCCAAGATTGGCCGTATAGCAAAATGGAATCGCACCTTTTTGACGCATCCAATAGATTGCTGCACTGGTATCGAGACCTCCTGAGAATGCAATGCCTACGTTTTTGCCAACAGGAAGGGACTGAAGAATTTTTGACATGAAAAATGAAATTGGGTTGCAATGACTGAGAAATGGTCCGCGGATAGTCCGCTTAGGACCACGAGAATCTGTCGAGGAGTAGTGTAACTTAAACTCGCAAGATTCAAACCGCTATGCTTGGACGGGTGAAGCGAAGTCTTTTTGCTGTGCAAAGTCGCACCCGGCAGGTGCGACCTACCGTAGGTCGCAACTTCCGGGTGCGACTTTGCACAGCAAAAAGACTTCGCTTCACCCGTCCAAGCATAGCGGATTGAATCTTGCGAGTTTAAGTTACACTATTCTCGTCAGATCCTCACTGTCTCGCGCGGACTATCCGCGGACCATTTCTCAGCCATTGCAACCCAATTTCATTTTTCATGTCAAAAATTCTTCAGTCGCTCCCTGTTGGCAAAAACGTAGGCATTGCATTCTCAGGAGGTCTCGATACCAGTGCAGCAATCTATTGGATGCGTCAAAAAGGTGCGATTCCATTTTGCTATACGGCCAATCTTGGGCAGCC
>JANLRK010000040.1:0-7876 GCA_031361585.1 Pirellula sp. | reverse complement strand
GGTCGCTAGATAAAAGTTATCGAGTGGGTCGCGAGCCGGATGATCCTCGGGGATATTGAGGGCCATGAAATTGTGCCAGGTATCCTCGATTTCAGGGCCTTCGGTGATGCTGAACCCCAATCGCCCCATTATGTCCTTGAGGTGCTCGATGGTCTGCGTGATCGGATGGAGTTGGCCTAAGATCGGTCGAACGCCAGGTAACGTAGGATCAATGAGCTGTTCGTTAGAAGCTTTTTGCGCTCCGCCGCCGAGCCGCTCCGCCGCCGCATCGAGAGCGGATTGAATCGCATCACGCACTTCATTGAACCGTTTGCCAGCAACTGGGCGATGTTCCGATTCGATGGCAAGCATCAATTTTTGAACAGCTTTGATAGCGCCGTTCTTGGCGCCAACGAACTTGACTCGCAACGCTTCTAACTGTTCGGACGAAGCAACTGCATCGAGCGATTGTTTGGCGTCGTCGAGAAGGACGTCGAGCGCATCGACAAAATTCTGAAGGGACATAGTTGGTTCTCAGACTCTGTTGTCACACTATGCAACGAGCCCACGACCATTCAAGTCGCGGGCTCGGGGTATTTTCCATTGTGGCTCGGCACTCCGTGCCGTGATTTTCGGCAGGGCAAGATTTTTATTACCGTAGCTTGGGCCCCTGGCCCGAGTGTCACACGGCCCAGGGGGCCATGCTACGGCTACGTTCGTCAGAACGCGGCCTAGGCGAGGAGCGCTACGGGATTATGCGGCGGCTTTTGCTGCCAACGCTTCTTTGACCGCTGCGACAACGACACCGAAGGCCGCCGAATCGTTCACTGCCATTTCAGCCAATTGCTTTCGATCGCTTTCAATCTTGGCCAACAACAAACCATGGATGAACTCACTGTAACGAAGTCCATGCATCCGCGAGGCTGCATTGACGCGGATGATCCACAGTCTACGGAAATCACGACGCTTGCGACGGCGATCACGATAAGCGAATCGTCCAGCTCGTACTAGATTCTCTTTAGCTGTTCGGTAGAGACGACGGCGTCCGCCGACGTAACCCTCTGCTCGTTGAAATAATCTTCTCTTGGCCTGCCTACGAGCTGAGCCTTTTCTTGTTCTCATGAATATGCAATCTTGCTTTAGGGCGCTTCAGGTCATTGCGAAAGGCTACTTTTTCAAGCAGCAACGGCCCGTTAAATTGGACTTCGCAACAGTTATTACCCAAACGCCTGGTGATAAAATGGGCCAAATGTTTTCTTTTACTTTAGTAGCTATAGCCACGCAAAGCGTCTTGAACAGCTCGCTGAAAATTTGGCTCCAGAACTTTGGTGCCACGCAATTGACGAATCTTCTTTGCCGACTTGCTAATGGCCAAATGGCTAGTACCCGCCTTGCGGTGCTTGACCTTGCCAGAGGCTGTAAGTCGAAATCGCTTTTTTGTGGACTTGTGAGTCTTTAGTTTGGACATTGAAGCACTAAAACATTCTTAAAAGTCGGTGTATAAGCAACGGTAATAGCGACGCAAATTGTCGCCACTCTCGGTACGGTCCCGAAATCAGGGGGTGGCAAGTTTAACGTTCGCACAAGATTCGTCCAAGGCTAAATCGGATCTTAATTGACCAAATCCTTAAGTTGAAAAGAAATGATTCGGGGAAGATTGCCGTAGCATGGCCCCCAGGGCCGTGTGCTTGGGTAGGTCGCACCTGCCGGGTGCGACTGGGCGACTGGGCGACTGGGCGACTGGGCGACTGGGCGACTGGGCGACTGGGTGACTGGGCGACTGGGTGACTGGGCGACTGGGTGACTGGGTGACTGGGTGCGACTGGGTGACTGGGTGCGACATTACCCACCTTCCAACCCACTGCTGATGGATTTCCCTGTGTCTTCCGGTGAAAACAGGTCTGCGAGGACCAGCTTTGCCGAGGGCTGAATAAGCGGTGCAATTGTCGAACCAACTCCATTGCAGGCAACTTGCGAGTATCCTGCCTCTGTCGGTTCCCGATGAACATGGATACACCGACCGCAAACGTCCACCACCCAAAATTCTGGAATTTGTCCTTTGGCACTGAGATCGCTTTTGAGGACCCGATCGAATTGAATGCTGCTATCGGAGACTTCGATCAATAGAAGGACATCCTGGCTTTCAGGATGGCGATCTGTATAACGCCGGGGCTTAACCCATAGGACATCTGGTTCAGGACGGCTTTCTTGATCAGGCAGGCTCAAACCGCATTGGATTCGGACCAGGACTTCCTTACGCCTTGTATTTTCAAAAGACCACTGAGTTAGAAATCCAATGTAATCGTCGTGGACTGGTCCTGCCGGATTCATAGAATGCAGTTCACCATAAATTAATTCGATTCGGCGATCCAATTGATCGAAGGCCCCGGTTTCAACCATACGGTCATATTCGGGTACTGTCAGTTTTAGCAATGTGCTCATTGTTTACTTCGTCGCAGTAGAGCCCGTCCAAGTTTCCTGCTCTAGATTTTATTCGCTATTTTCCCTAAAAGCGAATGCATGCAGGAATTCACCATCCAACGAAGCTCGCGCAAGTGCCACAAAGGGGATCGTCCATTCAATCCGGGCGAGCGATATTACTCCGTTGTCCTGCAGCGCGGCAGCGAACTTGTTCGGCAGGATTTCAGCAAGGAGAATTGGCAAGGACCACCGGACAAAACGGTCGGATGGTGGGTTGGTCAAATGCCAGCGAAACGAACGGGGAAGCTGACGTTGGCTCCAACCATCGTTTTGCTGGATGCTCTAGAAAAACTATGCGATCAACCTGAAGACGGCGATCTCGCATACCTCCTGGCTATCCTGTTGATACGACGGCGTTTGTTACATGAGCAACCTAGCGACTCATTCGAAGATGAGCCGATGTTTTTGCATCTGACGTATTCTCCCAACGGACGAGAGTTCGTGGTACCTGTTCATAAACCCACATCGGATCGCGTCGAACAACTGCACCAAAAACTGATCGACTTGCTTTACTGTGAATCATAGACAACAGAATATCTCTTTCGGTAGGAACGAGCTAAAAACTAGGAGAGCATTGCAGTGCTCGGCTATGGTCGTATTGACGTTTCTAGCCGGTGGCGCGACGTGCATGCCCAGGCGTTCGATTCCGGAGTTTCAACCGAAGCCAATGTTCACCACAGATCCGACTCGAGACCAGCTCGCAGAAGTCATCAATCGTTCACGCAACGTCCAGTCCCTGCAATCCAATTCGGTTACGGTGAACGTCAACCATGAGCGCACCATCAATACCAACTTAACCTGGGCCCGCGAAAAACGCTTTCGAATGACCGCGAGTGTGGCTGGAGTGGCGGGCGTTGACATCGGAAGCAATGACGAGTCCTTTTGGATGGCCATACGCGGCGGCTTGACCAAGGAGATGTATTATGCGAGGCACGTCGAATTTGATTCCCAGGCCGATCGTCCTGTATTGCCCGTTTCGCCCATTTGGTTGATTCAAGCGATGGGGATTTGTGAGATCGACTTATACCGTTTGGTTCAAGAGCCTGTAAGGCGAGCTGATGGCATGATCGAATTGACGACGTCCGAGCCTAGTCCTATTGGGAATTTCACACGCACCCTCGTCGTTGATCCCAAATATGGATTTAGCCGCGAAGTGTACTTGCGCGACCCAACCGGACGCTTCGTCGCCAACGCAAAACAGTCCAAACACGAATACTATGCGTCCGTTCAATCTTCGCTACCGCACCAAGTCAAAGTACAGCTAATGCCGTCCGGCAGTGACGTCTTGGAATTGGATATCTCGATCGCTTCGTACGTCGTAAACAGTTTGGCGAATGACAACTTAACTCAGTTTGAGATGCCTAATACTGCTGGCTATAAGGTCCGCAATTTAGGTCAGATTGGGCCCCAATCGATTGTTCCTCAACAAGTTGCTCCAGCCCAGTCCTATTATCCTCAAGCCGCCTACCGTGGCGTCTCAGGGGAGGGCTTGATTTTGCGGTGATGCAACCAAAGGAAGCGTAACATGGGTATACCGTGGATTTCGACATCGACCATTCGCAAGAAGCTTCTCGTTTCGATGGTTGTGCTTGGCATCGTGATTGCTGTACTGGGATATAGTAGCTTTCGCGGTGTGTACGCCTATCGCGATCTAGCGACGACCCTCAGCAGTCGCGCTTCCGAAATGCCGTTCACCGCCGAGTTGACTCGTTCGATCGACGATCTACGGTTGGGATTTCAACAGCTGGACATCCATGAACCGATGGAGTTCTCAGTGTCCCAACACCATCAACACGAATGGAATTCGCATTCCGTCGACACGTTGCACAGCGACCGCCAGTTCAACGAAAAATTGCACCATGTTCGTGTCGTCTTAGCTCGCTATAAATCGCGGCTTGAACGTTCGAATATCGACGATACCTTTCTTTCTGATCTAACGGATGAATTCGAAAAGTCGGCCGAATTGACTGACATATTGAACACGATTTCACTCCGACATCTAGACCTGCTCGAGTCGCGTAGCGTTGCTCATGCAATACAGCAAATGCAGGATTTGGAACGACTCTCGAAGCTCGCGCACAAACTCCCCACCTTCTTTGGTGATCGCATGGCTAGCTTTAAGGAAGAAGTTCGATCGCGATATCGAACGTGGATTGTTCTTTCGTGGAGTAGCGCCTCACTCGCCCTGTTCTTGTTGATCGGGTTGATTGCCTATGCTCGCATTGCAGTGATTAAACCATTTAAAGTACTGCTAGCCGGTTCGCGTCGCGTCGCCTCAGGCGACTTTGCGTTCCGCATTCACATGGATAGCCAAGACGAGTTATCGGAACTTGCTGATGCAATCAACTTAGGCGCGGCGAGTTTTCTGAGCATTCAACGGGATCTCAATGATCAAGTCAGAGAGAGATCGCAAGAAGTGATTCGCAACGAGCAATTGGCTAGCGTTGGCTTTTTGGCCGCTGGGGTTGCCCATGAAATCAACAATCCGCTAGCTTCGATTGCTTGGAGTGCTGAAGCCCTCGAGTCGCGTCTGCACCGCATCCTTCATCCCGTCGAAGCTCAAAACGAGGGTGTAGAAGTTCAACCCGCTCCAGGTTTCGACTTGGATACATTGCGTACCTATTTGCGTCGCATTCAAGACGAAGCCTTTCGATGCAAAGGTATAACAGAAAAGCTGCTCGATTTTTCGCGACTGGGAACCGAACAGCGCAAGCAATCCATCGACATGAATGAGGTTGTGGGGGATGTAGTGGATATGGTACGACATCTTGGTCAATTCCGAACTCAGAAGATCGAATTCCAACCTCGCCCAATGCCAATGATTGCATGGGCTAGCCCACAGGAAATGAGACAAGTAGTCCTCAACCTGCTAACGAATTCGCTCGAATCGTTGGATCCCAGCCGTAACGATGGGTGTGTTGCCATCACTCTCGAGGCGTTAAACGACTCGGTTCGAATGATCATTCAGGACAATGGGTGCGGTATGACCGATGAAGTTTTGCAGCACTTATTTGAGCCTTTCTTCACTCGACGCCGGGATGGCCGTGGAACGGGGCTTGGATTGCCCATCACCAGCCGGATCATCGCCGATCACGGTGGAAGAATCACACCCAAGAGCCAAGGTCCAAACTGCGGAACGCGATTCGAAGTGCTTTTACCTAGTCAACCTGACAACCACCTAAACTATGACGCTACTGACGAAAAAACCGCAGCCTAGCCAGCTCTCCATTCTGTTTGCGGATGACGAGCCATCATTGCAAGAGTTGATGCGGATGGAGTTGCCCCATTTGGGTCACCGCGTCACCGTTTGTCCGGATGGATATACGGCTGTGGCGGCTCTCGAGCGAGAAACGTTCGACTGCTTGATCGTCGATTTGGACATGCCGGGAATGAATGGTATCCAAGTCATCGAGCGAGCTGCAACGCTTTCACCTAAAACCGAGTGCATCGTTTTGACGGGCAAGCAGTCGCTGGAATCCGCCGTAGCGGCCCTGAGGTTTGGTGTCATCGACTACCTGAGCAAGCCCTGTCGGTTGTCTGAGTTGCAGTCGTTGTTGCAAAGGGTGGCTGCCCGGCGTGAACTCAAACGACACTCCGCTGCCATTGAACAACAATCCGAATCGTCTCAGTCGAGTTCGCTAAAGCTCATTGGCAATTCGAATGCCATGCAGGAAGTCCTAACGTTGATTGGCAAAGTCGCACGCACTCAAAGCACGGTGCTCATCCGGGGTGAAACAGGTTGCGGCAAAGAATTGGTCGCGAGGGCACTACATGATCAGAGCTCAAGGTGCGGAAAAGCGTTTGTGGCCGTCAACTGCGGTGCGCTTCCTGAGAACCTGATAGAAAGCGAACTGTTCGGACATAAGAAAGGCGCATTCACCGGCGCCGATTCTCAACGCGACGGGCTCTTTGAAGTAGCTAGTAGCGGCACCATTTTCTTGGACGAGATTGGCGAGTTGCCATTGGCCATGCAGGCAAAACTTCTGAGAGTCCTAGAAAGCGGTGATATTCGTCGTGTCGGCGACAACCAGACGTTTCATGTCGATGTTCGTGTCGTCTGCGCAACGCACCGCGATCTGGAGACCATGGTGGAATCGGGAGCTTTTCGCGAAGATTTGATGTTTCGAATCAATGCGTTTGAAATTCATGTGCCAGCCCTGCGCGACCGCATGGAAGACGTCCTGCCATTAGCTCGCCACCTGTATTTGCGCCATCGACCGGAACATGCTTTGATCGACGGTATATTCGCAGACGAAACGATGGCTATTTTCAAACAGCATCCCTGGCCGGGAAATGTCAGAGAATTAGCCAACGTCGTCGAGCATGCGACCATCTTGTGCGACAAACCGCCCATTCTGCCGGAACACTTGCCACGCCACTTTGTCGACAAGAAGATCAAGCGAGACTTGATCAAGCGCGACATAAAGTCATCTAGCCCCGTCGCGAATCCTTTGAGCCTCCGAGAGCTGGAGTTGCTCGCGGTTCATGAAGCGATTCAACGCCACCAAGGCAACAAGCCTGCGGCTGCCGAAGAACTAGGCATCAGTCTCAAGACCCTGTACAACAAGCTGAACCAAAGCGATCTATCCAACAAGAAAGCGGCGTGACATCGACCTAACGAAGGTTTTGGTTTTGCATGAGCCGGATGAAGTCTCGGTCAATTTTCTTTAGGTCCTCACCAAAGCACTCGCGAAAGAGCTCGATACGTTCTTTGGGGTTCGAACGGCTACCTGGAGGCTTTTTTCGAAGACTCTCCAGATAACTTGCAAACTGTTTAGGTTTACTCTTTAGGAGATAGTACGTAAGCCCCCATGCCTCTGCATACGAGGAAGCCATCGTGTCGCCATTTCGCAACCGATTGTCATCCAACAGCAACAACTCGAGCGATTCGTTCGTGCGCGACGGAAGGTAGTTGGCAAGATTGACGTAATTGTGTTTGTTTAGCTTCCCGATGCCGCCCCAACCGTTCTGACTCGATAAATCGGGGGTCTCGAAAAAGGTGGCTAGCCCTTCACTCACCCAGAGCGGGTTGTCACCCAACCGTACCTGAAGTCCACTATTGAAGGACAACTGATGGCATACCTCGTGAATGATCGTAGCAATCAGTCGTTCGCCCTCAGGTCGGGAGACGATTTGATTGATAAGCTCCGTTCGCATGACTTGTGCTTTGGGGGGGATCAAGCCTTGGATACCAGTCAGATCGTAAGAGGCCAGACGATTGGTCGATTGATGATAATAACCGATGGTATTCTGAGCCCCAGCGAATTCCTTGGTCGCGAACTGTATGTAATCCGCTTGAGTCTCGAATAGGAGAGCTACGAGCGGGAATCTTGGGGCATTAAGCTCGACTCCCTTTTCTTTCCAGAATCGAAAGAAACCTTTATATAGTTTTTCGTAGAGCTCGGCGTTCCAGTAG
>JANLRK010000023.1:0-5704 GCA_031361585.1 Pirellula sp. | reverse complement strand
TGTGCGATGTTCGGATCTTTCCGCTTTCGATGGATTTGGAAATCTTCTCTACGCATCGCATGCGAACATGCGCCGACCAACGAATTGCCAGGCGTACGCCTACTTTGCTGTTAACCAAAACGCCTTTCAGTATTTAGGTTGCTTTCGGACACCGAAGCACGCTAAAGCTGTTAAATAAACCTTTTGGCCGGATTGAGAGTCTGAGAGTTCGTCCGATTCGGGACGGAAAGCGTCTCAAAAAGGCGATCGGAGAAAAAACAGAGAGCGCTCTCTAAATCCGGCCAGATTTGCCAGACCAATGAAAATATTGGGTAAAAACGAAGAAAGCCGGGAGTGGATGCTCTCGGCTAACTTTGTTAACTAGTGTGGCGGGTTATTTCCGCGTTTTAATATCAGCTCCCCGAAAGCAACCTGAATACGTAAAGTTCTCTGTTTGCGAAAGCATGAAATCACTGGGATATTTGCATATCGGCAATTTTATGTGTTCGAGACTCTTTCGATTTCGGACACCGGAGGCAACTCAATTACGGAAAATGCGATTGTTTGATGCCGCTTGCGATTTTGGGCTAGCGGCATAACTCCTGTACGCCAACTGCATTTTGCCTTCAGTTGTTCAATCAGATACAACAACGAATGCCAATCGAGAACTAACCTCGGACCTTAGAGAGATTTGAAATGCGGTCAGTAATGCTTAGCATCATTTCCGTGGCTGGCATGTCGTCAGCCTTCGGTCAGCAGCTGAGGAGATCGCCAACAGCATTTAATTGAAGCTGTTCATCATTCCTGCCTACTTATTTTACCTGCTATCAACTGTTCGACCTTGTGCACGCTTCAATTGATAGTCAAATACCTCGCTTGCGCTTAGTTGAAAGAAACTTACGACTTGCCATCATAGCGATCGCCATCAAAAGCATTGTCGACGAAGCGGGCTCAGGGACTGCGATTAAGGAATCATAAATAGTAACTTCGTCGATCAATCCATGAAAGAAATCTGCTCCGCCAGTTTGCCGGCTGCCAATCCCAATTCCGGGATTAAGTGTCGGATCCAACACACCCAAGGGACGAATATCTGTCAAAATTGAGCTGACTAACTGTCCGTCAATGTGGAGCGTCATTAAGCTGTTCAAATCATCCAATGATCCCACGATGTGATGAAATTGTCCGATCGCGATGGGTGTCGGAGAAACTACCGCTGCGACATTCGCCACGCCGCCGGTGCCCCTCAAAATCCTGAATTGGATTCGACCATCGGATAAGAGGGAAAGCTGATATGGGTCTAATCCCGCGCGATCGTCGCCATAAAATACGATCTGTTGAATCGAACCTGTTAACGAATCAAGACGCAAGGTAGTTTCGAGAACTAGGTTTGTGGTAATGGCCAGCTTCGGAGCGTCAGGAACGAAGATTCGATCGTTTTGCCCGTCGAATTGCATGGCCTTAATTGTGCCGAGTTGGCGGTATATTGGCCCGCCAAATGGGGTTCCGTGAAAACCATTGCCTGAACTATCGATGATCGAACTTGGCGAAGCCGCGACTTGCCCATCCAGTCCCTCGTCGAACTTGTATCGAAGAACTATATCTCCCAATACGGTCTTAGATGTCGCTATTAGCATTATGAAGAACAAACACATGCAAGTACGTTTTTTCACTTTGAACTCCAATCGAGTAAGTAAAGACCAGCGAACGAAACTAAATCTGCGATCTTCACTTTGCTGCAACATTTGGATGGGGACATGGGGAAGACTGGGCTGGATGAAGGTTGATGGTCGTGAGTACTCCGTCTAGCTTGGCACGAAAGCGCTTTGACCACAGCAAAAGCTAATCTCAAACGGTGCAATGAGTAATTTTGCATTTCGCATTTATTTAATTTTCGATAAGTCCATTACAAACATTTTCTGCTCAAAATCTATCTAAGTCAGCGTACTCCACAAGCCTTGGAGCTGCATCGTTTCGACCTCGTTTTGCAGTTCATTGGTTCTTTAGATTTGCCGAGGATCTGGATCGCAGCGTCGATCGGGCTTAGCTTCTTGCCGGCTAGCCTCGATTCTTTGGTGATTGTCTTCGCAACGGTCGTGTTCTTCTTAATTGATTTGGTTTTGGCTTGAAAGGTCCCTAAAACCTTCTATAAAGTGTCAGTTGGCAAGTCGCTGTAGGATACGGTAGCGTCCGCCACGCGGCCGATGTATGCTACATCGGCTACGCGGTGGTAACGACCAATGAGGCCGTGTCGGATGCTGTTTATCTGCAAAGGTCATCAGCCACTAGGCCGATCAAATCATCAATATCGTGATCTTGGATTTGGGCGTCGATGCCCGCACTATTATCGATCGATTTGGTCGACGCAACATCCGTACTTCGGCCAACGCTGATTGAAGCCTTTGGCTGTTCAAACGCAAGTCCAAGGACACTCATGAATTCGTCTGTCGAACGAACCTTCGCTTGAACTTGTTGCAAGGAAACAGAACCAACATTGGAGGCCGCTCCGCCGAAAAATGGCATAGGTGCGGCTCCGACAAATGGCGATTGCAAATCCGATGTTTTACCGATCGAACCGAATGCCGCCGGCGGTGGTGGATCGGCGATTCCCTGTGGGTTGGTGTTGCCTGCCGCAAGTGCCCAATTGGAATTTGCTGACTTGCTACCCGATGTTAGTCCGGCAGCATTATCGTATTGATAGACTTTGGCAGTGCCACTATCGACGATCCAAATGGCGGATGGGTTGGATGGATCCAGCGTGATTCCAGTCGGACTGGAGGCACCGGATGTGGAGATCGTCCAGCTACCAACGTAGGTGCCACCGATGGTGTACTTGAACACTTTGTCGGTAGAGCTGTCATTGACCACCCATAGATAGTTGCCATTGGTGACGATGTCTTTGGGTGAAGTATTACCGCTGTTCAAGCTGAAGCTGCTCGTCGCGAGAGGACTGCCATTGGTCAGCGCCGCGGCGTTGGCATAGCGATAGACTTTATCGGTCTTATTGTCGACCAGCCAAACATCAAGTCCGTTAGTAGCGATCCCTTCGAGTTGAGCTGTTGACTGCAGTCCACCAGCCAACCACGAGCCTTGTAAAGCTCCGCTTGTATCGTAGGCATAGACGCTTTTGTTCGCGTCAACGACCCAAACTTTCGTCCCTGCCGCTGTGCTTGCGGCACCGCGCGGCGCAGTATTTCCACCAGCCAACGGATAGTTTTCGACGGAGGCACCCGTCTCACCGTATTCATAAGTCCGATCGGTGGACGCGTCGTTCACAACATAGAATTTAGTGTACGGATCGTTATCGATGATGGACCCGATGCCTTGACCAACGTCGATCGTCGCCCCAACAGCATTCGACAAGTTGACGGCAAATGTCTCAGTCAGCTCTGTTGTTGTGTCGTCGATCGTCTGAATCAGAATCGTCTTAGAAGTTTCGCCGGGTGCGAAGTAGACTGTGCCGGATGTTACGGCCCAGTAGTCATTTCCTGCTATCGCAGAGCCATCCGCTGTGGAGTAACTTACTGTAACAGGGATCGCGCTTGCATGGTCGAGCGTGATCGTGAACGCTTCTTGAGAAGCGGCACCGTAACGAACAATACTCTGCTGCATATTGTTGTTATTATTGCGGCGCGTAGCATATAGGTTGCCATTTGAATCCCACGAGAGGCCGCCGTTGCCGCCTCCATTTGGAATTACATCACTTACGAAAGCCCCAGTTGTCGCGTTATAACGATAGACAGCATAAGTGAGTTGGCTAGAAACATAGAGGAAACCGTCAGGTCTGAACGAGAGGTCGTTGGGCATTCCTAGTCCTCCCGATCCTGGTGTGACGAAGGTGTCAATGTACGCTCCTGTAGATCCGTTGTACCGTAAAATAGAATTCGTATTAAAGCTACCAACATAGAGATTTCCATCCGGGCCGAATGTCAGTCCCGATGCGCTGTTGAGACCTCCAACACCCTGGGGAATAAACACTGCTCCAGATTGGCCGGGTGCAGGCAAAGACGCACCGGGCGAGCCGCTATTCGGTCCCTGAAAGCGCACGACGCTTGATCCAGAGCTTGAACTGATTAGAAGATTTCCAGCAGAGTCGAACACCATATCAACCGGAGTTATCACTCCAGCAGTGCTTGGCAAAAACTCATCAATGGCACCGGTTGTCATGTTATAACGAAGCACATTATTGGATAGCTGGCCACCTACGTAAAGGTTTCCGTCCGGTCCGAAAACAAGCGCCCACGGCGCCCAAAGACCGTGACTGCCACTAGGGATAATGGCACCTAAAAAGGCCCCCGTCTTACCATCGTATTTTTGAACATCATTTGTGAATCGGCTTGTTACGTAAAGGTTTCCATCCGCTCCAAAAGCAGTAAGCCTCGGTGTAAGTTGCTTTTGAGTCGGCACGAAGTCGTCGAAGTAGCGGATTGTCGAGTCACCTTCCGTGGCGGAAGTGTTGTTGATAGAGACGACTGCGTCATCATTTAGGATTGTTGCTACACCCATCACGGCTGTGCCACCATTCGGAGTGACAATCAATCGGAACGTTTCGTTGGACTCTCCAGTGTTATCGCCATTTACAATTACTTGCACGGTCTTGGTCGCTTCACCGTCAGCGAAAGTGACAGCTCCCGATGTGGCAACATAATCAATGCCCGCGTTAGCCGAATCGTCAGCAGTTGCGTAGGCTACTGACAGCGAGCCGCTTAGGCTGCCGGTTCGCTGAATTGTAAGGTCCATGATGGAAGTTGTTCCGCCAGAGCCCTCGATGACCGATGGACCACTTACCGCAATGGGGCTAAATACCTTTCCATCGTTACCAGCTTTGAAGATTCCTAGCACTTCGCCGGGTGTCAAGGCTCTGCTGTACACTGAGAGCTCGTCGATTAGCCCATTAAACGGCTGGTTTGCGTTTGTACCGGGAAATCCACCGGTATTGCCTATGCCAATGCCGGGGTGGCCTGCGAGTTGCAAGTCTCCTTTGGCTCTTACATCGGTTGTTGTTTGCGAAGCCAAAACTCCGTTCACGTATAGACTCATTAAACCTGTCGAATCATCAAGCGTTGACGCAACATGGACAAGCGTGCCGGAACCAATCGGAGTTCTAAGGGTTGACCCGTTGTTTACTTGTGGACTTACAGTAAAGCTCAGTGTCGAATCGGTTTCAGTGCTGAGAATATAAGAAAAGCCATTGTCATCTCCGCGGGAACAAATAACGCTGCTACCGCTAGTTGGGAACGCACTAACCTTGATCCAGCCTTCGATCGTCATTGACGCTGTCAGCTTCAAGCTAGCAGAATCTGCGACTTGTGCTCGATCGTTCACGCCATCGAACTTAAACGCTTGTCCGACCTCACCTGCAGCGTAAGTTGCTCCGTTGTAGAGAGTGGCGTTATTCAATCCCATGACGTCTGCACCGTTTCCATTTGCCTGCCACCAACTTACTAGTCCTGCCGGTGCAGCAACGGCTGCGAGCAATGCCCTCGCTTCCAATTGCTCCATTCGAAGGGGTCGTTCATTTTTGTTCTGCGGGCGTGTTGCAGTCCAAGGCAATTGTTTGCGTAAACGTTTCATGGATTGTTCCCGTTCCTCGGTCTGCGTTAAACTAGGAGCCATCCCTCCAACGCGCAGACCGTGCGTCGGAGAATTGGAGAGGTCGGTGAGGAACTTACTTGGTCGTAGGGCCTCACCGGCCGTTTTAATATTCGTTTCAACAATGCCTTCTTCC